>JBBKXQ010000060.1:0-44617 GCA_037969565.1 Acidimicrobiales bacterium | reverse complement strand
AACTGAACACCCCTGGCCCCGCCCAACCAGGCGGCGCCAGCACGCCCCAACTTCACCGGGCCGGTTCAGGCGCCGGAGCGGAGGGCGGCGATGGGTTCGGTGGCCGAAGCCTTCCAGGCCGGATAGGTGCCGGCCAGCAGGCCGATTCCGGCGCCGAGAACGGGCGCTATGAGCGGCAGCCAGGCGTCGAGCACCGGTGTCCATTCTCGGTTGGCCGACACGGCAACAACTGTGAGGATTCCCACGCTGGTGCCGAGAAGGCCGGCGAACGCGCCGAGTACAGCCGATTCGAAAAGAAACTGCACAGCCACATGGCGACGGGTAGCACCGAGCGCCCTACGTAGACCGATTTCGCCGGTGCGCTCGAGAACGGAAACGAGGGTGACATTGGCGATGCCGATGGCACCGACGAGCAAGGAGACGGCACCCAGCACGAGGAAAAGCGCGTTGACGTCGGATTCGACCGATGACCGAACTTGGCGAGGTGATGGCGGCAAGCTCACTCGCAGCGCTTCCGGGTCGTTGGGATTCAGGGCAATGGCGGCCTGGCTTCCGATCAATTCGGCGGCCCCGATCTGGACTTCGACCTGCACCTCTCCGGGAGCCTGGAGGCCGAAGCGTTCGCGAGCGAAGCCGTCGGGAATGATGATGGCGTTGAGCAGCTCGGGCTCTCGGGCCACGTCGGCGATGATCCCGATCACGGCCAGCGTGGTGTCGCCGACGAAGATGGCGGGACTGCTGTCGACTCGATTCACGTTGAGCCTTCGAGCGGCCCCCGGTCCGAGGACGGCCACGTTGTCGCCCCGCTCGTTGTGTCCCTCATCGAACACACGCCCGTTCACGAGTTCGGTACGCACGGTTGCGAACAGTCCGGGGCTGACGGCGATCACCGGGATGTTGAATTCACTCTGCCCGAGCGGATCGATGAGGGGAACGGATCTTGCCAGTTGTCCGCTCACGTTGACGTCGGATTTCGTTCCCGCCGCCACCACCCCATTGAGTCGCTCGAGGCGGTCGCCGGCATCGAAGGGGATGGCGCTGGCCTGAGGATTGTCCTGCTGGGACGGATCGCCGCCCCGATCCTGGGGTGGTCGAACAACGACCGACGTTGCTTCCAACTCGTCGAAGCGGGAAACGATCTGATTGCCCGCCGTTTTGGCCAACCCCAGCGTTGCGACGAGAGCAGCAACACCGAGAACCGTGCCCATTGCGGTGAGCACCGTGCGGGCGGGTCGAGCGGTGAGCGCGATGGTGGCTTCGCTCAGCAAGTCGCGAACCGAGAGATGCGATCGCGGCACGGCGGGACGGGATTCGCCGAGATCCTCTTCCAGAATCGTGACGCCCGGAATCACCGGTTCAGGCAAGGAAACCACCACCGATTGGGAGGCCGGAGCCCCGGTTCTCCTCGACGGCCGACATCAGGCCGTCTCGGATCCGGACGCGACGTTCAGCTCGAGCCGACACATCGTCGTCGTGGGTGATGACAGCCAGCGTGAGTCCCTGACGGTGCAGTTCGTCGAAGAGATCGAGGATCTGAGCGCTCGTTGCCGAGTCGAGGTTGCCTGTCGGCTCGTCGGCGAGCAACAGACTCGGCTTTGCGACGAGCGCGCGGGCCACCGCAACTCGTTGTCGTTCGCCGCCAGAGAGTGTGGTGGGGTAGGTGTCGAGCCGGTGGCCGAGGCCGACCTGCTCCAACGCCGCCACGGCGCGCTCTCGGCGTTGACGCCGCGAGCCGGGCCTATAGATCTCGGCGAGCATCACATTCTCGACGGTGGTTCGATGGGCCAGAAGGTGAAACGACTGGAAGACGAAGCCGATCCGGGCCGATCTCACCCCGGCCCGCTCCCGCTCGCTCAATTGCTGGGTGTCGATGCCGTCGAGGCGGTAAACGCCTGAAGTCGGCTGATCGAGGAGTCCGAGCAGATGCAACAGCGTGGACTTTCCCGACCCCGACGGTCCGACGATCGCGAGGTAATCACCCTCGAAGATCGTGAGGTCGGTTGGTTTCAGCGCTTCAACCGGGGGTGTGCTGTCGAAGACTCGGGAAACGCCGATCAACTCGACGACGGCGACTTTGGTTGGGGGACCCGTGATCAGGGCCACCGTTCACCCGCCTGCTTCTACGACGGTGGAGTCGCTCGAACCGCCGGAGGCCGGTTCTTGGCCCGACTCAGTCTCGGTGGTCGAATCGGTGGTCGAATCGGTGGTCGAGTCAGAGCTTCCGGTGTCGGTTTCAGCCGTCGGATTGTTGCGTCCCACAATCACTCGATCGCCGGCCACCAGACCTCCGTCGATCGGGGTTACCTCGACGAGGCCCAGTGCACGGGCAAGGAGGCCGGTGGTCACCGACACCGTTTCGACGGTGCCTCCTGCTCGTTCCACCTGAACCCGTGAGGAGCCGTCGGCACCGGCCGACAGGGCGGCGAGCGGAACGGCGAGGACGGCGCCGCCGGTGGATTCGAACGGCAACGTGACCCGAAGATTCTGGTTGTAGGCATCCTCGGGAATCTCGTCGAGGGGTTCGAGCCGGATGGCGAACCGGTCGGCTCCGGCGTTCGGGCCACCCGGGCTGTCGGCGACGAACGCCACCCGCACCCGAACCGAAACTCCGAGGTTCGAGTCTTCCATCAGACCCTCGACCTCTTCCTTGACCAGGGGACGATCAGCAACCGAAACCGACGAACGAATCACGAGGCCAGAGCCGGTGACCGTCATCGCTGAGCCTTGAGGTGTGTCGCCGACACGCACGTTGACGAGCTGCACCTCGCGAGGCAGCTGAGGTAGAAACAGCAGTTCATTGCTCGGGAATGACGTGCCGATCCCGCTATCGAGCTTGGCCAAGGCTTCGTTGGCTGACCGGACCTCGGTTTCGGCCGCCCGAATCAGCTCGGCCGAACCGTTGTCGGCGCTGTATTGCGCATAGGTCTCCTTGCGGCTGGCCACCGCGATCGCCCAGTTGGCCTCGGCGTCCACCACTGCTCGATCCTGCTGCAGCTTCGTCTCGGCGATGGCGGCCTCGGTGACCGGAAGGAATTTCTCGAGCTCGGCGAGCCTCGCTTTCTGGTCGTTCCGATCGAACTGGAGGTCGGCCAACTCGTCGTCGGTGGGCGGTTCCCCGGTGTCGGGGTGGGTGCCGGCCAAGGCGCCGGCCAGACGGGACTCGGCGCTGGCAAGCGAAACCTTGGTGTTGTTGATCGAGGCGACGGTGCCGTCGCGCTCGGCGACAGCGGCGGTGACTGCACGTTGTCGTTGGGTCTTGGCATCAGCCACTCCCTCTTCGGATTGGCGCACCGACTGCTCGGTCTGCAACCGAACCGACTCGGGAATCCCGCCACTGTTGGCGTTGGCCCGTGCCGATCGCAGCGACTCGTTCGCGAGGCGCACACGCTGACGGGCCGACTCGAGTTGATCCAATTCATCGGTGGTCGGCTCGTTGGGGGAGTACCCAGCAGCGCGGTAGAACGCGCTCACCGCCTCCTCGGTTGCATTGTCATAGACGTCGTCGACCGTTCCCGGGCTGTAACCCAAACGGCTGAGGGCCTCTTCGAGTTGACGAACGTCGGGTCCCTCGACACCGGGTCCGAGTGGTCGGAAAACTGGCAACTCGCCTTCGAGAACGAACAGGGGCCGGCTGGCGACCTCGATGGCCACTTCGCCTTCGAGTAGCTGATCGCCGGGCGCCTTCGTGACGCCGGTGATGATGGTTGCACCGGATGGCCCGGGTTTGACGGGAATCTCGGCCGCGTCGTCGAACTCGATCTGGCCCCGGATGATCACGCTCGTTGACAACTCGCGCTCTTCGACCGGCACCGTGATCAATGACGCAGCTGGTGGTTCAGCATCGGCGGCGATCTCGGCCGGGGATTTGATCCGCTGACCGGCAACCCAGCCGATCCCGGCCGACAGCACGGCGACGACGGCCACCATGGCCAGGATGGTTCGACGGTTCATGAAAAGACCTCGACTCGGAAGTGACCGAAACAATCAGTTGTGGACGTCATCAGTTCTGGCCGAACACACCCTCGTACTCCGCCAGACCATCGGCGTTGTCGATCAGGAATTGTCGCTCCAGCTCGATTCGGACCCTGTCCGTCACCTTCGACTCGTTCTCCCAACCGCCACCACAATCGAACCCGGCGACAGCCATTCCCACTTCCTCGGTCTGGACCTCGGCGAGCAGCGCGAGCTGATCGGCGGGCAGGGGCTTGTTCTGATATTCCTCGTAGGCCGCCTGGAAGTCCTCATCGGTGAAGTCGGTGGTGTCGACTCCCTCGAGCGGATCCTGGTAGTCGAGGCCGATTTCCTGCATCTTGTTCTCGAAGTAGGTGTACATCTCGTCCTGTACGAGATAGTCGAATCCCTTCTCACTGACACAAGCCTCGACGCCGGCTCGGTATTCGATCAGTTCGGGGCTGGCCTGGACTCGCTCGTACATGTCCTCCATGAGGGTGCCGAACTCCTCTTCCCACTGACCGTAAATCTCTTCGTCCGGGCCGAAGCCGTTGTTGCCGTTGGTGGACTCATAGGCCTCGTTCTGGCAGCCGGTCGGGACGTATTCCTCTTCCCAGAACCGGTTCATCTCCTCGATCTCCGCATCGGTCGGGTCGCGGCCTTCTTCTTCCCACGGGAAGACGGGGTACTGGTCTTGAGCACCGTAGAGGGCGGCGAAGTAGGCCGTTTGCTCGTCGGGGGTCAGGCCATCGATGTACTCCTGGTTGGGATCGACGAACTCCTCTCCCGGTCCGCCGTAGAGCGAATCGTCATAGCCAACCAGGTCGGGACCGACTTGGGCCTGGGGGAACCGCTGGGTCGTGATGCCGAAACCGTATTTCTCGGTCCACGCACGGCTGCCCCACTGCTCCGCTTCGGGCAGCGAAGAATCGTCGACTGCTACACCGAAGTTCGCGCCGCCATAATCGACGGGCTTGTACTCGAAGCCTTCCCCACGCATACAAACGGCGATCTGTTCCTGGACCAGCCGCTCCTGCTCCTGAGCCTGGGCCTGAGCTGCTTCCTCATCGAAGTCGACCCCGTTGTTCCATCCCAGGAAGTCACCGAGGGGAGACTCATAGACGTACTCGTCGGCGTTGGTGCTGCCGTCACCGCCGTCGCCACTCGAGTCGTCACCGCTGGTGGCGTCTCCTGTGCTGCCACCGCCACAGGCGCTCGCAAAGAACACAAAAGCCATTGCCAACGTCACCAAACGACGGTTCAACATGGTTCTCTCCCATTTCCCGACCGATGCCGCACCGGCCGACGGACTCTATGACGCCCGACAGTACGAAACGGTTCCCGTTGGTGTCGACTTTGTTGATGCCAATTTGGTGAAGAGAATCGGCGGTCTCGCCAATTCGGGCGCTCAACCGAAGCGGGCGCCGGGGAGCAGAAGTCGAACGTTGTCGATGGAGTCGGCGGATTCCGGAGCGCGATCGGGCCGGTAACCCCGCACACGGGCGAAACGAAGGGCAACACCACCGGGATAACGGGTGGACTTCTGCACGCCGTCCACGGCGATCTCCACGACGAGATCGGGGTTGACATGCACCGTGTGCCCGGAGCTACTTCGGCTGATCTCTCGCTCGAGGAACGCCGCGGTCTGCCACTCGAGCAAGTCATCGGTGAGGCCTTTGAACGTCTTCCCGACCATGAGGAACGGAGGGCCGTCGGGATCAGCGTTTCGGGCCCCGAGGTGCAGATTCGACAGCCAGCCCTGCCTCCTTCCGTGTCCCCACTCGGCGGCGAGCACCACGAGATCAAGGGTGTACACCGGCTTGATCTTCTGCCAGGACTTGCCCCGGCGACCTGCCTCGTAGGCACCGTGCAGCGACTTGATCATCACCCCTTCGTGGCCGGCGGCGATGGCGGCATCGAGATGCTGTTGCGCCACAATCGGATCCGATGTCTCGATCGCCGGTATCGAGTGGGGGCCCACCACGTCGAGCATCGCCGCTCGCCGGATACTCAGCGGTTCGTCGAGCAGATCTTGATCGTTGATGAGCATGGCGTCGAAGAAGAACGGGCGCAGAACCATGTTGTCCGGACGGTCCATCTCGGTTCCGAACGTGCTCATGGTGTCCTGAAAGGCATGAGGGGCACCAGCGTCGTTGAAACCCATCACCTCGCCGTCGAGAACCAGTTGTCGGGCCGGCATGGCTCGTACGACGCTGACCACATGCGGAAGTCGGTTCGCGACGTCATTGAGGTTTCTGGTGAAGACCCACACATCGTCATCGTCACGATGCACTTGGATGCGGGCGCCATCGAGCTTCCACTCCACGAGCGATGTCCCCGTCGACAGAAGGGCCTCGGCCGGGTCGGCAGCGGTGGAGGCCAGCATGGGGTCGATCGCCCGCCCAACTCGGAGACGGACCGCCTCGAGCCCGGCGGCGCCATCGATCAGCGCGGTGAGGGCCGCCGATCCGAGATCGCCCCGCAACATCACTGCCCGTCGCACCAAATCCTTCGGCACACCTGCGGCGACGGCGACGGCGTCGCTCACGACACCCGCCAGCGCCCCCTGCCGCAGCTCGCCGACCAACACCGAACGCAGAAATTCCAGTTCGCCGTCGGTCGCTCGGCACAAGGTCGTACTGAGCAGCTCTTTGCGACGGCCCGTTGATCCCGGCCCGACGGCTCGGGCCAAATCCTCGAAGAGGGTGTCGACGTCGCCAACGGTGAGCGATGACCGTTCGGCCGGTTCGAACGCGACGCTCGCAACGGTGGCCCAGCCGACACCGATCTTGCCCTGACGAGGCGAACCGACGATCAGACCGATGCCGGGTTCGACCTCTGGCGGGTCGAGGTCACGAATCAGGTCGGCGAGCAGGGCGATCTTCGCCGATCTCGAGCGCGTCGACGAAACCGCCCTCGATGTTTCGGCCAACCGCGAGAGTTCCATGACCCGCTCATTCTCGCTCATCGGCTCGCCGTGACCTAGGGTCCGGCTCCATGATTCTTGATGCGATGACCGTGTCTGCGGCCGACTTCGCCGCCCGCACCGGCTGGGAGTCCAAACCGCAGGGCCTGTGCAAGGGCGACATCTGTGTGCCGGCCCCCGCCGCCGACCTGGGAAACGGACAGTTGTCCGTGCCGGTGCTGTCGGAGCGTTTGCAGATGCCGCTGGTGTCCGACGATTCCCGTGGTCTCCACGCCCTTGGTCCGGAGTCGGGAGGTCGAGCACTCAGCACGGCAACGATGCCCGACCTCGAACTTCCCGATGCCGACGGAAATCCGTTCAAGCTGTCGGCTCTTCACGGCCGCAAGGTGCTGCTGGTCGCCTGGGCTTCGTGGTGAGGATGTCGCACCAGCCTGCCCGGGTGGCAGGCACTGCATGAAGAACTCGAGGCCGACGGCCTCACGGTCGTCACCGTCGCTCTCGACATCGATCCGACCAAGGCAACGCCGTGGATCGAAGCGGCTTCACCGACCCATCCATCGCTGATCGACTCGTCCCATCTGATCGACGAACTGCTGGGCATCATCAATGTGCCGATGGCGGTCTGGATCGACGAGAGCGGCACGCTGGTTCGCCCGGCCGAAAGTGCAACCATCGTGGCGAGCCCACTTCGTGCACGCGAGATCAGTGATGACCTGCCCGATCGCATGAAGGTGGCACTCACCGAGATCAAGAAGATTCCCGACGTGGCCGAGGATTACCGCGCTGCCATCGTCGATTGGGTGAACAAGGGCGCGGACAGCCGCTTTGCGCTGAGTCCCGAGGAAGTCGTCGAGCGTTCCCAGCCTCGGCCGTCCGATCACGCCCGTGCCGCCGCCTGTTTCGAGTTGGGTCAGTTCCTCTATCGCCGAGAGGGCGGTGGCGTCGAGGGAAAGGCGGCGGCCGTTCCGTGGTGGAAGGAAGCGCACCGCCTCCACCGTGAGAACTGGACCTACAAGCGTCAGGCCTGGACCCTGGAGTCCACGGCCGAGGGTGAACCATCCGACATGACCCAAGAAGTGACCGACTCGTACGGCACGACATGGCTCGACGACGTTCTCGCGCTCGGCGGCGGCGAGAACTACGGAATCAAACCGTCGCTCTAGGCCGTCTCTCGGCATTCAGCGCAACGGCCGACGAGGTCGATGCGATGGGTTTCCCCCTCGAATCCTCTCGCCGAGGCAGCGCGCTCGAGTTCATCGTGGAGCAGATGCTCGAGTTCATCGCTGAGTCCGACATCGAGAACGGTTCCGCAGTCGGTGCAAACCAGGTGGTGGTGATGAGTTCCGGTGACGGACTCGGTCAGCTCGAATCGGGCATGATCATCGCCCGTGACGATGCGATGCACCACACCGGCTTCCTCCAGAACAGTGAGGTTCCGGTAGGCCGAACTCTGCGCCAGCCGCGGCGTCACTTCCAGGAGTCGGATGATCGTGAGCGGGTCGTCGGCGTCGTGTAAACCCTGAACGAGTTTCCGCCGATTCTCGGTGTAGCGCTGATCAGTTTGGCGCAGACGCTGAAGTGCTGCGTCGTGGATCTCACTGATGCCAGCTCGTTTGGACGCGGTCACGAGTCATTACCCTAACGGGATTGAGAATCAGCGGGAAGCAGTCCGGATGTGCGATGGTTACTACGAGTCTGAAGAATGCCGTGTTGCTGAATTGCTGAATTGCTTGAAACTGAATCTCGGACATCTCCGAATATCGGATGCCTCGGGAACGGATGTCGGAACTCCGACGTTCGTACCGGAGAACATCCACCGGCCGTTCGCGGCCACGACAATCACACCCCCATTGACGATTACGAAGGAATGCTGATGGCGTACGCCAATCAACCCACCGCCAATCAACCGACGATGACGCCGGTCATCCACGGCACCGACGAGGATCGTGCAGCCTTCCTCGTTCGGGTCTACCAGCACCTCGGTCTTGCCGTTGGTGCGTTCATCGTTTTCGAAACCCTGCTCTTCATGCTCGGCGCGGCCGAGGGCTTGTACAACTTCTTCTTCACCAGCGGCGGGCCTGTTTGGCTCGTCATGCTCGGTGGTTTTGCCATCGTGAACTGGATCACGTCGATGACGGTCTCCAAGATCGACAACCCGGCAGCCCAGTACGGCGGATTGTTCGGGATCGCACTCGCCGAGGCCGTCATCTTCGCCCCGTTCCTCTTCTACGTCTTCAACAGAACCGATGGTGGCACCGGTGATGTCTGGGGCGCAGCGGTGGTCACCGGCCTGATGTTCGCCGGCCTCACACTGGTCGGGTTCGTCACCCGCAAGGACCTCAGCTTCCTTCGTCCGCTCATCATGTGGGGCTCACTGGCGGCCCTTGCATTGATCGTGGTGAGCATCTTCGCCGGCTTCAATCTCGGCCTCGTGTTCAGCGTGGCAATGGTTGCACTGGCCGGAGCCTCGATCCTCTATCAGACCCAGAACATCATCCGTCGCTATCCGGCGTGGGCCCATGTCGGCGCCGCGGTTGCGCTGTTCGGCTCGCTCATGACGATGTTCTGGTATGTGCTGCGGATCTTCAGCCGCCGCTGAATCTGGTCACCGGCGGTAGTCGTAGAAGCCGCGGCTGCTCTTGCGCCCGAGCAGCCCGGCTTCGACCATGCGGGCCAGTAGCGGCGGGGGAGCGTAGAGCTGCTCCTTGAACTCGGCATACAGCGATTCGGCCACGGCCATGGTGGTGTCGAGACCGATGAGGTCGGCCAATGCGAGGGGCCCCATGGGGTGGGCGCAGCCGGTGACCATGCCCTGATCGATGTCTTCCTTGCTGGCGAATCCAGATTCGAACATGCGGATGGCCGACAGGATGTAGGGGATGAGCAAGGCGTTGACGATGAAGCCGGCTCGGTCCTGTGAGTTCACCACTCGTTTGCCGAGTTGCTCGGCGGCATAGGCCGTCGCCCGTTGGCGGGTCTCTTCCGATGTGTGCAGTGACGTCACCAACTCGACAAGGTGCAAGACCGGGACGGGGTTGAAGAAGTGCACACCGATGACCTGTTCGGGACGTCGGGTGGCCATCGCCAGTTTCATGATGGGAATCGATGAGGTGTTGGAAGCGAGCACGGCGTCGTCGGCCTCGACCACATCATCGAGCGTCCGGAACACCGAGGTTTTCGCCCCCTCGTCCTCGATGATCGCCTCGATCACCAGCTCGCGGTCGGCGAGGTCGCCGAGGTCAGACGTGAACCGGAGTCGATCCAGGGTTGCCGCTTCCTGTTCCGGCGCGAGTTTTCCGGCGTTCACGGCCCGACCCAGCGACTTCTCGATTCGGCTCCGACCGGCGATGGTGGCCTCGGGCGAGGCTTCGACAACGATCACGTGCATGCCGGCCCGGGCCGAGACCTCTGCGATCCCCGACCCCATCAGCCCGGCACCGATCACTCCAACTCGTTCAAAGGTCATGGCCCGCAGTCTGGCTTGGTGATCGCGGTGTCACAACAGCCGTCGCCTCTTCCCCGAACGGGGCCGACGGCGATTGAACTCAGTCAGTCCATCAACTCGCCGTCAAAGGCAAAACCCAGTTCGAAGCGGGCCCCTCCCAACGGGGAGTCGGTGACCCAGACCCATCCGCCGTGAGCCTCGGTGACCGCCTTGGCGATGGCGAGGCCGAGACCGGCCCCGCCGCTGTTTCGGCCCCTCGCCTGCTCGACCCGGGCAAAGCGCTCGAAGACGCGCTCTCGCTGGTCGGGTGGCACACCCTCGCCGTCGTCGTCAACACTCACGATGAACCCGCGTTCATCGCGATTCACGGCGACGACGATCTTCCCTGACGCATGGCGAATCGCGTTGTCGAGCACGGTGCCGATCGCCCACCTCATGAGTTGAGACTTCCCGATCACATTCGCCGACTCCGGCAGCACGAGTTCGATGGTCAGGGTCGATTGCCGGGTCTGGACTTCACTGGCAACGATCTGGTTGAGATTCACCGGGCCATGATGGGGTTGACCCTCAGCTTCGTCGATGACCGCCAGGGCGACGAGGTGGTCGATCAATTCGGCCAGCCGGCTGGCGTTACGTTGGGCGACCATGAGCGCCTCGCGCAACTCGTCCTCGGTGGAGCCCGGCGACAGGGCCAGGTCGGCATTCGAGAGGATCGCCGTGACCGGGCTCTTCAATTCGTGGGAGGCATCGGAGATGAATTGCTTCTGCAGTGTCACACCGCGGTCGATGTTGTCGAGCATGTCGTTGAGCGTGTCGGCCAATGCCGCGACCTCGTCGCCGCCGGGCGGACGGGTCACTCGCTCGCTCAGTCTCAGGTGGTTGATCTCATTGGCATCGGCGGTGAGCTGAACGATCGGGGCGAGCGAGAACCTGGTGACCGCAAATACTGCGACCCCGATGATCACGAGCACGACAGGTATTGAAATGACCACGGCCGGCCAGAAGGCCGTCATGTGGAGCTCGGGCCACTGTCGCCAAACCACGATCGAGGCGCCGAGGCCCACCAGAATGACGGCGAGTAGAACGAGCATCATGGCGGTGGTGAGACGCCAACGCAGCGGAAGGCCGAGGAGTAGCCGCCGAATGGTTGTCATTCCACTTCACCGTCTGAGCCGTCATTCGCCAGGCGGAATCCGACCCGCGGGGTGGTGACGATGCGATCGGCCCCGAGTTTCTGACGCAGATAGCGAATGTAGACGTCGACGACGTTGGGCTCGCCCTCGAAGTCGAGGCCCCACACCGAATGGAGTAGTTCCTGTTTGCTGACCGGGCGACGGCCGGCGTGGAGCAGTGTGCTGAGGACTTGCGATTCCCGAGGGGTCAGGTGCACGTTCTTGCCGTCGACCCGACACTCCCGAGTGGTGGGGTCGTATTCGATGCCGCCGAGCTTCCGAGGTCCGGACCGGGCTTCTCCCCGGCGGATCAGGGCCATGGCGCGAGCAGTGAGAACGTCGATCGAGAATGGTTTTCGGACGAAGTCATCAGCGCCGAAGGTCAGCGCATCGATCTCGTCATCGTTCGCGGTGCGGGCTGTGAGCACGAGGATCGGCGTGGTGACCCCCTGCGCTCGCAACGAGCGACAAACGTCGTTTCCGCTCATTTTGGGAAGCAGGAGGTCGAGCACAACGAGGGCGTAGGTGCCCTCTGACGCCTGCCACAAACCATCATGGCCGTTGTCGGCGACGTCGACCGAGAGGCCAACCCGAGAAAGACACGCAGCGACCGCGCGTGCGATGTCAGGTTCGTCTTCGATTACCAGAGCTCTCATAGGACGCGTCGACCACCATGTGCACGGAGTTCCGAACGCTAACGGATCTTGGGCTCCGACGGAGCATTCCCGCTCGTGGCGCACCCGCCACTATCTTCAGCGCCATGACTTCTTCTCGCCTGATGACGGCGTTGGTCCACTGGGCGCTCGGATGACACCCGAGGAATTTCGCGAGGCCGGACACTCACTCATCGACTGGATCGCTGATCATCGCAACACCATGGAAGAGCGCCCGGTGCGAGCTGCCGTGCAACCCGGTGACGTCCGCAAGGCGCTTCCCGCCACGCCGCCTCGGTCAACGGATCGCATCGAGGATGTCATCGCCGATCTCGATCGGGTGATCGTTCCCGGGTCGATGATGGTTCAACATCCGATGCACTTCGGCTGGTTCCCGTCGAACGCGTCGCTCGCATCGGTGCTCGGCGACATTGCCTCGTCCGGCCTCGGTGGCCTCGGAATCTCGTGGGAGAGCTGCCCAGCGCTGACCGAGGTTGAAGAAGTGATGTGCGACTGGCTCCGTCAGTTGACGGGGCTGTCCGACCAGTGGCGCGGTGTCATCAGCGACACGGCCAGCACCGCCACGTTGACCGCGGTGTTGGTGGCACGAGAGCGAGCGACCGACCTCGGTCAGAATCACGGAGGTCTCCAAGCTGCCGAGATGCCGCTCGTCGTTTACAGCACCGAGCAAGCGCATTCATCCGTGGCGAAGGCCGCACTGCTGGCCGGAATCGGATGGTCGAACATTCGAATGGTCGAAACCGATCCAACGACGTATGCGATGAGGCCCGACGCATTGGCCGACGCGATGGCTCTCGACGTGGCGGCAGGGCGCCGACCGGCTGCGGTCATTGCGAGCACCGGTTCGACCGGCGTCACGGCCATGGACCCCATCGGCGACATCGTGGCCGTGGCGGCGTCCCACGGTGCGTGGGTACACGTCGACGCCGCGATGGCGGGATCGGCGATGTTGCTGCCCGAATGCCGACACCTCTGGGAAGGAGTCGAAGGGGCCGACAGCGTTTCATGGAACCCACACAAGTGGATGGGCACGATCCTCGACTGCTCGCTGCTCTATGTGCGCGATGTCGAGTTGCTCAACCGAGTGATGAGCACGAACCCCAGCTATCTCCACTCGCCGGCCGATGGTGAGGTGACGCAGTACCGGGATTGGGGCATTCCGCTCGGTCGCCGCTTTCGGGCCTTGAAGTTGTGGTTCCACCTCCGTCTCGATGGCGTCGAGGCAATCCAGGCCCGAATTCGTCGAGATCTCGAGAACGCAAAGTGGCTCGAAGCTCAGGTTCGCAGCGCTGGCGAGTCGTGGACGGTGGCGGCTCCCGTGCAGTTGCAGACGGTGTGTGTCCGCCACACCCCGCAAGGCATGGCAGCCGACGAGATGGAGCGGCACACGCTGCGGTGGGTCCAAGACATCAACACCTCCGGGTCAGCATTCCTCTCGCCGGCGGTGGTCGACGGCAGCTGGCTGGTTCGTGTGTCCATTGGTGTCGAGAACACCGAGATCGCTCACGTGGCCGAGTTGTGGCGGCTGATGCAGAAAGCGGCCGACGAGTCGGCGCTGCGGGGCCGAGCGATGTGAGGAGCGGCTCAGGCCGAAGCGGCGAACCCGGACCGGATTCGCTCGTGGAGGGCGGCCTTGGCTGCCGGTGACTGGAAGCTGGCCGCCGCCGCGTTGTGTTGCAGCTGTTCGACCTCCGAGGGCGAGAGGTCGAACGTGTTGGCGACTGCTGCCACCTCGCTGGACACCGAAACTCCCGACATCAGACGGTTGTCGGTGTTCACCGTTGCTTGTATCCCGGCCCGGAGAAACGGTCCGACCGGGTGATCGGCCAGCGTTGCGACGGCACCGATCTGTACGTTGCACGACGGGCAGAGTTCGAGCGGGATTTGCCGGTCTCGCACGTAGGTGGCGAGTGGCCCGAGCTTCAGACTTCCTTCCGCGTCGAAGGTGCAGTCCTCGATCAAGCGCACCCCATGACCGATCCGTTCCGCACCGTGCTCCAACGCTCCCGCAATCAGCTCCAACCCCGGAGGCTCCGAGGCATGAATGGTGATGTGCGAGAGGCCTCGACGGGCAATCGCCAAAGCCTCGGCGTGATCGGACGGCGGGAAGCCCGTTTCTGCTCCGGCCAAGTCGAACCCGACCACTCCGCTTCCGTCTCGATGCCAGCCGGCTTGTTGCCAGCCGGCTTGTTGCCAGCGGACCGCGGCCTCGGCGATTTCGATCGAGCGGGTCCCGGTTCGCATGGCACAGATGATCGTGTTGACGGTGATGCCGCTCCCACCGGATCGGGCCGCGGCGAATCCTTCGACCACGGCGGCGATGGTTTCGTCGAGGTCACCCAGGTCGTGGAGTTCGGGAGCAAATCGAACCTCGGCGTAGACGACACCGTCGGCGGCGAGGTCTTCGGCAGCCTCCATGGCCACCCGCTGGAGCGACGAAGCCGTTTGTAGGAGCGGAACCGTATGGCTGAACGTGTCGAGGTATTGCAGGATGTCGCGGGCATCGGCGCCGCGCCGGAAGTAGGCAACCAACTCGTCGATGTTGGTGCTCGGAAGCTCGTGCCCGATTTCGGCCGCGAGTTCGATGATCGTTCCGGGTCGTAGCCCCCCATCGAGGTGATCGTGGAGCAGGACCTTCGGCAGGCTGCGGGCCTGCTCGAGCGTGAGTGTCAACGACCAGCAGGGCCGGCCATCACGACTCGCCCTTTCGATAGGGCTCGCCATCGGCGGCCGGCATCTTGAGACTCTGGCTGGCGAACACCAGCACGATCAACACCAATGCGTACGGCATGGTGTTCGGCACCCAATCGGCCGCCCGGTCGGTGAGCAGATACCAAGTCAAGATGATCACGCTGAGCACCCCGGCCAGAACGGTGTTGGAGTATTCCCGGAGGTTACGCACCGAGCGGATGTAGGACGCCGTGGGAGTGGCCGAGAGGAGTCCGGCGTTCTCGGTTGTGTCGGTCGTGGCCGAATCATCGGCGTCGTCCTCGACTTTCGTGCCGATCGAGTACAGCCCATAAATGGCGAGCCCGATGGCAACAACGAGCAGAAGACCTCTTGTTGCGACCCCGCTGCCGCTGGCATCGAAATCGTTGAGCGAGATGGCGAACGGATAGCCGAACAGGAGTGCGCCGGTGAGTACCCCGCCCGCCCGCCAGTTGCCGAAGATCAATGCGGCGAGGCCGATGAATCCTCGGCCCTGCGTTTGGCCGCCACGGTAGAGGCCGGTGAGTTCGATGACGATGAAGGCCCCAGCCAGGCCGGCCATTGCGCCACTGATCACGACACCGATGTACTTGTGCTTGTAGATGTCGACACCGAGCGACTCACCGGCCTGCGGGTTCTCGCCACAGATGCGCATCCGCAAGCCCGTGCGGGTGCGAAACAGGAACCACGACGAGGCCGGCACGAGCAGAAGCCCGAGCAGAGTGAACCACTTGAGTGAGGTGACGAGGCCCTGGAGCAGTCCGGCCATGTCGGAAATCAAGAAGATCTTCCAGTCGGCGATGGACCCAAAGAGGTTGGGCGAACTCCACCCGCCGATCTTTCCGCCGGCCAGGAACGGCATCGTGAAATCGCCCAGCCCCTTGAGCCCGGGTCGGGATTGGGAGATCGATCCGCCCCGCTGCGGGAAGAAACGATCGGACAGGAACCGGGCGAGGCCAGGGGCCAAGATGTTGATGGCGACCCCGGAGATGATGTGGTCGACACCGAATTGAACGGTGGCGATCGCGTGGAGCAGGCCTCCGAGGGCACCACCGATCATTCCGGCCACCAACCCGCCCCAGGGGCCCAGTTCGATGGCTCCCATGGCGCCGCACCAGGTGCCCAGAACCATCATGCCCTCGAGGCCGATGTTGACCACACCGACACGCTCGGAGAACAGGCCGCCCAGCCCGGCGAGCAGGATCGGCATCGACCAACGCAGCATCCCGGTGGAGGCGTTGGGGCTGGTGAGGAGTTCGGTGTTGCTCACCGACTGCACGACGGCGAGGATGAACACCCCCGCGGTGGCCAGGGCCGACCATCGCAGCCACGCAGGAAGTTGATTCCACCGGTTCATGCCGTTGCTCCTACGTTTTGCGACGGTGTCGCATCATCATCTGGGTTGGCCGTGGCCAGCGCCGCCCGGTGAACTTCGTCGGCCTGGCGAATCCGATTGACCACCTCGTAGGCGATCACGGCGGCGAGAAGGATCGTTGCCTGCATGATCACGACGATCTCCGGCGATGCGGTGCCCGTGACCTGAAGGGGAGCAGAACTGGTGTCGAGAAAGCCGAACAGCAAGGCTGCGACCGCCATGCCGGGCGCTGAGTTGCGACCGAGCAAGGCAACGGCGATTCCGGCAAAGCCGAGTCCCTGCACGAACCCCTGATCGTAGGAATGGTTGGTCGAGAGGATCTCGGGCATCCCGATCAACCCCGCAACTGCGCCCGAGGCGAGCATCGCCAGAAGGATCATTCGTTTGGGCGGGACACCGCCAGCACGAGCGGCGACAGGGTTCATGCCGCTCGAACGGAGATCGAACCCGAAGCGAGACCGGTTGATCATGATGTGGTAGGCGACGCCGACCAACACGGCAACGAGTAACACGCCCGTGAGTTTCCGACCCTTGGTGATGTCTCGGGTGAAAATCTGCACCCAGCTGTTCAGGTTCGGCATCCAGCCAGACTCGGCGATGCGGGCCGTGCCCTGATTGGGATCGGTGGGATCATCGATGGCATAGGGGAGGGTGGCGGCGATGATGCCGCCGGTGGCAATGAAATTGAGCATGATCGTGGAGATCACTTCATTGACACCACGAGTGACCTTGAGGATGCCGGCCACACCGGCCCAGGAGGCGCCCACCACCACGGCGGTGAGCATGATCAGAGCGACATGAAATGGGCCCGGCAGATCCAGCTGGGCGCCGACCCAGGCCGCGACGAAGGAGGCCAGGACGTACTGCCCCTCGACTCCGATGTTGAACAGATTCATCTTGAACCCGATGGCAACCGAGATCCCGGCGATGTAGAGCGGGGTTGCCCGATTCAGGATGTCGATCATCGTCTCGAGCTTCGAAGCCGTGGAGATCATCTCGCGATAGGTGTCGATCCAGCTGCTGCCCGCCAGCCACAACACAATCGACGAGACAAAGAGCGCGAAGACGGCGGCCAGGGCGGGGGCGGCGAGGGCAAGCCCGAGCCGTCGGAGCAGGGGCGTGTTCACAATGAGCCTCCAGCGTCCGCGGGATCCGAACCCTCGTCGCCGACAGACTCATCGGTGGTGTCGTTGGCGGCGCCGGTCATGTAGCTCCCTAGCAGGCGAGGAGTGATGTCGTTTGGATCGAGGGTGGCGACGAGCTTTCCGTGGAACATCACGACGATCGTGTCGGACAGTCCGATCAGTTCGTCGAGATCGGCCGAGATCAACAACGTGGCCAGACCGGCCGCCCGAGCCTTCCGGATGTCGGACCAGACGTCGGCTTGGGCTCCGACGTCGATTCCACGAGTGGGGTGGGCGGCGATGAGCAGCGCGGGGTTCGCCGTCATCTCTCGTCCGATGATCAACTTCTGCTGATTGCCGCCAGACAGGGCTCGGGCCGAGACATCGACGTTCGGACTCCGCACGTCGAATTCACCTCGGATCTCCTCGGTGCGCTTACGGGCCCCCGCCCGATCGATCCAGAACCCCTTCGAGAAGGGAGGCTTTGTCTGGTGACCGAGCGCGGCGTTCTCCCAGAGGGGTGCGTCGAGAAGCAGGCCCTCTCGGTGACGGTCCTGGGGAACGTATCCCAGACCGGCTTCACGCCGATGCCGGACCGAAGCCGTGGTGACGTCTTCGCCGAGGAGCTCGATTTGGCCGCGGGTGACGGGGCCGGTGCCGACGATGGCATTCACCAACTCGGTCTGTCCGTTCCCCTCGATGCCGGCGATCCCGACGATCTCCCCCTTGTGGACCTTGAGCGAGACATTGCTCACCACCCGTCGATCATCGGCATCGAGGACCGTGAGCCCACGAACCTCGAGTGCAACGTCGGAGGTGACGGTGGAGTCGGTCGTGCTCGGCGACGGGAGTTCTGAGCCGACCATCATCTCGGCGAGGTCAGCCGCGGTGACGTCGGCGGCGTTCACCGTTCCCACCGTTTTGCCCCGTCGGATGACGGTGATGCGATCCGAGATCTCCAGTACTTCCTGCAACTTGTGATCGATGAAGATGATCGTGGCACCGCTGGCCTTCAGTTCACGAAGGTTTCTGAACAGCTCTTCGACTTCTTGCGGGACGAGGACAGCGGTGGGCTCGTCGAGAATGAGGATGTCGGCTCCGCGATACAGCACCTTGATGATCTCGACCCGCTGCCGTTCGCCCACCTCGAGCGTTTCGACGAGGTCGTCGGCGTGCACGGTGAGGCCATAGGCAGCCCCGACCTCGGCCAGGTGGACCCGTGCCTTGTCGAAGTCGATCCGGCCGCCGGACTTGGTCGGCTCCGATCCGAGGATCACGTTCTCGAGAACCGACAGGTTGTCGGCCAACATGACGTGCTGGTGGACCATGCCGATGCCCAGGTCGATCGCATCGGTGGGGGAGGAGAAATGCACCTCCTTACCGCCGACGATCATGGTGCCCTCGTCGGCGGGCTGCATTCCGTAGAGGATCTTCATCAGTGTCGACTTGCCGGCCCCGTTCTCGCCGCAGATGGCATGGATCTCACCATTTTCGACGGTGAGGTTCACGTTGTCGTTGGCGATCACGCCCGGAAAGCGCTTGGTTATGCCGATGAGTTCGATTGCCGCAGGCAAGTTTCTGATCCTCGGTGTGAGTGTGGGACGTGTTTGCTCCAAGGGAGCGCAAAACGAATGAACGGGACCGGACAGTAGTCCGATCCCGCTCTTTCATTCACATGTTGGCGTATTGGCCGATCGGACTGCTTCTATAGAGAGCGCCGAGTGGCTCAGCGCCGGACTCAGGGGGCCGTGGGAACGACGATGTCACCCGAGATGATCGAGGCCTTGAAGGCTTCGAGCTGATCGACGATGTCGTCGACGAATCCTCCCGTGGTGGAGTAGCCGACACCGTCGGCCGAGAGGTCGTACACGGTGTTGCCGGAGGCAAAGTCTCCGGTTGCTTGAGCGTGCGTGATCTCGAAGACCGCAACGTCGACTCGCTTGAGCATCGAGGTGAGGATGTATTCCTGAACCGCGGCGCCGGCGGTTTCGTACTGGTCGGAGTCGACACCAATGGCCCAGACCTTCGAGCCACTGGACTCGCTCTGTTCCTTGGCCGCCTCGAAGAGACCGGATCCGGAGCCGCCGGCTGCGTGGTAGATCACGTCAGCGCCCTGGCCGTACATGGTGAGGGCGATTTCTTTGGCCCGGTCGCCGGCGAAGAAGCCGTCGAAGTCAGGCGCCTGAGTGATGTACTGCGGGATGATGACGATGTCGGGGTTGACCGCTTGGGCTCCTGCGGTGAAGCCGGCTTCGAACTTCTCGATGAGGCCGAATCCGCCAACACCACCGATGAATCCGAGTGTGCCGGTTTCGCTCTTCAGAGCAGCAGCGGCGCCAACGAGGAACGAGCCCTGCTCTTCAGCGAAGGTGAGGCCGGCGATGTTGTCGCCCAGCGGCACGCCACCATTGTCGAAGTCGAGCATCGCATCGTCGACGACGGCGAAGTTCACGTCGGGGTTCTCGGCTGCCACCTCGGCAACGTCACCGGCGAAAAGGAAACCGACGGCGACCACGAGGGCGCTGCTGTCGGCCTGGAGCTGGAGGAGCTGTGCCCGGTCGGAACCGTCAGCGTTGGGTTCGGCTTCGGAAACGGTGACACCGAGTTCTTCCTTGGCCCTGTCGGCGCCAGCAGCGGCTGAGTCGTTGAAGCTCTGGTCGCCGCGGCCACCGATGTCGTAGGTGAGGCCGACGTTGAAGTCAGCGGTCACATCGGCCATTGCTTCGGTTGTGTCGGAACCGTCGGCGATTGCTTCGGTGGTGTCTGCCCCAGCCGCGGTGGTGTCAGAACCACCGGCATCGGTCGAGTCAGAGGATCCACACGCAGCTGCCACGAGGGCGAACACTGCGAGCAGGGCCAACATTAGTTTCCATGAGCGCTTCATGGTCTCTCCTTCATCCTGTTGCCAGGGGTGTTCGGTTGAGTAAGCGAAACGCCGAGGTGAGGATCACAACAGCTATTCCGAAGACCGGGGAAGGATAGCTGTCGCGACACGGCCCGTTGCTGCCATGGTGGGTCGCTTGTCACAGCTCGTTCACATCTACGTCACATAATCGGGCCCATTGTCACGCGAGGTGGTGGCGCGTTCACCGGTAGAGAGTGGCGCCGTTCACCGGTAGAGAGTTGTGCGAAGGCCGAGAGCTGAACTCCGGCTTGCCGGCCGGTGAAGGGCACCGAATTGCCGCGGTGAGTGGTCGGTCGACTGCTAAACCGGCTGTCAGTCGAAAAGAGACGGGGTTGTTGATGTCCCAAGTTCCGGTTGATCGTCGTCGCACCTACGTGCTCGACACGTCTGTTCTTCTCGCCGATCCGCGGGCACCGCTTCGTTTCGACGAGCACGACGTGGTGATCCCCGTGGTGGCAATTCTCGAACTCGAGGCGAAACGGAAACATCCCGACCTCGGCTGGAACGCACGAAAAGCCCTGGGTGTCCTCGAAGAGCTTCGCCTCCAACACGGCGGCCTCGACACCATCATCCAAATGGGGAGCGGGACGCTGCGCATCGAAGCGAACCACGTCGACGTCGCACTCCCCGCGGCCCTGGCCACCGGCAATCACGACCATCGAGTCCTCGCCGTCTGCGTGGCATTGCTGGCCCAAGGCGAGGACGTGGCGCTCGTCAGCAAGGACCTGCCGCTCCGGTTGAAGGCGGGAGTGCTCGGGATCGAGGCCGACGAATACCGCAACGAACTTGCGTCCTCGCCGATCGGCTCGGGCTTCACCCAACTCGATGTGCCGACGGGTGCGATCGACGAACTCTTCAAGGATGGAGCGGTCGACCTCGATGAAGCCCGCGACCTCCCGGTTCACACCGGTGTCGCTTTGCATTGTGGATCGCAGTCGGGGCTGGCCCGGGTGCAGGCCGACAAGACACTGCACCTCGTTCGAGATCGCGTGGTGTTCGACCTTCGTGCCCGGTCGGCCGAGCAACGGGTGGCCCTCGACCTCCTGCTCGACACCAGCATCGGCATCGTGAGCCTGGGAGGGCCAGCCGGAACGGGCAAGAGTCTGCTGGCCATCGCCGCCGGTATCCATCAGACCCTCGAGGAGAATCGGTTTCGTCGGGTGCTCGTCTTCCGGCCTCTGCTTCCCGTCGGAGGTCAGGAACTCGGCTACCTCCCTGGCACCGAAGACGAAAAGATGCAGCCCTGGACTGCTGCGGTTTACGACGCCCTCGACTCGCTCTGTGGCGATGCCGTGCTCGACGAACTCCACCGTCGAAAGATGCTCGAGGTACTACCGCTCACCCACATCCGGGGCCGCACCCTGTCGGACAGTTTCGTGATCATCGATGAGGCCCAGAATCTCGAGCGCAGCGTGTTGCTCACGGCGCTCAGCCGGCTCGGCGAGAACTCGAAGGCCGTGCTCACCCACGACGTGGCCCAACGGGACAATCTCCGGGTCGGTCGTCACGACGGCGTCGTGTCGGTGATCGAGGCGCTCTCGGGGCATCCGCTCTTCGCCCACATCGAACTCACCCGGTCAGAGCGTTCAGCCGTCGCCGCACTCGTCGGCCGTCTGCTCGACACCGACTGAACCACTCACACTGAACCGCTCACCGACTCAGGCCCCTCCAGCCGGCCCCTTTTGGTCCAAGCGAGGGCATCCTGCGCTGATGTCCCGATCCGCGTCGAGTCCAGCCGTACCGAAGCTGATCGCCACCGACATCGACGGCACGATGCTGCGACTCGACGGAACGCTTTCCTCCCGCGTCCGCAGGGCCATCCATGCCGCGGCCGCCGCTGGTATCCACGTGGTGCCGGCAACGGGGAGGCCGGAGATGGTGGCTCAAGACGTGATTGCGGCACTCGGGCTGGGCAACTACTGGGTGTTCGCCAACGGTGCCATCACCCGCAACCTGAACACGCGCGAGTTGGTGCGGGGTTACTGGATGAACCCGAGCGTTGCCCAGGGGCTGATCGTCGAGATGCGAGCAGCCTTTCCCGGAGCCAAGTTCGCCATCGAGATGGAAGATTCGATGGCCTACGAACCCGGTTTCGAGCTGATCGTTCCGCAAGCGCCGCCCGTGCCGCCGGTGGACGACGTTCTCGATGCCATGACGCAGCGTGTTCAGAAGGTCCTCGTTTTCGACCCAGACCGCAGCATCGACGAACTCCATGTGGCGGTGGCCGAAACGCTGGGCGATCACGGGGTTCCGTCGTACTCCGGACTCCGATTCATCGAGGTTGCGGCCAGCTTGGTCACCAAGGCGTTGGCACTCGACGAGTTGTGCGCCGACCTCGGTGTCGATCCGGCCGATGCCGTTGCGTTCGGTGACAACCACAACGACGTCACGATGCTCGAGTGGGCGGGCCGGAGCTACGCCATGGCCAACGCCACCGATGATGCCAAGGACGCCGCCACCGAGATCATTCATTCATCCAACGACGATGGCCTGGCTCGAAAGATCGAGGAATGGTTGGATCTCTGATCCCAGCCAGCCCAATGCTGTTCAGTGAGGGTGCTGAGTGAGGGTGCTGAGTGGGGTGTTCAGTGGGGGAGCCGGGCCAGGCCGGTGGCGATGCCCCGGACACCGGAGATGCTGTTGATCAGGCCGAGGTGTGAGGCCTTCACCTCGATGTTGGTGGCCGCAGGTTCGAGGCTGAGACGCCAGTCGACGATGCCGTCAGATCTCGACCACACCGAAACGAGATCAACCTGGTCGGGGAACGGCAGGTAACGCTGGTCGTCGACTGCTTGTTCGCGATGGACGTCGACATGCCCGAAGGCTCCCTTGCGCCACGCTTTGTCGAGCGCTTCGGCTGGGAGCTTCACGACCAGGTACGAGGGGTACTTCACGGTGAGCGGGGTGCCGACGCCGATGACCTGTGAAACCAATTCGGGATGTCGGACGGCGAGGATGCGCCCGAACTGTCCACCTCGGCTGTGGCCGATGATCCTGACCGGTTCCCCGGTGCGGGAGCCGAGTGTCAGGAGTGCCTGCTCGGACCGATCGACGCTGTGCTGGGCCGGGCCCGCATTGCGTCCGACGGGAGCGACGATGGCGTCCCAACCAGCGGCCGAGAGAACATGGTGGAGAGCCGAGGCACTTCGTTTGCCTGCGAGGAAGCCGGGGATGATCAAGATCGGACGACCGGCGCCGGGCGGCACGCCGACACCTCGCCACAGCGCACTACGTCGAAGCGATCGAATCTCGATAGGGCTTCGAGCTTCCTTCCAAACCGGTCGGCCGAACATGCCGGCGATGCCGTTACGAGGGGCGGGGTGAGGAATGCCGAGTACCGGGAGCCTTGGGTGGGCCCTCGCGATCGGCTCGGAAGCTGGCGTCTTTTGGTGCGGCGGTGTGGTCATGAGCGATTTGGGCATGGATCCTAACGGTCGCGGTCGAGTTGCTGGTGGTATCCGTTCATTGACGAACGCAGATCCAAGAACGCGTCGTCGAGCCCACACCTGAGGCGCGCCGCCGAGGTGACGTCCTACGATGCGTCCAATGGCCGAACTCAAATTCTTCTTCGGGACGATGGGTTCGGGGAAGTCCACCGTCGCCCTTCAGATTCGCCACAATCTCACTGGTCGGGGACTCGAATGTTTGATGATCACCCAACTCGACCGCCAGGTCGGCAAGATCTCGAGTCGACTTGGTGTGTCGGCCGATGCGCTGATTCTCGATCACACGGTCGACCTCTTTCGGGTGGTGAGTCTCGAGCATCGCAAGGGGGCGGGGCTGCATGCGGTGATCTGCGACGAGGCGCAGTTCTATGAGCCTCACCAGATCGATCAGCTGGCCCGGGTCGTCGATGAACTGGATGTCGACGTGTGGGCGTTCGGGCTGCTCACGAGCTTCCAAGGCGAGCTGTTCCCGGGTACGAAGCGTCTCCTCGAGTTGGCCGATGTCCGCTCGGAAATCCAGGTCGAAGCCCGATGTTGGTGCGGAAGCCGGGCAACCCACAATGCCCGCCTCGTCAACGGTCGGCAGGTTTACGACGGCGCTCTGAAAGTCGTTGGCGACACCGCAGATGGAAAGGAAAGCCCCGATCCGCCTCCCGAGGTGACCTACGATCTGCGCTGTCGGCGGCATTGGTTGGCCGAGAAGAACGATCCGCGACAGGATGCGCTCTTCGACGAGTTCCCGCTCGTTCTCGACTGAACTTCCCATTCCACAGACGTAGAGGTGGCCATGTCCAAGCTCGCTCAATCACTCGGTCCCACGGTTGCGATGCTGAACCAGAAGGGCGGCGTTGGCAAAACAACGGTCACCCTTGGTTTGGCGTCATCTGCCTGGTCGAAGGGGATCCGCACGTTGGTGGTCGATCTCGATGCGCAGGCGAATGCAACCTGGGCGCTCGGGGTCGATCCTGGGCTCGGCAACTGGGGCACCGGTGATGCGTTGGCAGCCAACAAGGCTGGGTCGGCGGCAGGGATGATCGTGCCATCGGGTTGGGGCGATGGAGTCTGGCTGCTGCCCGCCGCCGGCGATCTCACTGATCGGGAGACCGAAGTCCGTCGTGCCGATGCGCCGCTCCGGCTGGCGAAGGCGCTCGAAGGTGTCACTTCCGATTTCGATCTCGTGCTGATCGACTGCGCCCCATCGCTCGGTTTGAACACGGTCAATGCGTTGGCCGCAGCCAAGCAGGCCTTGATCGTCGTGGAACCCACGGTGTTCGGAGTTCGTGGGGTGAATCCAGTGGTGGATCTCATCGAGGAGGTCTGGGGTCAACACAACAAGTCACTGGATCTGTCGGGGGTCGTGTTGAATCGCGTGCCCGCCGTTTCGCTCGATGCTCAGCAACGGCAGCGAGAACTCGGGAAGCTGGTCGGGGCCAAAACTGTCTGGAGCCCGTCGATTCCGCAGCGTGTGATCATCAACACTGCTCATGGAGAACGCTCTCCGATCCACACCTACGGCCGTCGGGCCGGCGAACTCCCCGAGGTGTTCGACGCGCTCCTGGCAAAATTGCAGCGAACGATCTCGTAGGGACTGCGAGGCGTGACCCCCGAGCGTCTCGAGCAGATTGCAGCTGCAGGCGGTCTCGAACTCGATGCGTCGATGAGCGACGGTGTCATTCGAGTCGATGGGGCCGATCCCGCGTTGCCGAGCCGATTCGCCATCGGCGAAGTGGCCGCCGCAGCCTTGGCCGAAATCGGTGATGCCGCCGGAGATCTCGCCCACCAGGCCGGCAGACCCCGGGGCCCGATTTCGACGTCGGTGGCCGAAGGTGCGCAACAGACCATCTCATTCGGCCTCATGAGGGTCAACGGCGTCCCCGTGGCGCGCACGAATCAGTCGAATCCGTACGTTCGTTCTCATCGCTGTCGCGATGGTCGATGGATCTTCCTCCATGGAGGGTTCCCCGCCTTGCAACAGGGCTTGGCCGATCTGCTCGAATTGCCATTCGATGCCACCTTCGGAGATGTTGCCCGAGCATGCGCATCGTGGGATGCGGAAGCGCTCGAGCAGGAAGTCGCAGCTCGGTCCCTCTGTGGGGGAATGTTCCGCACGATCGAGGAGTGGCAGCACCATCCACACGGCAGCACCATCTGGCAATCCGAGACCGTTCGAGTCCGAACGCTGGCGGTTCCACTTCGCTGGACGCCAACCGATCCGACCCGTGTGTTGTCGGGACTGCGGGTTCTCGATTTGACCCGAGTGCTCGCCGGGCCCACCTGCGGACGCACACTGGCTGCGCTCGGGGCCGACGTTCTGCAAGTCACCGGACCCGATACACCGAACGTGCCGGCGTTCGTCCACGACACAGGCCATGGCAAGCGGAGGGCTACCTGTGATCTTCGGGTATCCGCCCAGCGGGCGAGGTTGCGCGAGGTGGCCGTCGAGGCCGATGTCATCGTCCAGGGTTATCGCCCCGGGGTGGTGGAACGCCACGGGCTCGCCTCTGCGGCCCTCCGCGATCTCGGGTTCCGTGGCCTCTACGCAAACATTTCGTGTTTCGGGCCAGAGGGGCCATTCGCCGACCGAGCGGGATGGGAGCAAGTTGCGCAGGCCGTCAGCGGCATTGGTCTGACCGAGGGCTCGATCGATTCACCCGCAATGCTGCCTGCCGCCGCAACCGACTACACCACCGGGTTGCGGATGGCGGGGGCGTTGATCCGACGTCTCGGCCGGGGGCAGGCCAGCGACCTCGACGGTTCGCTTTGCCAGACAGCGGCATGGCTTATTCGCAGCGGCTACGACCTCGACCCCGACAGAGCGAGCGGAATCGGAACGCCCACGATGGAGACGGTGACCAGCCCTTCCGGATCGATCTCGCGCTTGGGTTTGGGCGTGCGCGTTCAGGGACTCGACGTCAACTGGCGCTGGTCTTCAGCAACGCTTGGATCGTCGGTTCTGGGCTGGTGACGTTCGAGCATTTGATGGTGAGCCAGTCGTGCGGAGAACTCCCAGGCTCCGACCACCAACAGGGCGGCGACGATGGCGTCCATCCAATAGTGGTTGGCGGTTGCCACGACCACCAATGCCGTGAAGATGGGGTGAATGAGGGCCAGGAACCGCCACCTCGACCGAAGGAGAGAGATGACGCTGATCGCGACGATCAGCGCCCAGCCCACGTGGAGAGACGGCATCGCCGCGATCTTGTTCGCCGATTCCGACGCTTCCAGGTCGTAGGGGCTCGGACCAAAAATCAGGCCGGTATCGAAAAAGCCGGGCAGCAAGCGGGGTGGTGCGAGCGGGAAGAGAACGTGAATGATCAGTCCGGAGACGGTGAGGATCACCATCGACTCGCGGATCACCGGGAACGATTTCCGGCGGAAGAAGAAGACCCACGCCATGAAGAGTCCGGTAAGGGGGAAATGGGCCAACATGTAGAACGAATTGAGTGCCTTGATGAAACCAGGACTCTTGACGAACAACGTTTGCAGGCTGGCCTCATTTGGGAGGCCGATCGCTTGTTGAAAAGTGACCACGTGTCCGGCGTTTCCGATGGCGGTGGTGAGTTCATCAGCCGTGACCCGCCGAACGAGTGAGTAGGCGAACCACAAACCGGCCAACAAGATCGCGTTGCGGAGAAAGTCGAAGGCAAGTTCCAGAACGGCTTGGCCCCTGGACTTGTCGGGCGCACTCGGAGATTTCGATGGTCGATTGTTCCCGGTGGGGCGTTTCGACGAGCTTGTTGCTGCCGAGCTGGTTTTCGCCGTTGTGGGAGTCGTCATGGTTTACGTCCGAGCTGCGCTCGAATCCTCTGGTTCTCGATCTCGAGAGATCGAATCAATGTTCACGAACGTTTCGGCACGACCGACACGCAAATCGAGGAACCAGGGCTACCCGATTTCTCGCCTGATGAAACTGCCGCTTGTAGTCCGGGGGAAACAAGCTTCATCGAGCCAGAATTCCCTATCGGAGCCTCTCACCACCCACACCACGCAAAGGTGAACATTAGTACGGGTGGGGATCGGAGCGCACGCGGGTTTATGTCACTCCCTGCCCGTCACTCTCTGCCCGTCACTCTCTGCCCGTCACTCTCTGCCCGTTACTCTCTGCCCGTCACTCCCACAGCCCTCGTACTCGTATCGGTCACATGGCTGGGGTCACGCCCGGCCCGAAGTGGGAAGTGTCCAGTCGACCGGAGTGCGTTCCATGGCTTCGAGCGCGGCATTCGTTCTGCTGAACGGCTTGCTGCCGAGGAAACCGCGGTGGGCCGAGAGTGGCGATGGGTGAGCCGACTCGATCACGTAGTGTCGACTCAGGTCGATCAGTCGCCGTTTCGAACGGGCCGATGCACCCCACAGAAGGAAGACCACGGGCTCCGCCTTGGCGTTGACGACCCGCAGAATTTCATCAGTGAAGGTTTCCCAGCCCCGCTTCTGGTGGCTTGCGGGCTGGTTGGCCCGCACGGTGAGCGTGGCGTTCAAGAGGAGAACTCCCTGGGTCGCCCACGGAACCAGCGAGCCGTTGACCGGCGGTTGCAGATCGAGGTCGGTCTGCAGTTCCTTGAAGATGTTCACCAACGACGGAGGTGGCCGCAACGGCGGTCGCACCGAGAATGCGAGACCATGGGCTTGACCCGGCCCGTGATAGGGGTCCTGGCCGAGGACCATCACCTTCACATCTTCCAATGCCGTGAGGTGAAGGGCGCTGAAGACTTCCTCCTCCGGCGGGAAGACCTCGTATTCGTTACGTTCCGCGGCTACGAACTCTTGGAGGCTGGTCCAATAGGGCTTGGACCGTTCGTCCTGAAGAACCGGATTCCAGTCAGTAGCGGGCATAGCTGAGGTTAGATACGGCCCTCGTGCGGAACCACCGCGCGCACGTCCGCGGTCGAGGTGGTGTTCACTGTGGAGTTGTGACATCGGAGATCATTGAGTTCACCGACCCCGGCGACCGGGGTCGCACCTGGCAGTTCGAGCGCGCATTCTTGGATTCGAACTGGACCTGCATCTGGGGCCGTGGCTGTGTCGGCATTCTCGACCAACCGGCGGAAGGCCTGAATCAGGGCTGCTGCTCGGTTGGGGCCGAGGTGCCCGACGACGAGGAGGCGATGATGATTGCCGCCCTTGGCGCCACACTCGACCCGGCCCGGTTCCAGTTCCATGATCTGGCCTCCGAGGGCGTGTTCGGAACCGAATCGGAGAGCGGGCCCCGCAACACCCGCGTTGTCGACGGGGCATGCATCTTTCTCAATCGACCCGGATTCGGGGGAGGATCCGGTTGTGCGCTGCACATCGGCGCGGTCGAGAGCGGCGAGGAACCGCTGGAATGGAAGCCTTCGGTGTGCTGGCAACTTCCCGTGCGCGTCGACTACGAGCAGCGCAACGATGGAACCGAGACGGCGAAGGTTCGTCGCTGGTCCCGCGATGACTGGGGTGACGAGGGCCCGTCGATGGCGTGGCTGTGCACCGATTCGAGTGATGAGTCCCGAGCCGTCGCCGATGCCTTCGTCGGGGGCGAGCGGGTGCTCGATTCCCTGGCCACCGAACTCCGCACCTTGCTCGGACGTGAGGTGTACGTCGAACTGGTCGAACGGATGAGCGAGTGACCCGAGCCGTTTGGCGAATGGCGATCGTTTGGGCGAGCTGCTCGGCCCTCGCACTGACTGGCTGTGTGTCCGCCGGTGACGTGGCGGCCTCGGACGGCACACTCGGCATCGACCAGCGTGAAACCGTGAGTTCTCCCCCAACGGCAGTGGGGCCCGCCACGACGCAATCACCCACGACGCAATCACCCACCACGGAAGCAACGACGGCTCCCCCCACCACGGTCGATCCGATCGACGAACTTCTTGCCACCCTCACCCTCGACCAGCGGGTCGGGCAACTGCTGATGCCCACGATGGCCGGTTCAAGCGCCACCAACGTGTCTCCTGACGAAGCGGCAGCGAACCAACGGATTGCCGGCACCAACACGATCGCCGAAGCAATCGAAACGTTCTCATTGGGCGGAGTCCTCTATCTCGGAGGCAATGTTTTAGACCAGCAGCAGCTCACGGCGATGTCGTCCGACCTCGAAATCGCCTCCCAACGGTCAACGCCGGGTATCGGCGTGCTCATCGCCGTTGATCAGGAGGGTGGTCGAGTCAACCGGGTCAGCGACGGCGTCGAGGTCTTCCCGCCGGCCCGGGAACTGTCGGGAAACGCTGACGCCGTTCGGGCGGCAGCAACGGCCACGGCGGTCGGTCTCCGAGCTCAGGGAATCAACGTTGTTCTCGCTCCGGTGGCCGATCTCGCCGCAGGTGACGAAGGAGTCATCGGGAATCGTTCGTACGGCGACGATCCTGCGAATACGGCCGAGATGGTCGTTGCCTCCGTGCTGGGGCTGCAAGAGGCCGGCGTCGCGGCTGGAGTCAAACATTGGCCCGGCCACGGAGCAACAACGCTCGACAGCCACGAGGTGCTGCCCCGGATCGATGTGGACGAGGCAACCTGGCGACTTCGAGAGCGAGTGCCCTTCGCCGCTGCGGTTACCAATGACGTGGCGATCGTGATGGTCGGGCATCTCGCCCTACCCGGCATCGACCCTTCTGGCCAGCCCGCCACGGTCTCACCTCTGCTCGTCGACCAACTCCTGCGAGCCGACCTCGGATTCGACGGTGTCGTGATCACCGATGCCCTGGACATGGGAGCCGTCGAGGATCAGGACCCGGCCGAACTCATCGTGCAGTCGGTCGAGGCCGGTGTCGACATTCTTCTCGCTCCTCCTGATGTCGCCGTCGCCCATGCCGCCCTCATGAACGCAGTGATCACCGGTCGACTCAGCGAAGCCCGCCTCGACGCATCAGTGCGACGGGTTCTGCGGTTGAAACAACGTCTCGGTCTGATCACCTGAGATCGCTGATCAAGCGGCGATCGCCCGCGTCAAGCCCCGAATCAGCTATTTGCACCGTTCGCAGAGCCCGCTCAATGCGTAGTGACCGGGTCGGATGGCGAAGCCGGTTTCTTGCTCGATCGATCGTGCCGCGGCGGCCATCGCGGTGGAAGGGATGTGATCGACTGCACCGCAGAGTCGACACAAGAGATGAAGATCGTCATCGTCGCTCAGGTGATACACCGCGCTCCCATGACCGAGATGAACGTGGCTGACCACGCCGATCTCGGCCAGTGCGTCAAGCGTGCGGTAGACCGACGATCGATGGACGTCGGGGTGGGAGATGACCACCTTTGCCGCGAGGTCCTCGGCCGTTGGATGCGGTCCACCGTCGACCAGGGCCTGGATGACGGCGCGCCGGGCGGCGGTCACCCGCGCCCCGCTCGCTCTCAGTCGATCGAGTAGATCTTCAGCCGTGGGCGATCCCGATGACAACTCGTTGTCGCTGGAACTCATCGACTTCGTGCTCCGATGTATCGCGCCACGAGCGGGGACGGTAGTACGTGGCTCGTGACTCACGGACTTCTCGACACCGACTTCTGCGCCCGACTCGTTGTTGCGATCAGGTCGCAATTAGATTGGTCGATGTGATTCCCGCCATCACCAGAGTCCGACTGACCCGCAGCCTCACCATCTTGCTGTGTTTCGCCGTTCTCGCGGCCGGCTGCGGTGGTTCGGTTCAATCCAATTCCGATCGTGCCGCCACCGGCGAGCGCTCGAGCGGGGCCGATGATCTGCTCATCGTCACCACCGTTGCACCCATCACATCAATCGCCTCGAGTGTGATCGGCGACCGGGCCCGGGTTGTCGGCGTGGTTCCCGAGGGAACCAATTCACACACGTTCGAACCATCGCCCAGCGTGGCTCGGGTGCTGGCCGATTCCGATCTCGTGCTGATCAATGGTCTCCAATTGGAAGAGCCAACGCGGCTGCTGGCGGAAGCCAATGTCGGCGAGGGCACCCGGATCATTGCCCTCGGAGACGCAACCATCGATCCGTCGGCCTACAAGTTCGACTTCTCCTTTCCCGAGGCCGACGGAAAACCGAATCCGCATTTGTGGACCGATCCGTCATTGGCCATGGCGTACGCCGAACTCATCCGAGACGCCATGATCGAACTCGATCCGGACGGCCGTGCCGACTACGAGGCCAACTTCGACGGGTTCGTTGCCGACGCCGAACGACTCGACACCGCCATGCGTGCGGCCTTCGCCACGATCCCCGAAGCCGATCGCCTTCTACTCACGTACCACGACGCCTACGCCTACTTCGCCGACAACTACGGCTTCACCGTTCTCGGCGCCATTCAGCCGAACGATTTCGGTGAACCCACGCCGAAGGAGGTGGCCGATCTGATCGACCAGGTACGGGAATCAGGCGTACCGGCCCTCTTCGGGAGCGAAGTCTTTCCGTCACCGGTGCTCGAACAAATCGGCAACGAGACCGGTGTGCGTTACGTCGACACGCTGCGTGACGATGACCTGCCGGCCGAACCGGGCGATCCCCAACACTCGTGGCTGGGTTTGATGCGCTCGAACTACATCACCATGACTGCAGCCCTTGGTGGCGATCCGACGGCGCTCGAGGCCTTCGCTGCATCGGTGCCACCAATCGACGGAGCGGAGTATCCACAGTGAACCCTTCAATCGACGCCGATTTGATGACGGTCGGCCCTTTTCGAACCGACCGCGATGCACCTGTGGATCCCTTGATCTCCGTCGACTCCGTCACCTGTTCCTATGACGCAGAGCCAGTGCTGATCGACGTCGACTTCAGGGTTCGGCCCGGCGATTTCACCGGCATCGTCGGGCCCTCCGGATCGGGAAAGAGCACGTTGCTGCGCGTCCTCAGCGGCACGCTCGAGCCCCGCAAAGGTTCGGTGAAACGTCGGGACGGTTTGCGTATCGGCTTCGTGCCCCAAGTCGACACGGTCAACTGGGACTTTCCGGTCACCGTCTCCGAATGCGTGCTGATGGCTCGCACCCAGACCTCGCGACGCTGGCCCTGGCCGAGTCGTGAGGAGAAGGCCGCGCTCGCCGACGTTCTCGAGAAGTTGGGCCTCGACGGCTTGGCGAAACGTCACATCAGGGCACTCTCGGGCGGACAGCAACAGCGGATGTTTCTGGCCCGAGCCCTGCTGGCCGAGGCCGATCTCCTTCTGCTCGACGAGCCGACCAGTGGGCTCGATGTGAAGACCCGACACGAGGTGTTGCATCTTCTCGATGATCTGCGAACCGACTCCGACGGCCGGCCGGCTCTGGCGGTGGTTCTCACGACGCACGACCTCAACGGAATCGCCGCCCACTTGCCCCACCTCGTCTGTCTGAACCAGCGCGTGATCGGGGCCGGCGCCCCGAAATTCGTGCTGACCCCCGACGTGCTCGAACAGACCTACGGCTCGCCCATGGAAGTTCTGGAGCACGGTGGGATGCCGGTCGTGGTCGATGCCCGCCTCCATTCCGTGCCTACGGCGGTGGCGTGATGATCGCCGTCGCCTGGTCAGAAGCGCTGCGGCCCTACGAGTTCGAGTTCTTTCGCAACGGTCTGCTCGTGGCAACGGTGGCCGGCGCGCTCTGCGGGCTCATCGGTTGTTATGTCGTGCTGCGCTCGATGAGCTACATCGGCCACGGGCTGTCGCACGCCATCTTCGGCGGGTTCGCCGCCTCCTCCCTGATCGGCGTCAACGTGTTTCTCGGCGCCGGCGTTTGGGGTTTGGCCTCGGCCCTGCTGATCGGCGGGATCACGCGTCGCAGACCAGTCGGGTCCGACGCCGCGATCGGGGTGGTCACCACGGCATCGTTTGCCTTGGGCCTGGCGCTGATCCAGGTCTTCGGAAGCGGAGGGCGCAGCGCTGATGCCGCCCTGTTCGGCAACGTCCTGGGCGTGACCACAGACGATGTGGTCGTGATCCTGCTCGTGTCGGCCGTATCGGCCCTCGTCATCTTCTTCGGCTATCGGCGTCTGCTGTTCGTGACGTTCGATCCCGATGTGGCCGCAGTGTCGGGAATCAATGTCGCCCTCGTTGATGGGGTGCTGATGGTGCTGCTCGCGGCGGCGATCCTGGCCACAATGAACGTGATGGGCGTGACGCTGATCGCAGCCGCACTCATCATCCCGGCCGTCGTCGCCCGCCTCCTCACGACGAGCTTCGCAACCATGCTCTGGTTGGCCACACTGGTCGGAGCCATCACTGGCTTCGTCGGGATGAACGCCAGTTATCACCTCGACATCGCGTCGGGACCGGTCATCGTCCTCGTCGGAGCCATGATCTTCTGTCTGGCCTATGTTGGTGCCGGTATCGCCGGTCGGTCTCGTATCAACAGCCTGGCCCACGCCCATTGAGTTTCCGGTTGAGTTCCTGGCCTGAGAGGGCGCTGGCAACCGCAGAACGCCTTTCGTCGACGTCTTAGACCGGCCTTATGTCGCGTCCGCTAGATTCAGCGATCATGATGACCCGGTCTGACAACGCGATCACGATCGGAAAGATCGCGGGCGCGCCCGTGCGGATCGCCCCGGGCTCGGCGTTGGTCGGGATGTACATCGCGTTCACCAGGATCGAACAATGGTCGGGGCAAGGATCATTTGTTCTGGTTGCCGCGCTCGGCATCCTCACGGGCGTTGCGTTTCTCGCGTCGATTCTCGCCCATGAAGCGGCGCACGCTCTGGTGGCTCGTCGGCAGGGCATCAGAACCGAGGAGATACGACTCACGCTCTTCGGAGGCGCTGCCGCGCTCGAGCGAGGGGCCCCTGATCCGGCAAGTGAGATGAAAGTGGCGGCGGCCGGCCCCGCCACGAACCTGGTGCTCGCCGCCGTACTGATCGGAGCGATCTTCGGACTCCAGGCCATCGGAGTCGACGGCTACGGACTGGACGCGCTGGTGTGGATCGGCGGACTGAACCTGTTGCTCGGGGTGTTCAACCTGCTGCCCGGCCTTCCCCTGGATGGCGGAAGTGTTCTCACCGGATTCCTGTGGCGTCGCCGAGACGACCGGGCGTCTGCGGTCCGTACGACGGCGAAGGTCGGCAAGGGGCTCGGTGTGCTGATGTTTGCGCTGGCAGCATTCGAAGTGGTCGTTCTCCGAAGCTTTCTCGGCCTCTACACCGGGTTCATCGGATTGATCTTCTTCCGGGGTGCCGACGCAGAAGTGGCGAGAACAACGATGGTCGAAGGTCTGAAGGGCCGGACCGTCAACGATGTCGCCATGTTCGAGCCTCCGGTGATCGACGACACGGTCACGACGGCTGCGGCCCGTGCCCTTCTGCCCTCGCCGGTCAAGCGTCGTTGGGCCATCGTCAAAGACGCGGAAGGTGTTGCTCGCGGATTGCTCGATCTCGTCGTGCTCGACCGAGCGGCATCCGCCGACGGCACCGACTCCGTGGTGGGCGTGATGGTTCCCGTTGATCAGCATCGTGCTGCGTTCTCGACCGAGACGCTCGAAGACGTGATTGCTCGCGGCGTCCGGGCGCCATTCGTGGTCATCAACGAACTGTGGCAGCCCGTCGCACTCGTCGAGTCGTTGTCCACCAGGGCCGCCCCCACTGCTTGAGCGGGGTTTGCCGAGTCGGCGCTGATCTCGGCCCGGATCGAGATTTGTGCAGCAGGAATGCCGGTGGCAGAGTCACGCTCATGACGCCACTCGACATCGTGAAACAGACAAGTGGGCCAATGGGCCTGCTGGGTCAGGCCTTCTACTTCCACTCCGACACCTTGGCCAAAGGAAAGGAACTCGGGCTCGATGGGTTCCGGTTCTACGTGATCGGACGAGGTGGGGTGCTCGGCGACGTGGAGGCCCCGGTGGTCACCAGCGCGTTTGCCTACTTTCATCCCGCCGTGATCGACAAGATCTGGACGTCGGCCAAAGCGAAAGTTGGCCCTCGTGAGGCCGCTTCGGTCTATGGAATGTGCTGCGCCGAACTGGGCCGAGCCCACTTTGGCGATCTCGACCTTGCGGCCTTCATCGACGCGGCCGAGGCGATCGTTGCTGCTGCCGACCCTGCGGGCCTGAGCCTGTTCGCCGGGTGGTCGGCTGAACCCTTGGTCGCCGACGAGGCCGGTCGGGCGATGCAACTGGCTGCCGTACTCCGAGAGCTTCGAGGGAGCGCACACATCATCGCCATTCGGGCTGCCGGCCTTTCGGCCGCCATTGCCCACGCGATCAAGAGGCCGGACGACACCGGCACATTCGGCTGGGATCCGGCGCCGGAAGCGAGCGATGAGCATCGTGCTCAGCATCTGTCGGCCGAGGATCTGACCGACCAACTGCTGGTACCGTCTTACGCCACCCTGTCGACCTCGCAAGGCGAGGCCCTCGTGGCGGGGACCGAATCCATGACGGCAGCCATGAATTGAGCCACTGAGAACGCTTTTGTTTGCTTCGAAATCAGCCGAAGACCATTTCGTGAAACGGAACAAACGGTTCCTCGCGTCCGGCATCACGGTCTTGGCGATCGGTGTCTCGGCGCTCGGTTTCTCGAGCTTCGGTGGATCCAACCCCATTGCCGTTCCCAGCGAGCGGGCCTCGGTCCTGCCGGAGCTGATCGTTCCGGAGCTGATCGTTCCGGACGTGATTGTTCCGGATGTAGCACGACCCGTAGTGGGACCTGCACCGGCCGAGGCGGCAGTTGTGGCCGAGGATTCCGTGGTGCTCGGGCCGGTGCCTGGTTTGCCGTTGTCGGTCCCGATCGGCTCCAGCATCGTGGCCTCGGCAACCCAGCAGCAGGGTTTGATCGAGGTGCGGGTCGGACCGTCTGAGTTGACGCCGGTGGGATGGAATCTCAGCCTGGTCGATGAGTTCCTCCAGCCTCGAGTGTTTCGGGTGTTGGAGGAAAAACGATCGTGGGTTCGGGTGCAAGTCCCCACGCGGCCCAACGGCTCGGAAGGATGGATCAACAAGGCCGACGTCGACCTGGATCTGGTGAGTCAACGCGTCCTCATCGACATCTCGGATCGCAGCGTGATCGTCTGGGAGGGCGACGAGGTCGTCCTCGACACCACGGGTGTCGTCGGCCGCCCGACCACACCCACACCAACCGGTAGTTACTACGTACGAAGTGTCTTCGAGTGGAAACCCGACTCCGTCTACGGACCCTGGGTGATCCCCCTTTCGGCCTACTCCGAAGCCATCGACGAAATCAACGGCGGGGATGCCGTGATCGCCATCCACGGAACCGTCAACCCCGAATTGCTCGGCCGGAGTTTGTCGCTCGGTTGTGTGCGCCTCCACAACGATGTCGTGACGCAGTTGGCCGCAATTGTTCATCCGGGCACGCCGGTCGAGATCGTCCCCTGACCGTCTGAGCCTTCACCGCTGAGTCTTCACCGCTGAGCCTCCAGCGGTAGAACTCCGGGCGTCCGAAGAACCGGCGACCGCTCGCGCATGACGGCGCCAGACTTCCGGGTTATCTTCCCGGAACGATTGCCGCATAGGGGGACGAAATGGTTGAGAGATGGATGGTCGAGACATCGCTGAACGAGCGATTCTCGTTTTACACGAGAGCAAACGTAGGGGAGGTGTTCCCGGATCCGGTTGCGCCCTTGACCTTCTCGTTCGGGTTCCTCGATGGAAAGACGCTGGGTGGAGCCGAGGTCGGCTTCCGTGAGGCGTATTACCGCATCGGCGTGATGACCCGCGACGAACTGCCCGAGAACGAAAACGTGTTCATGGGTGTGGCCGGCGGTTACGCCTACCTGAACGCCTCGGCCCTGCGGCTGCTCGGCCACCGGGCACCGGGCATGACCGCCCAAGACATCGATGATTCCTTCTTCGGCGATGCGCCCGGGGTGCCACCGTTCGTCCCCCAGGACGGAGATGAGCGGCCGGAGTTGACGGCAAAGATCGGCGAGACCTTCGGCTGGGTTCTGACCACTCCCGATCTGCCGGATGTTCTGGCCCAGGAGAAGATGGTCAATAAGCTTCGCGCCGATCGACCCGACCTGGCCTCCATGACCAATCGGGAACTCCTCGACTACACGTGGAAGCTTCTGGAAGACAATTTTGCCGATCTGTTCACCGAACACATCTTCATCAGCTTTCTGGCCACGTTGCCCATCGGAATCATCACCGCCGTGTGCGCCGCGGTCGGGCAGCCCACCAGCACCCTCAAGTTGCTGGCCGGTTTGGGCGATGTCGAGTCGGCCGCACCATCGATGGTCATGTGGGATCTCGGCCGGAGCGTGGCAGGATCGCCGGTGTTGATGGCGATGTTCGACGAGGGGTACAACGGCCTCGATGAACGATTGCGCAAGAGCGACGATGCCGATGCGACTGCCTTCGTCGAAGCATTCGATTCGTTCCTCTTCCGGTATGGCGCCCGGGGTCCCAACGAATGGGAAACGCGCTCGCCCACTTGGGAGACCGAACCCGACCTCGCACTGGCTGCGGTCGATCGGATGCGGCTTTCTCCCAGTGCGTCGGCACCGGCGTTGCACAACGCCGATCGGGCCGAAGAACGCGAACGAATCGGTGCCGCGATTGCAGAAATGCTGGCCGGTGACCCAGAGACCCAAGGCCAATTCGTGGCCGCGCTCCACGCCGCCACCGTGTTCATGCCGGGCCGCGAGCGAACCAAGACCAATGCCATCAAACTCATCCAGGAGGGACGCATGGCCATGCGGGAATGGGGTCGGCGCGAGGTTGCGGCCGGAACCTTCCCCCACGTCAACAGCTACGGAATGCTCGATCGGCAAGAGCAGTATCGGTTCCTCGACGATCCGACCGGTTGGACCGACATCCTGGTGGAGCGGGAGAAGCACTACGCACAGGTGAGCGAGTTGCAGGAGCCGTTCTTGTTCGTTGGTGACCCCGGCGACTTTGCCGACTATCCCCGGCGAGACGCCATGAGCTTCGAGATGCTCGGGGCCGGAGACGTCCTGATGGGGGTTCCCGGTTGCCCTGGCAAGGAGCGTGGTATCGCCCGGGTGATCACCGACTCCCATGACCCGACGGCGCTCGAGCCCGGCGACATCCTCGTCGCTCCGATCACCGATCCGTCCTGGACTCCGTTGTTCGTGCCGGCCGGGGCGGTGGTCGTCGATGTCGGCGCTCCGCTGAGCCATGCCATCATCGTCAGCCGCGAGCTCGGGATTCCCTGCGTGGTCTCCGCCACCGATGCCACCAAACGCATCCCCGACGGCTCGCTCATCGAAGTCGACGGCGACACCGGCACGATCACGATTCTCGAGACACCCTGACGTTGTAGCGGTGGCCGGCGCTCGTCCGGTCGACCAGTTCGATCAGCGAGGCAGCGCGGAAGCAGTAGGCGAGCTTCTGCGCTGCGTCGCGCCCACAGCCGGCCTCTCGCGCGATGTCGGCCGTGGTGAAGAGCTCAGGAATCGATGAGGGAAGGAGGCGACGGAGATCTTCAACCGTTCGAAAGCGTTGAATGTCGATGATCTCGTCGACGTGCCGGTCGACCGTGCGCCACCCACCACGGCGTCGCCGGAGTGAAGGGTCGTGCACCTGTTTTCGTGTTTCTTCGTAGAGCACCACGTCGAGTTCGAGGTTGGGATGGTCGAGCAGTGTCGGGATGCTGACCAGTTCGTCGAAGATCGAATAGATCGAACCCCTTTTCGGGGAACGCCTCGTCGTGCGGTCGGCCCGTTCCAGCTTGGTGCGGATGGCGATGGGATGGACCAGCAACATCCGGTGCTCGGAGAGCAGACGGTCCATCTTGTTTCCCATGGCGCCGAATGACCCGGTTTGGATCTCGACGAGCAGTTCGGTGTCGGTGTCGGGAGCCTTCACGAGATCGATGACGAATCCTTGCAGCGGGACTTCGAATTCGTCGCCGGGCGCGGCGTAGTGGCGCTTCAGCGTGGCGTGCAGTGAGCCTTCGTTCAGGGTGCCGATCTCGGAGATGGCCTGATCGTAGGGGCAGCGGCTACACAACTGGGGTGTCTGACTCACCGCTTGCACTGCAAATGGCCGCCCGAGTCGAAAAGGTGAACCCTCCGCTCGTCGACGACGTGTGTGCTGCCGCCGCGCTCTCCGTGATTTGTCTCCTCGAAGATCCCAGGACCGAACCAGGGGGAACGTGGCACGAGGCCGTGACGGCATGGAACGGAGCCCGCATCCGCAAGATCATGCGACGGGGTCGAGCGTCGCCCTGGGAACGGGCGCAAATTCCCGACGGCGTCACGGTGACCGTGGGAACGGCTCAGGTTCGAGCCTTCGTTCCGGGTCCGATGGACGAGGCGCCGGGGCCGCTGGCCAAACTCCAGATCCAGTCCACCCCGCTCGATGAACCCGAGAAGATCGATGCTCTGAGCCCGGTCGCAGAGGGGTCGATGATCATCGCGGTGACACCCGAGGTCGATCTGTCGTGGGGCAAGATGGCGGCCCAGTGTGCTCATGCTGGTCAACGGCTCTGGGAAACGGCCTCCGGGCGAGAGCTTGCCACGTGGAACGATCATGGTCGGCCGATCTCGGTGATACATCCTGTGCATCATCTGTGGCGGGAGTTGCGCGACCAAGCCTCGGTAGAGATCCACGATGGTGGTTTCACCGAGATTCCAGCCGGAACGCTGACCGCGGTGGCGTTCTGGCCATCCTGACTGGTCAGCGGAACGACGATCAGTCGGTCGACGCCGCGTTGTCCAGCGTCGCCTGGGCATCGAGCTCCTGATCCGGGTCGAGGGTCACGATCACACGATGCAAGGTTCCCGTGAAGGTGAACGGGCTCGAGTAGTGCGACACCGGCGTGCCCCGGTCGAGGCCGATGTCGAGGCCCGACCAGGAGATCATGAGCCAGAAGATGCGATCGGTTTGCATTGACCCGCAGGGTTCACTGTCGATGGCCAGCGTCATGGTGCCGACACCCTCGTTGCGCTTCATTCGGAACGACAACTGGTGGCGGCCTTCGGGCACGGGCTGCGAAGATCGCACGATCTGGTGATGACCCCCGATGTTGAGGTCGTGGTGCAGGTGTCCATCGTCGATGAAGAATGAATAGCCACTGGTGGCATCCCCATGGGCGACGAGTACTCCGGCGGCGCCCCCGGGCGGAATGTCGACCTCGGCTTCGATGAGGTAACTGCGGCTTCGCACGTCGGGGGCAACATCGCTCGGTAGGTGTCCCATCCCGGCCCAGAACTCGTATCGAGTTCGTCCTCCTCGGTGACGTTCGAGGTTTTCGGCGAACCGTTCGGCAAATCGATCGTCGAGGGGAAGGACCTGGTGTTGTGCCGCCTCGTCCCACCAGCGCTGCTGGAGGTCGGCCAACCGATCGGGTTCGGCCGTTGCGAGGTCGAGCGTTTCGTTGCCGTCGACGTCGAGGTGGTAGAGCTCCCACGTGTCGGATTCGAATGGAGTTCCCGGCGGGTGGAAGGCGACGGCCTTCCAGCCGTCGTGCCAGATCCCGCGGTGGCCGAACATCTCGAAGTACTGGGTGGACTTCGGCGGTGCCGCCTTCGGGTCGAGAAAAGTGGTGGCGAACGACCGGCCTTCGAGTGGTTGTTGCTCGATGCCATTGATGTGATCGGGGCTGGCGAGGCCCAGCGCATCCAGCAGTGTCGGGGCGAAGTCGTTGGCGTGGCAGAACTGGTGGCGGAGTCCGCCTGCGGCCTCGGTGAACCCCTCACCGTCGGGCCAGGAGATGACCAGTGGGTCGCGAATTCCGCCGCCGTGCGTGTTCTGTTTGTAGCGCTTGAGTGGCGTGTTGGCCGCCATGGCGAAGCCCCACGGAAAGTTGCTGTGTGTGTCCGGTCCACCGATGTCATCGATCCGGGCGATCTTGTCCGCCAGGTCTTCTTTGATGAGGTTGTACGGACCCATCGCGTTGATGAATCCGTTCGGCCCACCTTCTTGACTGGCTCCGTTGTCGGACAGGATCACGACGATGGTGTTGTCGATTTGATCGGTGGCTTCGAGAAAGGCAACGAGGCGGGCCAGGTGTCGGTCGGTGTGGTCGAGCATCGCGGCATAGGCGCCTGCGAGCCGGGCGAAGAGACGTTGCTCGTCGGGGCCGTGATCTTCCCAGGGCTGCACGAAGTCGTTACGCGGCGGCAGCCGGGTGTCGGGAGGCACGATTCCCAGTTCGATCTGGTTGCTCAGACGATCGGTCCTCGTCTGGTCCCACCCCTTGGCGAAGACGGTGGCGTAGTGGTCGATGAGATCACGGGGAGCTTGGTGAGGGGCATGGCAGGCACCGGGTGCGACCCACATCAACCAAGGATTGTTCGGGGCCGCGGCCCGGTGATCGGCGAGCATGGTGATCGACTGGTCGATCAGGTCTTCGGTCAGGTGGTAGCCCGTCTCGAAGGTTCCCGGAGCAGTGATGTGGGTTTGGTCCCGGATGAGTTCGGGCGAGTACTGGTCGGTTTCGGCGTCGAGAAAGCCATAGAAACGATCGAACCCGCGACCGAGCGGCCAACCGTCGAAGGGCCCCGTTGGCCCCGACTCTCGGAGTGGCGTGACATGCCACTTGCCGATCATGTAGTTACGGAAGCCGTGGGGCCGGAGCATCTCGGGCAGCGTTCCGCAGTCGTCGGCGATCTTGCCCCGGTAGCCGGGGAGGCCGCTGTCGAAGTTGGCGAGGCAGCCGACACCGACCGAGTGGTGATTGCGGCCGGTGAGCAACGCAGCACGCGTGGTCGAACACATCGCGGTGGTGTGAAAACCGGTGTAGCGAAGCCCGCGGGCGGCGATCCGGTCGATGGTCGGGGTGGCGATCTCGGAGCCGTAACAGCCGAAGTCAGCGAAACCGACATCGTCGAACAACACGACCAGCACATTCGTCGGGGAAGCAGGGGCAGGCACCGGGCCAAGCTAGGTGGGTCGGTGCTGGGCGTCGAATGGGTGGCGCCGCTACCGGAACGAGGACGTTCGGAACGAGGACGTTGCTCGTGCCGAGCTAGGCCGGAAAGAGGCCGAGTACCCGCCAGCCGCGGTCGGGAAAGCCGGAGGCGTCGGCCGTACGAGCCGATGCCAGATTGTCTTCGGCGTGGAGGTAGGTGGGAATGGCGCCGTCGGCCAGGACGCGGCGGGCGGCCTGAGTCACCAGTCGCTGGGCCCAACCCTGACCACGATGTCCCTCCTCGGTGACGACCGCCAGTTCGTGACCGTGGGCATTGTGCATCTTGCGTCCGACTCCGGCCGCAGCCACTTGCCTGCTCTCGCCATCGGCCACGATTCCGACCAACACATCACCGTTGAACGGCGTGAGCCAGGGGGGAACGCGGGGATCATCAGTGGGCATCCAGAGGCCCGGATCGTCACTATCGGTCGGTTCCTCGGACCATCGAAAGATGCCTCGTCCGAATCGCCAACTGGGTCGACCGATTGCGGCTCCGATCCCTTCACCGATCGATTCGAGATCGCGTCCCGACGATCGAACGGCGCCCACCATCAGCGGACTCACGGACAGAATGGCGCCATCGAGGGTTTCGACCCCGGCGACGGGGCGGATCGTTCCATCCCAAGACGGCTGATCCCGTAGCTCGGACCCCACGATGGTGACTCCCGAGGCGCGGGGCGGCCATGCCCCCAACCACTCCCTCAGGTGCTGCTCGAGAAGCTCGGGAGCCCGGCTGTGAATTCCGCCGCCGATCGTGCTCATCGGGGGAGGCCCAGAAGCCGCTCGCCGATGATGTTGCGCTGCACCTCGCTCGTGCCGCCTCCGATGGTGAGGGCTCGGCTGAACAGATACGCCCAGTGCCAGACATCGGTCTCCTCGGTGCCTTCGTTCTGCTCACCGAGGAGCGCTGATGGTCCGAGAAGGTCCTTGCGCAGCGAGGTGATGTTCTGCCCGTGTACGTCGGCCAGGGTTTTGCGGATCGATGCCGACGGTCCTGGGTCTTTGCCGCCCATGGCCAGCGTCATGATTCGGTATCCGTGGAGTTCGAGGATCTTCTTTTCGGTGTAGACGGTGGCCGCCCTCTGACGCAGCAGCGGGTCGGAGATCGACCCCTTCGTGAGCTCGAAGAAGTCGTCGCTCGTCGGTCCCATTCCCCAGATCACACCGCCCTCCGACAACGACAGGCGTTCGTTGCCGAGGGTCACCTTCGCCAGGCGCCATCCATCGTTCTCGACGCCGATGAGGCAGTCGGCCGGAATGCGGACGTTTTCGAACCACGTCTCGTTGAAGTGGTTTCCGCCGGTCATCTCGATGATCTTCCGGACCTCGATACCGGGAGTGGCCATGTCGACGACGAAGTAGCTGATGCCCTCCTGCTTCCGGCCCTCGGTGCTGGTACGGGCGATCAGGATTCCCCACTGCGACCGATTGGCCCACGTACTCCAGATCTTCTGGCCGTTGATGACGAATTCGTCACCGTCGCGAACAGCCGACGTTCGAAGCGAGGCCAGATCACTTCCTGCATCGGGTTCGCTGAAGAGCTGGGTCCACTCGGCGGTTCCGTCGAGAATTCCCGGGAGCCACCGATTCTGCTGGGCTTCGGTTCCTCCGGCCAGGATTGTCGGGCCGGCCCAGCCGACTGCGATCGACATTCCGGGTAGGGGCACGCCGGCTCGTTCGAACTCGCGATCGATGATCAGTTGATGCTCGGCGTCGGCGTCGAGGCCCCACGGCACAGGCCAGTGGGGGGCCACGTAGCCGGCCGCCGCGAGGTCGGAACGGGTGGGCTTCGGGTGTTCGTCGAGCCAGGCGCGAACGGCGAGACAACGACCGTCATCGTCAGCGGGGAGGTCGAAATCCATTGGCTGATCCTCAAAACTGGGAGGTGTTGGTCGGTAGGCCGAAGGCCATTCGACCGAGGGGTTCCATGAGGCGAGGGGCGATCATGGCGTGTTGGGTGGCGACGTGGACGTCGCGAAACAACCGCTGGAGCGGGCTCGTCTGGTAGACGGCGGCGCCACCTCCGGCGTGGTAGCAGAGGTCGACGGCATGGGTGCTCTGGGCGGCTGCATGATTGGCTGCGAGTCGAAGACTCCGCTTCTGCTCGTCGGTGATCGATCCGGTTTCGGTGGCGGAATCCCAGCACTCATCGACGACCTGACGCACGAAGGC
>JBBKXQ010000059.1:0-26488 GCA_037969565.1 Acidimicrobiales bacterium | reverse complement strand
CGATTCTGCTCGCCAAGGAGGAGCCATCATGAATCACCTCCTTCTCTCGGAGATCAAACGACTCTTCGCCCGACGAATGACCCGCTTCTTCCCGGCCGCGCTCGCCGTCCTCATGCTCGGTGGCGTGGTGATCGCCTATTTCGTGATCAAGAACGGTGACGACCCCAGTGGTGTCGACTTCCTCAACGACATCGCCGGTGGACCCGACGCCCCCGATATTTTCGGCCCCATCTCCACCCTCCTGCCGGTGATGGCGTTCGTCATCGGTGCATCGTCGATCGGCGCCGACATCAAAACGGGAATGCTCGAACAGATCCTCACCTGGGAGCCCCGCCGACTCCGGTTTCTCGTAGCCCGCGCCGTTGCCGGTCTGGTTGGTGTGGCCATGATCGCGATGATCCTCGCCATCCTCCTGGTGGCACTGCTTTGGGGGCTGGCTGCGGCGGCGGGTACCACGGGAGGAACTGACACCGAGTTCTGGACCCACGTGGCATCGGCCGTGCTGCGAACGGGTTTGGCCGCCGGGTTGTTCTTCGCTTTCGGCCTGGGAGTCACGCTGCTGGTGAACAACTCCGTTGGCGCCATCGTGGGTTTCGTCATCTATTGGTTCATCATCGAATCCTTTCTCATCTCGGTCTTTCTGCCCAGGGTCGGGGTTTACCTCCCGATCACGAACGCCGACGCCTTTGCGAGCGGAACGGATGTCGAACGAGTGAATGGCAGTGTCTTCAGCGACAACTTCGACTTCATCGTCAGTCACAGCTACACCACGGCTGGACTCATTCTCGCCGGCTGGACGGCGCTGTCGGTCGTTGCTGCCGCGGTTGTCTTCTCTCGTCGAGACATCGCCTGACGGTCTGATCGCGGGTCGCAGTACGGTCGCACGGTGCGAGAGGAACCCGACCCGCAGTGGCTACAGGAGGCACGGCTTCATCTGAGCGACCGCGTTCTCGACCGAATCGTCGGAGGTGATTCTGGCCTCCCGGGGTATGAATCCTGGTCGGCGGAACGGCTGCACGCCACTGGCGGCGGGACGTTTCAGACAAGTGTCTACCGATATCGGCGAAGCAACCGGTCGGGGATGTTTGCGGGCCCGACCATCAGCGTGATCGTGAAAGTGATCGCCCGACTCGAGCCGAGTCGTCTGGACTCATTGCGATGCTGGGAACGCGAGATGTACGTCTACAACGAGCCACGTTGGTTGACCGGTCTGCCGGCTCCGCTCGTCGCACCCGAGCTGCTGGCCACACTGGAGTTGGACCGGTGCATTGTTTTGGTGCTGGAGGATGCCGGTTCGGACAGCCTGGGCCTCGCTGAAGCATCGTCTCAGTGGACGATGGCCGAAGCCCTGGGTCGATTCAATGCAACGCCTGGGCTCTCGCAACCATGGTTCAGTCGTGGCGCCTTGGCGGCAGAGCAGACCGTTCTCGACCAACACGCGGTGGCGCCGAGCGATCCCATCGGAATCGCGCTTCGCAGGATCCGCTCGTCAGGTCCCGACCTTCTCCGTGGCCTGAATGGCCTGCCTCAGCACGTTTCCCATCTGGATGCCTTCAGCCGAAATGTCGTCATCCGGCCGTCAACGACATCAGGCGCTCCCGACGAAGTGGTCCTGTTCGATTGGGCCACTGTTGGATGGGCTCCACTCGGCGCGGATGCGGGAAGCCTTTTCGCCCTCACCCTCGGTTACCTCGACGTTGAGACCGACGCCGCGTCGGAGTTCGAAGCCGTGACCTTCGAGGGTTATGTAGGCGGTGTGAGGGATATCGGCCCCATGGTGAGCACGGATGAGTTGAGATTCACGTTTTGTGCAGTCGCGGCCCTTCGATATGGCGCGATGGTGGCCAATGCCCATCCGATGGCGCTCTCCAGCCCTGAGGCGGTGGCTGCGATCGTGGGCCACCCGATCGATGTGGTCACCAACGGGTGGAGCGTGCTGGCTCCGAGGATGGTTGGATTGATCGACGAGGCCGAGCATTTGCTGGAGCATCTCGAGCCGTCACCCTGAACGATGAGCGCTACTCGGCCGGATCGGGAGGCAGGACCTTGCCCGGATTGAGAATGCCCTGGGGATCCAGAACGTGCTTGACGGCGCTCATGAGTTCGAACTCGATCGGCTGCTTCTGACCGCTGATGCGGGTTCGCAGCTCTTGGCCGACGCCGTGTTCGGCGCTGAGTGTCCCGTCGAACTGCCAGACCAGGGCGTCGATGGCCGAGATCAACTGGGGTTTTCGGGCTTCGAGGGTTCCGGGTGGAGAGTCTGCAGGCCAGACCGTGAGGTGGAGATTGCCGTCGCCGACATGTCCGAACACGTAGGGTTGGGCGCCGGGGACGACGTCCTCGATCACCTGTCGGACGGCCTGGTGGAACTCGGCAATCCGGTCGCCCGGTACCGCGAGGTCGTACTTCACCATGTAAGTGTCGAAGATCCTCGGAGGCGGCAATTCGTCCCGCAGTAGCCACAGATTCTCTTCCTGGCTCGGCGTGTCGGCGAGGATCGCATCGCCGATGAGTCCAGCACCGACGGCTCGACCGAGAAGACCCAACAGTTGCTCGCCCACGCCCGGGTTGCCGCTGAATCGCAGGAGTACGTACCACTCGCTGATTCCGGGCAGCGGGCGTTGCACGTCGTAGCGCTCGACAACCCGGGCGACACCCATTTCGGGGATGAGTTCGAACGCGCTCAGCGCCCCTGGTGTGTCCTGCCGGGCCATTACGAAGAATTCGTTCAGTCGATCGACGTCGGTCAGCGCCACGAACGCGGTTCGATGCTCAGCCGGGCGGGGATGCAGCTTGACGATGGCGCGAGTGATGATTCCGAGCGTTCCTTCCGACGAGATGAACAGGTGCTTCAGGTCGTAACCCGAGTTGTCCTTGGGGAGGCTCCTCAGCCCGTTCCAGATCCGACCGTCGGCAAGAACCACCTCGAGGCCCATCACCTGCTCTCGCATCGTGCCGTACCGCAGGACGTTGATTCCTCCGGCGTTCGTCGCGACGGCGCCACCCAGGGTCGCCGAACCGCGGGCTCCCCAATCGGGGGCGAAGAGACGGTCGGCGCGGGCGGCTGCCTCCTGGAGTTCTTGGATCGTCACCCCGGCCTGCGCGGTGATCGTGAATCGTTCGGTGTTGACCTCCTCGATCATCCTCATCCGACCGAACGTGAGAACGATCGTCGGTCGGTCGACACTCGGAATCGAGGCTCCCGACAACCCGCTGTTGCCACCCTGAGCGACGACGGCGACGCCAGCTGAGGCACAGATCGCGACGACCGCCGATACTTCGTCAGTCGACGACGGTCGGACGACGAGGAGGGCGTCGCCCCGGAAATCGCCCCGGAAGTCGACGAGGTGACCGGCCATGTCTTCAGCCTCGAGCCAGCCCAACGGACCGAGCGCAGATTTGAGGTCGTTGACCACACCTTCGGTTGTCGTCCTTCGGGCACTCACGGGGTGCCGACCGCAGGCGTCAGCCCCCCGAGGAACAGGCTGCTGGGCTGGGTGAGCATGTCTCCGATCCGACCACCCCCGTGGAGCACTGTCAATTGAAACGGGGCCTCCGGACGGAAAGGGGACCCAGTTCTGATCCGGTCGCTGACGTTCACCGGTAGGCCGCTTGGCGCTCACCGCCGAACGCGAACGCAACGTGACATTGATGCGAGTAGGTTCGCCGCATGAAGGCGCTGCTCCGTATCTGGCCGTGGGTGAGGCCGTACCGCCGTTTCGGTTTGTTGGCCATCCTGGGCAGCTTCAGCTCGGTGCTCATCAACCTGTCGATCCCGCTCCAGACGTCGAGGGTCATCGACGAGGGCATCCTGAATGACGATCCCAGGCTGGTCCGAAATGTCGTCATCACGATGGTGGTCCTGATCATCGGTGGCATGGTTCTGTCTGCCTTCGCCAGCGCGATGGCCGTTCAACTGGCGTTCAACACGGTCACCGATCTTCGACGTGATCTCTATGACCACACACAGGCGTTCTCGTTCGGCAATCTCGATCGCCTCTCCTCAGGAGAGATACTCACGCGGCTCACGAGTGACATCACCAAGGTCACCATGGTGCTCACCATGGGCCTTTCGTTCATGGCGCAGACTCCGGTGATGTTCATCGGTGCGTTGTTGGCCATCGTCGCCATCGATGCGTCGCTCGTGGTCATCGTCATTCTGATGGTGCCCGTCATCGGAATCGTGGTCTGGTACACGCTGGCCCGATCGGGTGCCCTGTACGACGCCGTCCAGACCCGGCTCGATCGCCTCAACACGGTTCTCCAGGAAAATATCGAGGGCACCGAGGTCGTCAAGTCCTTCGTCCGTCAAGACCATGAGACCACCCGTTTCGAGGTCGTGGCCGACGATCTGGCCGACCAGGCCACCATCGTCAATCAACTCGTCGCAGCGTTGATGCCAACGCTGATCCTCATCTCCAGCCTCGGCATTGCGGCCGTCGTTTGGCTCGGCGGCAACAACGTCATCGGCGGCAGTCTCAGTGAAGGCGATCTGGTCGCCTTCATCAGCTACATGGCAATGGTTGCGATGCCGATGATGATGTTTGCTTTTCTACAGCCGATCGTGTCGGCCGCCGGGGCATCGATGGCCCGGATCGAACAGGTGCTCCTCGAAGAACCCGAGGTGCCCGACGCAGTTCACGGAATCGATGTGTCGATCCAACCAACCCCCGGTTCGATCGAATTTCGTAATGTGTCGTTCCGCTACCGCCCTGTCGACGGTGCCGTCATCGAGAATGCGCTCACCGATGTCAACATCAAGATCGAGCAGGGGACGACCGTGGCCATCCTCGGCGCCACCGGTTCCGGCAAGAGCACGTTGGTCAACTTGATTCCCCGCTTCTACGACGTGACTCGGGGTGTGGTCCTGGTCGGTGGGGTCGATGTCCGAGAACTGTCGAAACACTCGCTGCGGCAGAACGTCGGGATCGCCCTACAGCAGCCACGTTTGTTCTGCGGAACCGTGATGGAAAATCTTCGTTACGCCAGACCGACGGCCACCGATGCGGCGATCTTCGCTGCGGCCAGGACCGCCCAGGCCCACGAGTTCATTTCTGCGATGCCCGACGGCTACGAATCTCGAATCGAACAGGGCGGTGCGAATCTCTCGGGTGGTCAACGGCAACGAATCTCGATTGCTCGAACCCTGGTCGTGGATCCCGCGATCCTCATCCTCGACGATTCCACCAGCGCCGTCGACCTCGAAACCGAGGCCCACATCCAAGCGGCTCTGGCTGCCTTCACCGACCGCACGGTCGTGCTGGTCGCTCAACGCATCTCCACCGCACTCGGGGCCGACGAGATCATCGTTCTCGACGAGGGTTGTGTCTGCGCCCACGGCACCCACGACGAGCTGCTTGCCACCAGCATCATCTATCAGGAGATCTTCCGATCTCAGCTCGGGGAGCCGGTCGGATGACCGCCGTTCGACGAGGAGCATTTCAGCCCGGTGGCAGCATCGGGGAAGGTCTGCAGAAAGACGCCGCTTCGGCGAACTCGTTCCGTCGCCTTCTCGGGTATCTGCGGGCGTATCGAGCCAGGCTCGTCGTCAGTGGCGTCCTGCTCGTTGTCGCTTCGTTGCTTGCATTGTTGGGTCCATGGCTCCAGGGCGTGGCCATCGACAACTACATCGCCAACCGTGATGTGAATGGCCTCGGTCGCATCGTCGCGCTCTTGACCGCGCTCTATGTCGGAGCCTGGATGATGTCGGTCGTGTATGGCCGCATCGTTGCCGCCGTAGCACAGCGGGTCATGGCCCAACTCCGACAAGATCTGTTCTCCCGCCTCCAATCTCTCTCCATGCGCTTCTTCGATCGCACCCGCACGGGCGACCTGATGAGTCGTGTCACCAACGACGTCGACGCCGTCGACCAACTCCTCAGCCAGAACCTGCTCAACATCGCCGCCGCCATCATTCAGATCCTCAGTTTGCTGGTCATCATGACCGTGCTCGACTGGCGCCTCACGCTCGCCTCGCTCATTCCCATTCCGCTCGTCATGTTTCTCGTCAGCCGGATCGGAAAACGTTCCCGCCCCCTATTCGGCACCTATCAGCGAAGCCTCGGAGGGCTGAACGCCGTTGCCCAGGAGCGATTGAGCGGTCAACGGGCGGTGATCGCACTCGACCAGCAAGACAACGCTCGGATCGAGTTCGCCGAGGCCAACGAGAGCACTCGAGCCAAGGGGATTCGGGCTCAAACCCTCACGGTTCTGATGATGCCGATCATGTTCGGTCTGGGCAACCTCAGCTCCGTCGCGGTTGTGGGTGTGGGTGCGTGGTTGGCCGTCAGTGGCGATGGCAACGGCGTCAGCGTCGGACTGATTGCCGCGTTCGTCACCTACGCCGCACGTCTCGGTCAGCCGTTGGGTCGGATCGCCAACACGGTCACATCGATCTTTGCGGCTCTGGCCGGGGCGAACCGTGTCTTCGAATTGCTCGACGAAGTGCCCGACATCGTCGACGACGAGGAGGCTGCCCTGCTGCCTCCCGTCGAAGGTCGGGTGGAGTTCAGAGGCGTCGGCTTCTCCTACACCCGTGACCAGCCGATTCTGCGAGACGTCGACTTCGTTGCCGAACCAGGACAGATGATCGGATTGGTCGGGCCCACGGGTGCCGGCAAGAGCACGATCATCAACGTGCTGAACCGCTTCTACGACATCGATTCCGGCTCGGTCACCATCGACGGGCATGACATCCGGTCGGTCCAGGTCGACTCGTTGCGGGGCCAGCTCGGAGTCGTTTTGCAGCACACGTTCTTGTTCACCGACACGGTGCGGGAGAACATCCGATTCGGCCGTTTGGACGCCGGCGATGAGGAAGTGGTTGCGGCAGCCCGCCTGGCCAACGCCGACCACTTCATCAAGGCACTCCCCAACGGGTACGACACGGTGGTTTCCGAAGGGGGCAACAACCTGTCGCTCGGCCAGCGTCAGCTGATCGCCATTGCCCGAGCTGCGTTGGCCAACCCTCGACTGCTCGTGTTGGACGAGGCGACCAGTTCGGTCGACACCCGCACCGAGCGGGCGATCCAAGAGGCGCTGCTGGCCTTGATGCGGGGCCGAACCAGCTTCGTGATCGCCCATCGGCTGTCGACGGTGCGGGATGCCGACCTGATCCTCGTGATCCAAGGCGGTCGAATCACCGAGCGAGGGACCCACGACGAGCTGCTGGAACTCGGCGGCTTCTATGCCCAGCTCTACAACTCGCAGTTCCGCGGTCGAGCCGCCTGATACGCCTCAGTCCGCCTTACTCGGCGGCTGGTGGGTGAGCCGATCGGCGAGTTGATCCAGTCGCTCGCAGCCGGTCTGGGCCATCACGTTGACCAGGTCGTCCCGAAGGATCTCGAGCGCATGGGCGACTCCCCGGTCGCCGAGGGCGCCGAGTCCGAACATGAACGCCCGACCGCAGAAGACGAAGCTGGCGCCGAGCGCGATGGCCCGGGCAACATCCAGTCCCGATCGGACGCCGCTGTCGAAGAGAACCGGAACCAGGTCACCGACCGCTCTCACAACTGCCGGGAGTGAGTCGATGGCGCCGGGAGCGCCGTCGAGTTGCCGACCTCCGTGGTTCGACACCTGTACCGCATCGGCTCCGGCGTCCACACAACGACGAGCATCATCCGGATCGAGGATTCCCTTGACCACGAGCGGACCGGCCCACAGCTCACGCACCTCGGCGAGGTAGTCGAACGAGAGCGTTCCCCCGAGGTTGGCGCCGACGAAACCAGCCGTGTTCCGCATCGTTGCCTCATCGATGTACTTCTCGAGTCCTCGGAACCGTGGCATTCCGTGTTTGAGCACGGCGGCACTCCACGCCGGTCGTATCGCCGCTTCGGCGATGAGACGGGGGCCGATGACGGGAGGTACGCGCACGCGCGCCTTGCGCTGTCGCTCGCGTCGGCTGGCGGTTGGAACATCGGCGGTGACGACCAGGGTGGTGAAACCCGATGAGGCCACCCGTTCGAGCAAGTCGTCACGGAGTTCGGTGTCCCGTGGTGGATAGAGCTGGAACCAACCCATGCCACGACTGTTCGGTCCGGCGACTTCGGGGCTTTCGGTGGCCACGGTGCTGAGAACGTAGGGAATGCGTTCCGTTGCCGCGGTTCGAGCGAGGGCCTCGTCAGCGCCGGGCCAGATCAGGCCGGTGAGTCCGATGGGCGCGATACCGATGGGGGCCGAGTAGGTCACTCCGAAGAGTTGGGTTTCGATGCGGGGATCGAGTTCACCTTTGAGGAGTTGGGGGGTGAAGGTGACGTTACGGAGCGCCTCGATGTTGCGGTCCCGGGCTTGCTCGTCGCCTGTGCCGCTGTCGAGGTACTCCCAGGCGAAGTGTGGGAGGCGCCGCTTGGCGCGGCGCTGCAGGTCACCGATGGCCGGAAGATCGTCGATCGTGGTGCCCATCGCATCGGTGTAGTGGCGGTGGTGTCAGCCGTCCAGTCCTGATCGGGCTGGGTTTTTCCTCTGGGATGCCAGGGACCTAGTGTCGACTCACCAAGTGGGACCAAGAAAAGTGAGGACAGTCGTGCACGTCGGACTTTCGGTGATCTTTCAGAACCCCGATCCATCCAAACCAGACCACGAGGTCTATTCCGAAGATCTGGCCCTTGCCACCCAGGCCGAGGCGCTCGGGTTCGACTCCATCTGGAGTGTCGAGCACCACTTCACCGACTACACGATGTGTCCCGACGTCTTCCAGTTCCTTTCGTTCATGGCGGGCTGCACCAATCGAATCCAGCTCGGTTCGATGGTGTGTGTGCTGCCGTGGCACGATCCGCTCCGGGTGGCCGAGCAGGTGGCGATGCTCGATTCGTTGTCGGGCGGTCGAACGATTCTCGGTATGGGCCGCGGCACCGGCCGGGTCGAATTCGAGGGCTTCCGAGTGGACATGCCCGACGCCCGGGCCCGGTTCGCCGAGTCGGCCGAGATGGTTCTGAACGCTCTCGAAACCGGAATCGCCGAGTACGACGGCGTTCACATCCGTCAGCCTCGGGTGGAGGTGCGGCCTCGACCAGGCGCCACCTTCCGTGGCCGCACATATGCAGCCGCCATCTCCCCGGAGTCGGCGGAGATCATGGCGAAGCTGGGTGTCGGCATCCTCATCGTGCCGCAGAAGCCCTGGAAGGTCGTTCGGAGCGAACTGGCCGAATACCGCGACATCTACCGCGCGGCCAATCACGACGATCCACCCCCTCCCTTCGTGGCCGGTTGGACCTTCGTCGACGAGTCGGCTGATCGAGCCGAAGAACTGGCGCGTCGCTACATCGGCGGTTACTGGGATTCGGTGATCAAGCATTACGAGTTCGACCAGAACCATCTGGCCTCCACCCCTGGTTATGAGTTCCACGGCCAGCTCTACGAGCGGCTGACGGCCCCGGGTGGGATGGAGCAGATGACCGACTTCTTCGTCGGTCTCCAGGTCTGGGGAACTCCCGCGCAAGTGCTCGACAAGATCATCGAAATTCAGAATCAGACCTACGCCGACGGCTACATGGCCGTCTGTTCCTACGCCGGAATGCCCCACGTTGAGGCCGACCGCAACATGAAGCTCTTCGCCTCGGCGGTCAGGCCCGAACTCCAGGCGCTGGCTCCTGCTTATGAACGGCTCGGGGTCCCCGTGTGATCCGCCTGGTTCCGCTCGAGATCGGCCGACTCGAAGCCGATCTCTCGATCATCACCGGCGACGAGGGAACGGCCACCCTGCCCATTCCGAGCTGGTTGATCGAACACCCGAAGGGGTCGGTGCTCTTCGACACAGGACTCCACCCGTCGCTACAAACCAGTTCGGATCGGATCGGTCGGTCGGCGAAGTTCTTCACCCCCGACTTCCCTCCGGGCGAGGAACTCACGGCCCGCCTTCTCGCCGCCGGAGTTCGGCCGAGCGACATCGACTACATCGTCTTCAGCCATCTTCATTTCGACCACGTCGGTGGCACCGAGGAGATCCCCGACGCCCGCATCATCGTGCAAGCCGCCGAATGGAAAGCCGGTCACGATCAGGCACTCATCGATCGGGGAACCTACTTCCCCATCGACTACGACCATGGTCACGACGTCGAGGCCATTGACGGCGTGCACGATCTGTTCGGCGACGGACTGGTCGTATGCGTTCCCACCCCTGGTCACACCCCAGGGCACCAAGCTCTTCGCATCGAGCTCGACTCGGGACCGATTGTCCTCACCGGCGATTGCATCTACTTCGAACAGATGCTCGACGAGATGAGGGTCCCGCGATTCGGTTTCGACACCGATCTCCAGCGTCGATCGATGAACGAATTGAAGCGGATGCGGGACGATGAGGGTTGCCGGCTCCTGTTCGGACACGACGTCGAACAATTCCGAAGTCTTCCGTCCTCGGGACTCACCTGATCCAGAAGTGCCTGCCTGCTCCCGCCGATCTCGAACTCACCGAATCGGTCATGGAGACCGGCAGGCTTGGTGCTGCGGCAACTAACATCGATCCATGACGGTGTGGGCCAACTGGGTCGGCAACCAGTCGTTCGAGCCGCGTGATGTGGCAACCGTGTCGACCGAGGCCGAGATACAACGACGGGTGGCCGACGCCGCGGCTACCGGAGCGAGAGTCCGGACGGTTGGTGCCGCTCACTCCTTCACCCCGATCGTCGAGACCGACGTACTGCTCGACACGTCCGAAATGCGAGGCATCGTCGACGTCGACGCCGACCGGCTGTTGGTGCGGGCGCGGCCCAAGACCACGATCGGCGACTTCGGGCAGCCATTGTGGGAACACGGTTTGGCTCTGGCGAACCAGGGCGATATCGACACCCAGGCCATCGCCGGTGCGGTCGCCACCGCCACGCACGGGTCGGGACGACGCTTTTCCTCCTTCTCGGCCACCCTCGAGGCAGCGCGCCTGGTCGACGGGACCGGCCGACTGGTCGAGGTGTCCCGCCAAGCCAATCCCGACGAACTCGCGGCACTTCAGACCTCGATCGGGATGTTGGGCATCATGACGGAGCTGACCATCAAGGTGGTCCCCGCCTACCACCTGCACGCTCGAACCGACATCATGCCTTTTGCCGAAATGCTCGAGACCTTCGAGCACGACGTCGACCGTTACCGCCATTACGGCTTGTTCTGGATGCCGACCGACGAGTCGGCACGGCTGTACAACCTCGAAGGTGCGTACGGAGACGACTGCGTAGTGAAGCGATATGTGGAGGTCGGCGCCGACGTCAAACCCGGTCCGAACGAGCGCGTGGACCGCTCATACCGGATCTATCCGATGGTGTACGACCCGAACTTCCACGAGATGGAGTACTTCCTCCCGCTCGAGCACTGGCGCGACATCCTGGTTGAGATGCGCCACCTGATGCTCAAATGGTCTCCGCTCAGCATCTATCCACTGGAGATACGAGTGGTGGCGGGCGAGGGCTCATGGATGAGCCCCAACTACGGTCGGGAGAACCTGGTCGTGTCGGTGTCCGGTCGTCCCGGCGTCGACTACTGGCCGTACCTACGGGCGTGCGACAGTCTCTTCGCCGAATTCTCCGGTCGACCCCATTGGGGCAAGCTGCACTTCATGACAGCTGATCGTGTGGCCCGACTATTCCCGCGGTATGAGGCCTTCCTCGAGCTGCGACATCGATTCGATCCCGAAGGTGTGTTCCTCAATGACCACCTTCGGCCACTGTTCGGGTGATGAGAGAATCGCTGACCGCAGTGGTCGCCGATCCCTCCTGCGAAATCCAGATCGGTTGCCCGACAACGACGAAACCGCCGACTCGAGAGCCGACGGTTCCGTTCAATTCGACCCCTCTAGGGAGTCGATGTGTCAGAAATTAGATAGCGCGAACGTTCTGCGCCTCTTCACCCTTGCGACCGGGGGCGACGTCGAACTCGACGCGCTGTCCCTCGTCGAGGGACTTGTATCCCTCACCCTGGATGTTTGAGTAGTGGACGAACACATCGTCGCCACCCTCACGTGAGATAAAGCCGAAGCCCTTTTCGGAATTGAAGAACTTCACGGTACCAACTGCCATTACTTACTCTTTTCTCGTTGCGAGGATGTCCGGATGACCCCTCGCACTGCACACCTACTCTGTGAACCCAGGGGTTCGGAATCGATGCTCAAGAGAGGGTAACCGAGAGCCGAGTGAAAAGTCTCGGCTGGTCCGACGTTGTTCCCAATGTGCAGTGACGGTCGGTCGTGGTGTCGACCTCGCCGATCGCAGTGTCCGAGCGGTCAATCGCCCTTTTCCCGCGCCGCCAGCAACGACGAAAGAACTCTCGGAAATGGTGTGAGCGACGATCGATTTCGGCCAACAGCGGAGTTTCTGTTCGGGCGATGAAATCGGACGACTCGCACGCGAGCCCGGCCGGTGGCAGGATCAGGGAATGACCGAACGTCCCATTGAAGCTGTCATTGTCGCTACTGCCCGCACACCGATCGGCCGGGCCGTGAAGGGTTCGTTGCGCAACGAACGGGCCGATGATCTCGCGGGGTTCATCGTCGGCGATCTGATGTCGAAGGTACCCGAGGTCGATGGGGTCACGATCGAGGACGTGATCTGCGGTGTCGCCAATGCAACCGGGCAGCAAAGCAGGAACATCGGGCGCCTGATCGGACAGATCGCCGGGCTACCCGAAACCGTTCCGGGGACAACGGTGCAGCGGGCCTGCGCCTCATCACTCCAGGCCATTCGTATGGCCGCCCACGCCGTCTGGGCCGGAGAGGGTGACACCTTCATCGCCGCCGGTGTCGAGGCCGTCAGCCAGTTCCACCCGATGCAGGATCCGGGCAACCCACGCTTCATGGACCCCGACCGTGCCGACTACATCGATGACTTCTACATCCCGATGGGCATGACGGCCGAGAATGTGGCGGCCAAATACGGTGTCAGCCGCGAGCGTCTCGACGAGTTCGCCAAGCTCAGCCAAGACCGGGCGATTGCTGCGCAGGAGAACGGATTCTTCGATCGCGAGATCACGCCGTTCCCCTTGGCCGATGGCACGTTCATGACCAAGGACGATTGTCCCCGGGCGGGGACCACCGTCGAGAAGTTGGCAACGCTGAAGCCGGCGTTCAAAGAAGACGGCGTCGTCACCGCAGGCAATGCCTGCCCCCTCAACGATGGTGCCGCTGCGGTCATGGTGATGTCCGGCCAGCGAGCGGCCGAGTTGGGTCTCACTCCGTTGGCTCGGATCGTTGCGTCGGCCGTCTCCGGGCTCGACCCCAAGATCATGGGAGTCGGTCCGATCGAAGCCGTGAGCAAGCTGCTCGCCGCCACGGGCATGAAGATCGGAGATGTCGACGTCTTCGAGTTGAACGAGGCGTTCGCAGCCCAGGTGATTCCGATCTGTGATGAGTTGGGGGTGTCGATCGAAAACCAACTCAACCCCCATGGTGGGGCCATCGCCCTCGGCCATCCCTTCGGCATGACCGGGGCCCGCATCATGACCACACTGCTGAACGACCTCCACACGCTCGATGGCCAGTACGGCATCGAAACCATGTGTGTCGGGGGCGGTCAGGGCATGGCCATGATGGTCGAGCGTTTGAGCTGAGCCGTACGGGCCTGACACACTGCGCCGATGATCGAGCGTGAAGAAACACTGACAACTCCGGACGGCGAGATGACCACGTTCATCTTCCATCCTGAGGGCGACGGCCCCTATCCCGTGGTCTTCTACCTGATGGATGCGCCGAGCATTCGGCCTGCCCTGAAGGAAATGGCGTCGCGCCTGGCAACCGCCGGTTACTACGTCATGCTCCCCTACCTGTTCTACCGGGGCGGTCCATTGCGCGAATTCGGTCAGAGCGACGAAGACATGCACGCTCGGTCCGAACTGATGGGCACCATCACCCCAACCAACATCATCGGCGACGCCGAATCCATGCTCGCCTTCGCCGCTGATGATCCGGCGGCGCGAGGGGGCAAGGTGGGTGCGGTGGGGTTCTGCATGAGCGGCGGGCTGGCGATCTCCTTGGCTCGAGCATTACCCGATCGGATGGCTGCGGCAGCGTCGATCCATGGCGCTTGGCTCGTGAGGGAAACCGAGGATTCGCCCCATCTGCACCTCGACTCGGTGCAGGCCGAGGTCTACTTGGGCTGGTCGGACAACGACGCAACCGCGCCCCCGGAGCACGTGCCCATCATGGAGGCCGCGCTCACCGCTGCCGGCGTGGAGTACACGCTCGATTTCTTCTCCAATGCGGTGCATGGCTACGCCCCGCCGCACAGCGATCGCTACAACCAATACGCCTCTGAACGGCATTGGGAGTGTGTCCACGCCATGTTGGGTCGCAACCTCTGACCTGGCTACCGCCGCTCAGAGGATTCGGTTCTGACCCTCGCCCCAGTAGCGATCTCGCAGCACCCGCTTGTAGAGCTTGCCGGTCGGTAGGCGGGGCAGCTCGTCGTCGAAATCGATGGATCGTGGCACCTTCTGCCGAGAAAGGTGTTCGGCACAGAACGCGATGAGTTCCGCGGCCAGGGCTTCGTCGGCCATGACTCCGGGCATTGGTTGGACGACGGCCTTGACCTCTTCACCGAGGTCGACGTTCGGCACACCGAAGACGGCCGCATCAGCCACCTTTGGGTGGGTGATCAGCAGGTTCTCGGTTTCCTGCGGGTAGATGTTGACCCCGCCGGAGATGATCATGAAGGTCTTGCGGTCGGTGAGATAGAGGAAGTTGTCGGCGTCGACGTAGCCCACGTCACCGACCGTGGTCATGGTTCCGTCGGGCGAGGTCGACTCGACCGTCTTCTCGGCGTCATTGTGATATTCGAACTCGGTTGCCGTTTTGAACCAGATCGTGCCCGGCTCTCCCATCGGTAGCGGCTTCATCTCGTCGTCGAGGATGTGGAGATCGCCCAGCATGACCTTGCCGACCGTCCCTCGGTGAGCCAGCCACTCCTCACTGTTGCAGGCCGTGAAACCGAGTCCTTCGGTTGCCCCGTAGTACTCGTCGATGATGGGTCCCCACCACTCGATCATCTGCTCCTTCACCTGCACTGGGCAAGGGGCCGCGGCGTGCACGGCCACCTCCAGTGAGGAAAGGTCGTAGCGGTTTCGCTCGTCGTCGGGGAGCTTGAGCATCCGGCTGAACATGGTTGGCACCAGCTGGGTGTGGGTGACCGAATACTTCTCGATCAGCTTCAGGTATTCGACGGGATCGAATCGCTCCATGATCACGACGGTTGCGCCGTTGCGCAGGGCGAGGTTGGTGGCGGCCTGTGGCGCCGAGTGATAGAGCGGGGCCGGTGAGAGATAGATCATGTCGTCCCGGTACTTCCAGAGCGCGTTCAAGAAGGAGAACAGCGGCGCCATCTGTTCGGGCGGCTGATCCGGCAGGGGGCGAATGATTCCTTTCGGGCGTCCGGTGGTGCCCGACGAGTAGAGCATCGGTGTTCCGTACGCCTCGTCATCGATCGGTGTCGAGGGTTGGTCGGCGACCGTCGGTACGAAGTCGACGATCTTCCCGCCGATCGGCGAATGGGCCTCGTCCGGCAGATCGGTGCCATCCACGACGAGGGTGAGCGTCACCTTTGGACAGCTCTTCAGGGCCTCGAACGCCACCTCCTGGCGCGCCCGCGAGGTGATCAACACCTGCGACTCCGAGTTCTGGAGGATGTACGCCAGTTCTTCCGCCGTCAGGTAAGAGTTCACACACGTGTAGTAGAGACCGGAACGCTCCCCCGCTCCGCACGACTCGAGATAGCGGTCGTTGTTCTCCATGAAGATCGAGAAATGATCGAGGCGTCGAAGACCGTGAGCGCGGAGAAGGTGGGCGAGCTGATTGCTCCGGGCCTCGAAGTCTCGATAGGAGACGGACGCACCGGTTGACGCCATGATGAATGCGGCTCGATCGGGATGCGTAGTTGCGTGGCTGCCTGGGTACACGATGGCCACTTTCTCTGGGTCGGGTTCGGCAGACCCTGCCAGCAGACAAATGACTCCGTCAAGACGGCGCGCTCCACAGTGCAGTTGGGACGGTCGTGTTCAGGACGGTCGTGTTCAGACGGTCGTGTTCAGGACGGTCGTGTTCAGGACGGAGCGGCGACGAGGTAGCGAAGGCGAGGACGCCAGCCATCGAGGGTGCGCATGGTTTCCAGAAGCGACCGATACCCACCCACGAGAGCATCCTCGATCGTGACCACCCGCTTGTTTCCGAGAAGGCCGTACACAACTCGGGCTTCCTCGGGTTCGTAGGTGCCGAACAGTCGGTCCCAGACGATGAGCATCGATCCGAAGTTCTTGTCGATGTACTCAGGATTGGATCCGTGGTGGACTCGATGAGCGCTCGGAGTGACGAAAACTCGGTCGAGAACGGTGCGGCGGCGAACCAGTTCTGTGTGTTGGAATTGCCCGACGACCAGGACGAGTGCACCCATAGCGGCGAAGGCGACGGGGTGAAAGCCGAGCAGCGGGGCCCACAGGCCGAGCGCCGGCTTGTAGACCGCCTCCATCCACGGCATCCGAACTGCGGTGGTGAACGTGAAGCGTTCTGATGAGTGGTGAATCATGTGCGATGCCCACAGACCATTGATGCGGTGTTCGGCCCGGTGGATCCAGTAGTAGACGAAGTCTCGACAGAGGAACATCGCCAGCCATACCACGGGTGCTGTGGCACGGAGATCGAGGAGACGATGGTTGCTGTAGACCCACATGGCAACGGCGAACATCAGGCCCTTGGAGACGAGACCCTTGGCCATGATGTAGGCCAACCCCGCCGATACCGAGGTGACCGAGCCTGCAGAATCATTGCGACGGCCGCCGAGCTTTGTCGCGAGCATCTCGCCGAGGACGGTGCCGGTCACCGAGATGAAGAGAATGGCTACCGCGTGTTCGGTGAACCAGGAGATGAGGCTGCTCGCAAAGGACATTTGGCCATCATCGAACGGATTGCCGTGGCTGTCTCTGGGGTCGATCCCCCATAGATCGGTGGGGGCCCCACGTCCAACGGGAGATGCCGGCCCGTCCGGTCAGCCGTTTCGCTTCTGGATGTTCGCCCATTCGTCTCGTAACCCGACGGTGCGGTGGAACACAGTGGTGTCGTCGAGATCGGCGGCGAAATAGCCCAGCCGTTCGAACTGGACGACCTGGCCCGGACTCACCTCAGCCAGCGCCGGCTCGAGCTTTGCCGCCTTCGTTTCGCGAGACTCGGGGTTGAGTGCGTCGAGGGGCTCCCGTCCGTCGGAACCGGGATGGGAATCGGTGAACAGGCGGTCGTAGAGATGCACCGTGGCGTCGACGGCGTGTTCGGCCGAAACCCAGTGCATCGTCGACTTCACCTTGCGACCGTCGGGGGCCGAACCGCCTTCTGTCGCCGGGTCGTACGTGCCATGAACTTCCAGCACGTTGCCTTGGTCATCGGTGACCGCATCGGTGGCCGTGACGAAGAACGCGTTGCGCAGCCGCACTTCACGGCCCGGCGAGAGGCGGTAGTACTTCGGCGGCGGGTCGAGTCGAAAGTCGTCCTGCTCGATCCACAATTCACCGGTGAAGGGCACCTTGCGACTTCCGGCCTCCGGATCCTCCGGATTGTTCGTTGCATCGACCCACACCACCTGACCCTCGGGCCAGTTGGTGATCACGAGCTTGAGCGGATCCACAACGGCCATCCGTCGTAGCGCAGCGGTGTTCAAGTCGGTGCGTACGTACGACTCGAGCAATTCGATGTCGACCGTGCTGTTGTGTTTGGCCACCCCTACCCGATCGACGAAGGCCCGTATCGCTGACGCGGGATAGCCCCGCCGCCGCAAACCGCGAACGGTGGGCATACGGGCGTCGTCCCAACCGTCGACGTGCCTTTCTTCGACGAGAGTTCTCAGTACCCGCTTGGACAGGACGGTGTGGGTGATGTTGAGCCGGGCGAACTCGGTTTGCTCGGGCTTGTCGCTCGGGAGATCGAGGTGGCTGAGGCACCAGTCGTAGAACGGTCGATGGTCGGTGAACTCGAGTGTGCAAACCGAATGGGTGACGCCCTCGATGGCGTCGCTCTGCCCGTGGGCCCAGTCGTAGGTGGGGTAGATGACCCAATCGCTGTCGGTTCGATGATGGGGAATGTGCCGAATCCGGTAGAGCACCGGATCTCGGAGCCACATGTTGTCGGCCTGCATGTCGACCTTGGCCCGCAACACGGAGGCGCCGTCGGGAAAGGCTCCGTCGCGCATCTGGCGGAAGAGACCGAGATTCTCCTCGACCGATCGGTTGCGATGGGGACTCTCGACGCCGGGTTGGCCGAAGCCGCCGCGCTGGGCCGAGATGGTCTCGGCGTCCTGATCGTCGACGTAGGCCAGTCCCTTCTGAATCAGCGACTCGGCCCAGTCATAGAGCTGGGGGAAATAGTCGGACGCAAACCGGGCGGGGCCCGACGGTTCCACTCCCAACCAGGCGAGATCCTCCTTGATGGCATCGACATAGGAGACGTCTTCGGTCTCGGGGTTTGTGTCATCGAACCGGAGCAGGCACGTGCCGCCGAAATCCTCGGCGATTCCGAAATTGAGATAGATCGACTTCGCATGGCCTATGTGGAGATAGCCGTTGGGCTCGGGCGGGAATCGGGTCTGAACGCGCCCACCGAACTTCTGGGACTCGATGTCGGCCTGCACCTTTTCCCGAACGAAGTCGAGTGATCCAGTGTCTTCCGGGGCATCTGTCTGCATCCGGGCACGCTATCCGGGGCGATGAACCGAATCCGGCGGTTTCGGAGTTGGTCGGCTCGGAATGGTTGGGGCCCGGACCGAAGGTGGCACCGATCTACGACACGGCCTTCGCTTCTACGACAGGGCCTTCGCAAACCCTTCGAGATCCCGAAGACTTGCGGCGTAGACGTCGGGCATGGCCTGAGGGAACAGCAGGTCGCCCGCATGGCAGGTGCCATTGACGGTCCGGCTCACCGAACTGACATTGGCCGCCAGCAGCTTCCGATGGAAGGCCAGGCCCTCATCCCGCAGTGGGTCGAGTTCGTTGACCGAGATCACGGTGGGCGGGAGTCCCTCGAGGTCGGCCGTTGTGGCGTGATATGGCCAGGCCAGGGGGTTCTCGGCATTCTCGGCGCCAGGGGTGTAGGTGGCAGCCATGGCCCCCATCATCGAGACCTCGAGAAAGTAGAAATCGTTTTCGAAGAGCGAGGGCAACGCGGCCAGCTTGTTGCCATAGGCGTTGGAGATGTAGGGGCACTGGGCATAGATGCCGTCGATCTGATCGAGCTTGCCCTCCCGCTTGGCCTTGAGCGCTGTGGCCAAGGTGAGGTTTCCTCCTCCTGATTCTCCCGACACGACCAGCGATGAAAGTCCGAGAGATTGCCGGTTGTCATGCATCCAGTCGAGCGCGCTCGAGCAGTCGTTCAGGCCGGCCGGAAATTGATGCGGTCCGAGTTGTCCCGACGCGTTGCGGAACTCCACGCCGATCACGGTCAGACCGGCTGCGGCGAGCTCATTCCGCCAGCGGACATAATTCGTGTCGGCCGCGGTGAGTATCGACATGCCGCCGCCGTGGAGGTGGAGGATTCCCGGGGTGGGTCCTGACGGATTCTCCGGTTGATGGATGTAGAGGAGGATGTCGTTGCCGTCGACGCCCTTGATCGTTTCGGTTCGAGTGGCGACACCGATGATGGGCGGGAGATCAGTGTTCATCAGGTCGAACAGGCTGGTGAAGCCCACCTCGGCCGCAGAGCAGAACTCGATCTGGGCGTCGAGGGGAGAATTGGCATCGACGGGCGCCGGTTGTCCAGCTCCATCCATGCCGAGCGGGGCGAGCGCCGCAACCATTCGCGGGTCGGCTCGTGGATCATCTCGGAGCTGCATGCCCGGGGTGCCGAGTTGTCCCGGCAGAAGTGGAGTGGTCGAGAGATCAGTGGTCATCGCGGGTCCCATCGTCGAGAAGTGTCGTGGTCTTGATTCAACGATCAATCGACGGGCGGGTCAAGACAGCTACCAATCCGTTGGTTGGTAATCCTTCAGGAACTGGCCCCACACGTGACGGCCGCGGTTCGTTCCGTCGATGATGGGATCGACGATTCGGGCCGCTCCATCCACGATGTCGAGCGGCGGATGGAACCGGTGTTCGGCCGTCTTCTGCTGGGCGATCGCAACCGGGTCTTCGTCGCTGACCCAACCGGTGTCGACGCTGTTCATGTGTATGCCCGACGCGTGGTAGTCGGTGGCCGATGTACGGGTCATCATGTTGAGCGCAGCCTTGGCCATGTTGGTGTGGGGGTGACGGGTGGTCTTGTAGCGGCGGTAGAACTGACCTTCGACGGCGGAGACGTTCACGACGTGTTTGTGGGCGCCAGGCGTGCTCTCCATCAAGGGCTTGAGCCGGGCGTTGAGGACGAACGGGGCGATGGCGTTCACCAGTTGGGTTTCGAGGAGTTCCACCGACGACACCTCGTGGAGCAGCAACCGCCAGGAGTTCCGATCGCGGAGGTCGACCTGTTGGAGGTCTTTGTCGAGTTCGCCGATCGGAAAGAGGCCGGCCTGGGCTCGCTTCTCGTCGGGGTCGATTTCATCGGGGAGCAGCGGTGCCTGTGACAGATCGGCAGCGTGAGTGAGCCCGGCCCGATTGCTCTCGATTGCGGCCGGAAGCATGTGGTAGCCACGAAGGCCTTCGTAGGCACCGACCAGTTTCAGGACGGCCGGTTCGAGTTGGTCGAGCGCCGCCTTCTCCCCGGCCATCATGTGGCGGTAGAAGTCGGGGGGACGTCGCACGGTCTGGCAGGCATTGTTGACGATGAAGTCGAGCCGATCGCGGGTGTCGAGCACGTGCTGGCAGAAGGCCTCGACGCTGGGCGTGTGCCGAAGGTCGAGCCCGAATATCTCGAGTCGATGACCCCACACATCGAAGTCGGCCTCGGCTGCATATCGGGCGGCTGCGTCCCGAGGGAACCGGGTGACGACGATCAGATCTCCGCCGCATCGGAGCAGTTTGATGCCGGCCTGATAGCCGATCTTGACCCGACCACCGGTGAGCAGGGAAACCGTGCCCGACAGGTCGGCGAGCTCACCCCGTTTGGCAAAGTTGAATTCAGCGCAGGCCGGGCACAGCTGATCGTAGAAATGGTGGACCGCCCGAAACTTGGCCTTGCACACATAGCAATGCTGCAACTCGACGGTTTCCCGGAACATCGCGTCGGGCTGGTCGGCTTGCTCGTGCCCCTCGGGCGGAAAGACATTCGGGGTGGTGAACACGGGTTTGTCCCGCAGGGTCCGGATTCCCGTTTCGTTCAGCCGGTCCTCGTCCCGCTGCAGTTTTTCGATTCTCCGTTTGGACCGTCGGGCCTTGACCCGCAGCCGTCGCTCGTTGGGGTCGGCACAGAAAACGTCGCCCGCCGCGTTGAGCAACTCGGTGCGTTCCTCGACCGACAGGGTGCTGAGAATCTCCTTCGACGTGGCGATCTGACGGAGGAACGCAGTGGTGGCGAGCAACCGGGCCCGCTCACCCTCTTCGTCTGCTCGCTCTCCGTCATTGCTCACGGCCAGAACCTACCGAGATTCACCAGTTCTGGAGGCGCCTACCGTCGAGAACGACGGTTGAGGCCTCCGGAATCGAGGCTCAGGGGTTGGCTCGTGGGCCCTCAGTTCACACGGACGTCGATCCAGACCAGCCGATGATCGGAACTGGGGAAGGGGAACGTGCCGACCAGCGGGAACCGTGGATCCGAGTCGAGCGGCCAGAAAACTCCGGCGGCGCTGATCTTCATGTTCTTGCGTGGCAGCACGTAGTCGGCTCGAAGGTTGCCCGGCGCACCGTCGGCGAAGTCGGCGGTGTCGAAGGCCGGGTCGCTGAGATGCGTTGCATTCGCGCCACCTTGCAGGGCGCTCTGCTGGACTGCACCGACGCTCGACGGGGTCACCTTCGTGTTGACTTTCGGGTTGTCGAGCAGTTGTTGGATGGCCCCCGGGATGCTGTCGCCGTCGAGCGGGTCGGAGTTCTGATCGCCCGCAATCACGAAACGATCGCTGCCATCGAGACCACCGGCAACACCGTCGTCGTCGTAGATGTAGCCGCTGCGGCCGGGTTGGATGTAGTCGGCCCAGAATCGGATCTCATCGAAGTTGCGCGTGCCGTTGCGATCCTCGGCCCCGTCGAACACCGGTGGAGTCGGATGGCTCACGAGGAAATGCACCGTCCGGGGTCCGATCTCGATCGGAACGTCCCAATGGCTCTTCGAGGACAGACGGAACACGTCGAGTTCGGCCGCTGAATACCAATCAGCGGGCCCCGGGAGGTTTGGATCATCCGGGAGGAGGGCGCCGGGCATGTCCTTCCAGAGGAAGTTCTGGAAGGTGCGGATGTCATCGAAATCGATGGGATACATCGAGTAGACGGCCATACCGAATTGTCCGGGGAAGAACCCGAATCCGAACGAGTCGTTCGGCACGAAGTCGCCGGCGCCTCCGCTGTTGTCGAGATCGAAGCCGGAGAAAATGCCAGTGTTCGATGGCGCGGTGAATCGGTAGGGATAGTCGATCGGGGCGGCGCCGCCCTGCGACAGGTTGAGATAGTTGTCGTTGAAACCATCGAGTGCGACGTTGCCCGCGTCGTAGTCGAACTCGTTGATCAGTAGCACGTCCGGTCGGGTGCGTTGGATGATCTCGGCGATGACGCCGGCCTGAAGGTTTCCAGGGGCGGACATCTGGGCCGCCAGATCTCCCGCGTTGTTCCGGTTCAACGAGGCGTTGAACGTGGCGAAACGCACGTCATCAGGCGCCGCGCCGTGGGCGTTGCCACCTCCCGCTCCGGCCGGTGTGGTGATTGCCGCCATCAGAACGGCAACCAAAACGCTGACTGTCCACCATCTTGATTTCTTCATGACCGGCCTCCGATTTTTGATCTCACATCCTGATGTCCCGCATCTTGATGCCCCGCCCCGCGAAGCTAGTGCGTTGTCATGGCCCGTGCCTGGGAAGCGCTTGTCGAGGGTCTGCCGCCACCTCAGCGCAGCTCGGTGCTGGCCCGGTAGCTGGCGGTGATTTCGTCCAGCCGTCGGTGCACCTCGGGGTCGAGCGTCACATCGAGTGCGGCGATCGATTCCTTCAGTTGTTCGGGCCGGCTGGCCCCGATGATCGGAGCGGTGATTGCCGGTTGGCTCAGGCACCACGCAACGGCGAGCGTCACGAGTGAGATCCCGACCTCGTCGGCGAGGCCTTTGAGGGCATCGACGGTGCCGAACTGGCGGTCGTGCCAGTAGCGGTCTTGATACCGATCGCCTGCGGTGCCGAGGGTGAATCTTGTGCCTTCAGGAGGCGCTTCCGATGCCAGATGCTTGCCCGACAGAAGTCCGCCGGCAATCGGGTTGTAGGGAATGACGGCGATTCCTTCCTGTTCGCAGAGTGGGAAGAGCTCCAGCTCGTTGCGGCGGTAGAGCAGGTTGTATCTGGGCTGCACCGAATCGAACCTCGCGAGGCCGAGCGTCTCGGACCGACCGATGGCGCGGGCCAACTCCCAGGCCGGGAAGTTGGAACAGCCGACATACCCGACCTTGCCCTGCCGTACGAGATCATCGAGCGCCGTGAGCGTCTCGTCGATCGGCGTGTTGGGATCGGGTGAGTGCAATTGATACAGATCGATGTGATCAGTGTTCAGTCGACGAAGCGATGCATCAACGGCCTTCGTGATGTGTTTGCGGCTCGCACCCCGATCCCAGCGGCGCTCGCTCATCGGCCCGACACATTTCGTGGCCACGATGAAATCGTCGCGCCTTCCCTTCAACCATTTCCCGACGATCGTCTCGGTGAGTCCGACTTCAGGCCCGCTGCCACCAAGGGGGTAGACGTCAGCGGTGTCGATGAAGGTGATGCCTGCGTCGGCGGCGGCGTCGAGAATCGCGAACGACTCGGGTTCGTCGCATTGGATGCCGAACGTCATCGTGCCGAGACACAAGCGAGAAACAGGAAGGCCGGTTCGACCAAGGTTCACATGGCGCATGATGCGACACTAGGTCGTCCTGCCAGACAGACAAATCACGCTGGCAAATCACGTGGGAACAAGGAGAGTTTCGATGAATGAGAGCGACTTCCGGAATCAGGCTGCAGAACGTGGCTATGGCACCGTTCGCAACAAGGATTACGCCCCGAACATGAGTGGTCAGTTGCATGGCCACGATTTCTCGGTGCTCCTCCTCGTCACTGAAGGCGAGTTGACGCTTGCCTTCGAGGATCGTTCGGAGACCTTTGCTGTCGGCGACTCGTGTGAGGTGCCGGCCGGATGCCGACACGACGAACGCACGGGGTCGACGGGGGCTGCCGCCATTCTGGCCACAACCGAGACGGCCGCTGATCACACCTGACGGCGGAGAATCCTGACCCGGTCAGGACCACCGATCCCGTTGCGCGTATTCGTCGAGCGGTAGGCGCACGCTGGCGATCTGTGCCGGCGGCTTCTCGCCCGGGGCCGGCCAACCGAGCGAGATGATCATCGACGGCTCGAACTCGTCGGGTATTCCGAGGATCGACCGGGCCACGTCGGGATGATGGATCGTGACCGGACAGCTTCCCAAGCCCTCGGCGTGGGCCGCCACCATCAGGTTCTGCGAATGACGGCCGACATCGAAAAGTCCACGAGGGCCGGCGTTGCCTCGAACGTTGACCACGACGATCACCGGCGCCTGATCGATCCACGCCGCGAAATCGCCTGCGTCTTTCAGAGCGACCTTGGTGGCCGTATCGGTCACGACGACGAGGCGGACCGGCTGTATGTTCTTCGCCGAACCGGCCATCCTCGCTGCCCCGAGGACCCGTTCGAGGAGATCGTCACCCACTGGAGCGTCGGTGTAGGTGCGAGTGTCTCGCTTGTTGCGAAGTGCGGTGAGAGCGTCCATCGGCTGAGTATCACCCGCGCCGGCTCGGTCTCCCACTTTTCGTCGTCGGGAGGGTCTCGCACTAGCGTCGCCGGCATGCCACAAACCGAACACGCAGACGTGATTGTCGTCGGTGCGGGGATCTCCGGAATCAGCGCCGCCTGTCACCTGCAAGAGCGCTCCCCCGATCGCTCCTACATGATCTTGGAAGGTCGCTCCGATCTCGGCGGAACCTGGGACTTGTTCCGTTACCCCGGTGTCCGGTCCGACAGTGACATGCACACGCTGGGTTTCAGTTTCAAGCCATGGAAGGCCGCCAAATCCATCGCCGACGGCCCTTCGATCCTCGATTATCTGCGTGAGACGGCGAACGAGCACGACATCGAGGGTCACATTCGGTTCGATCATCTCGTGACCACCGCAGAGTGGTCGACCGAAACCAGCACCTGGACACTCACGGCCGACGTCTTGGGAGTTGCAACGACCTACAGCTGCAACTTCTTGTTCATGTGCTCGGGTTACTACAGCTACAAGGGTGGCTATACGCCCGACTTTGCCGGGATCGAAGACTTCACCGGTCGCGTCGTCCATCCGCAGGCGTGGCCTGAAGACCTCGACTACGAGAACAAGAAGGTGGTGGTGATCGGCTCCGGTGCCACCGCAGTCACACTGGTTCCCGCCATGGCCGACAAAGCACAACACGTCACCATGCTCCAGCGCTCCCCCACCTACATGGTGTCCCGGCCCGACGTCGATGTGGTTGCCCAACGGCTGCGGAAAGTGCTGCCCGAGAAGCTCGCCTACCGGGTCACTCGGAAGAAGAACACGTTCCGGGCCGAGATGGTCTACAAGAAGACTCGGACCAACCCCGACGAGATCAAACAGCTCCTTCTCGGCGGTGTGAAACAGGGCGTCGGCGATGACGTCGACATCGCGAAGCACTTCACACCGTCCTACAACCCGTGGGATCAACGGCTCTGCCTGGTCCCCAACAGTGACTTCTTCGAATCCATTCGCACCAAGGCGGCGTCGGTGGTGACCGACACGATCGATCGATTCACTGCGAAGGGCATTCGGCTCTCCGGGGGCGAGGAACTCGAGGCCGACATCGTGGTCACCGCCACCGGACTCCAACTCGTCACCTTGGGCGACATGGATTTCTTCGTCGACGGTGAGCGTGTCGATTTCTCCCGAACATGGACCTACCGGGGTCTCGGATATTCCGATGTTCCCAATCTGGTTTCCACCTTCGGCTACATCAATGCGTCGTGGACACTCCGGGCCGATCTCATCAGCGAGTACGTCTGCCGATTGTTGAACCACATGACCAGCACGGGCACGGTGCAATGCACCCCTCGTCTCCGGCCCTCGGATCGCAACATGCCACGACGGGATTGGATCGAGGACTTCTCGTCTGGCTACATGCAGCGAATGATGCCGCTGCTGCCCAAGCAGGGCGATCGCGAACCCTGGATCAACTCCCAGCGGTATTCGCCCGACAAGAAGATGATTCGCAAGTCATCGATCGAGGACGGGGTCATGCAATTCACGTCGGCGAAGGTTCCGGCCCGAACCTGACCGTGAGTGTCACAGGGTCTGAGTAGTGTTGTGAACAAGCCATCACCGCTGTTCCATCGCTCGAGACTCCTTGCAGAAAATGCTGGACAATCGAACTGGTGTTCGCTACTGTAAGTCTCACGGTTCATCCGCTCGAAGTACCGA
>JBBKXQ010000058.1:0-12505 GCA_037969565.1 Acidimicrobiales bacterium | reverse complement strand
CCGGTGGTCGCTGCCTCGACGTCATTCGCCTCCTCCGCATCACCACCGGGTCACCGGCCGTCGAGGCCACGGCCGTGCGCTGCCAAGCGGTTCTCGAGGCTCTCCGCGGCCGACTCGACACGGCACGAACGATGCTGGCCTCGGCTCGCACGACGGCTGAGGAGTTGGGTCTGCGACACGGGTTGATGGAGACGGAGTTGTACGCAGGCATCGTCGAGCTGCTCGCCGGTCGGCCGGCCGACGCGGAGACCCACCTACGCGTTGCGTACGGCGGCCTCGGCGAGCTCGGCATCGGCGCCGACGCCGGCCAGGCCGGGGCTCACCTGGCTCGCGCTCTACTCCTCCAGGGTCGGCTCGACGAGGCCGAGGAGCTGGCAGACAGCAGCAACGCACTGGCCGGGCAGAACCCTCAAACCCTCGTTGCCGTCAGATCGGTACAGGCCGAGATCCAGGCTGCCCGCGGCAACCTCGACGGGGCGACCGCGCTCGCGCTGGAAGCGGTTGCACTCGTGGCCCGGAGCGACCTCATCGTCGACCATGCGCAGGCGAACCTGGCCCTGGCTCGGGTTCGGGGCGCGGCGGGCGATCCTGAGGGCCAAGCATCCGCATTGGCCAAGGCCCGCCATCTCTTCGACCTCAAGGGGGCGATCCTCACGCTCCACGAGGCCTCGGGAGAGTTGCTGGTCTCGGCCCAACTGCGGGACGAGACGGGCGACGGCGTGCCGCCGGCCGCCGCGGCCGAGAGTGCACGCGGCGATGTCCTGGCGAACACCGCAAGCAATTTCTGCGACCGGATGATCGAGGCGTTCAACGGGCCGGACCCCAGGGCGTTGCGAAACATGGTCGCCGAAGACTCCCGCCACGAGGACCGGCGTGGGAGTGTCACCTCGCCGCGGATCATCGGGCGCGACGCATGGCTCGAGCGCGTCGAGGCGAGACACACCGAGGGCTTCAGCGGTACCAAGCGGGCGGGGGTCGCGGTTCTGGGGAATCGACTCGTCCTCGACGAGCTCACGCTGACGACTTCTGACGGGAGACACAGCAGATCACTGGTGTTGTCCGATGTCGTTGATGGCGCACTGATGCGCTCGGTGTTGTTCGACGGGGCGGACCTTCCGGCCGCGCTCGACGAACTCAGGCGATCGTTCCGTGCCGGTGAGGGCGGCGAGCATCGGGGGGTCTTGGAGGTGATGACACGTCTTGGCGAGGCCGCCGGCCGTCGGGACAGGGCAGCCTGGGAGGAGCTGCTCTCGGAGGACTTCGTCGGCTTCGATCATCGTCTGGGAATCGGGCTCGAGGTCGATTCGACAGGCTGGCTGAACGCGGTCACCCAGCAGTCGGAGCTCGCCGGCGACGGGTACGCCTTTGCTCGAGCGATCCATGTGCTGACCGAGCACGGCGCCGTGATGTCCTCCCAGATCACGTCGACTCCAAACGATGGGCCCGGCCTGACGTGGATGACAGTGAACATGATCCTCGTGCAGGGCAGCCGCATCGTCCGACAAGAGGTGTTCGACGAGCACGAGGTCGTGCAGGCGCTCGAGCGCTTCGAGCAACTCACAGCGCCGCCTGCCGGCGAGCCACCACTGCCGCCTGAAAGGCTGACGAATCGATGCGCTGAAGTCATGGAACGCGGGCGTGCCGCGTTCGAGGCACAGGACTGGGACAGCTTCGTCGACAGCTTCGCCGATCCGTTCGACTACCAGCGTCGTCACTTGGGGCCCGGCGGCGAGGTGAGAACCCGCCAGGAGCTACTGGCCGATGTTCGGTCCCGAGGAGCCGTCGGCTACGACCAAATGGAGTTCACGACGCTGGGAGTGCGAAACGACGAGCTGTGTCTCGGGCGACTGGTCTACCGCACGGCCGAAGGGCAGGAGCAGGAGACGCTGCGGGTCGTCGGCCTCGACCGCGCCGGGAGAGTCGGAAGCATGGCCAGCTTCGACATCGATGAGCTTCCCGCCGCAGTAGCCGAACTCGAACGGCGATACCTGGAGCAGCTCGACCCGCTCGTACGAGCCAGCTACACCAGTTACATCGAGTTCGATCGGCTCATGGGAGCGGGCGAACTCGTACGAGCGGCCGAACTCTTCCACCCGGACTGCCAGATCGTCGACCATCGCGACTTCGGGTGGGGCCCTGAGTCGACGATCCAGGAGCGGCTGCAATCACTCGCCGCAGTCAGTTCGAACATCGTGGTCTTCAACGTGGCGATTCACGCCATCGAACCGGGTTGGTGCCTTTCGAGTCGTCGCTACCTGATCACGATGCCGGATGGAGCGGTCACCGAGCAGAACCTCGTGCTCTTCACCGACCTCGACCCCGAGCGAGGGCTCGCACGCCGCATCGACCAATACGGCGAGGAGCAGCTGGCCGACGCACTCACCGATCTCGCCGAACGGTTGGCATCTCCGATCCGACAGTCGCCGGTAAACGCGGCCACCTGGACAGATGTGTGGATCGGCTTCACATTGGAGACCGGCCGGTCGCTGTCGGCTGCTCAACTGCTGGCCCCCGACGGGGTACTCGTGCGTTGCGCCGGCGACGAGCATCAAGTCTCCGCCGAAGCGGTCGAGATCGACCCGAGCGCGCAGCGGCTCCTCGGATGTCACTGGCAGGATCGTCGGCTCATCGCAGTACGCGGCGACCGCCTCGCACTGATCGCCAAGATCTACGCCGACCGACGACCGGAGTTGCTCCTGCTCGAGCTGGACCAGACTCTGGGCCTGTCGACCATCGACGTCTTCGAGCCCTCCGATCTCGGCGCCGCATTCGACGAGCTCGATTCTCGCCGCTTCGAGCTCGCTGGGTCGGACTCGGATTCAGCGACCGTGGTCGCTGCGGCATACGCATCGGCGCTTCGGACTCGAGACGTGACCGCGCTGGGCCGGGTGCTGGTCGACGACTTCGCGTCGGTGCCTTCTCACGTCGCCGGGTCAACGTCCGAGATCCGGGCCGATACGTTGGCAACCCGCGGCGACCTCCTTGCGTTGGTGCGGGTCCGGTTCGAGATCGACGGTGTCGAAATCGACTTCCTGGCCGTCGAGTCGCTCGACGAGCTCGATCGCCGACTCCGGACCGTTCTCTTCGACGTCGACGCGCTCGGGGAGGCCTTCGACGAGCTGAACCGTCTCTTCCTCGAAGGCGAGGGCGCGCCGTATGCGGCCAACCTGTCGATCTGGTTCTCGATGATGTCGGCCCTCAACCATGGCGACGCGGACGCACTCGCGAAGGCCGTGCCGCATCGGTTCCGCATCATGGACCATCGACCGATGGGCTGGCCCGAGATGCACCGTGAGGGCTTCATCGAGGTCACCACGGCTCCCGAGGCAATGGGCAACGGCGTCACCGGGATCCGAGAGATCCATCGACTGAGCGGATTCGGTGGAGTCGCCACCGGGTTCGAGTTCGTGGACAGCGCCGAGGCCTTGGTCGAGCCGGGGTGGCAGTACGCGGTCCTGACCAGGCCCGGTGTCGATGACGAGGTCGTCGTCGAGTACTTCGCCGTCGACGACCTCGATACGGCCTTGACTCGCTTCGACGAGCTCGAAGCCGACGCAGCCGAATCGTCCTCGGACCACGGGCCGCATCTCGAGAACGAGGCCACCCGACTCCTCCCCGCGCTCGCCGATACGGGCGGGCACGAGCCCTGGAACGAGGCCGACCGGTTGACCCGGCGGCTCGTCGAGCGGTTCGACGACCGGTCGTCCGCCGACTGGCTGGAGATGCTCGACCCCGAGATCGTCGCCGAAGACCGGCGGCCGCTCCTCGGCTCGACACTCGTCGGCCGCGAGGCGCATCGAGCCGCTTGGACGCGGGACATCGGTGATCGGCGTCTCATGTCGAATGTCGAGACCGTCGCGGTCCGGGGTGATCGGCTCGCTCTCCACCGCTGGCGACTGAGCGTCGACGACGGCGGGTTGAGCTGGGACCTGCTACGGGTCAGTCACTGGAACGATCGCGACCTCGCCGATCATTCGGTCGGGTTCGCGGCCGATGACCTCGTGGCGGCGATCGCCGAGCTCGACCGACTGTATTCGGAGGAGGTAGCGACATCGCACGTCGGTGACGCGCTTCGGGTGTTCCTGCATTGCGGGGCGTCGCTGGAGGCGGGTGACGTCGACGCCTACCTGGCGTACCAGGGACTGTCCGGTGTGATGGTCGATCACCGTCAGCTCGGATGGCCCGAACAGGACATCGACGGTCTGCGTTCACGACTCGACTCGATTGTCAGCATGCCCGGCGACTTCTTCATATACCAGGAGCGCCTGCTCCGGATCTATCCGACGTGGGCGGCGTGCTGGGCGCAACGCATCGTGTTCCGCCTGCCCGATGGCGTCGAGCAGGTGCAACGCAGCGTCATGGTGATGGTGACCGACCACGACCACCGTGGGGGGAGCCGGATCGAGCAGTTCGAGGAGGACCGGATCGCCGACGCGTTGGAGCGCCTCGACGAGCTGGTCGCCGATCGCGGAGACGAGCCGGTCAACCGTGCGTGGGCGTGCTGGATGGTGGCCCACCGTTTGCGCCAAGCTGGCCGGCCCGACCTCATTTCTGGGTCGCTCGGGGGCGATGCCGTTTTCGTCGACGAGCACGGTGAGGTGATGGAGCCGGTCGTCGTGGAGCGGCGCCGACTGCTCGCGATTCGCGGCGAGCTGCTCGCCGTGGTCGAGCTCCACGGTCGACGACCGGACGGCCAACCGACCCACTCCTTCGCGGTCGAGGAGATCGACGAGCGCGGCCGGCTTGGATCGGTGACGATGTTCCCGGCGGACCAGGCGGGCCTCGATCGTGCTGAGAACCTGCTCGAGCAGAGGTGGGAGGAGATCGAGGGGTCGAGCTGACCCCGAAACCCAACGGTCAACCGAACGAGGCGTTGCGGATGACGAGCTCGAACCGGGGCCTTCAGCCGTCCTTGAAGCCGCTGTGATGCCCGTCGAGGTGGAGCAGGAACGTTCTGGGCGGGGATGGTCGACTGGTTCGTTGGCGGTCCGGAGACCCTCGACGACATCATGGCCGACATCGAAGCGAGCTGGCCCGGCGACGAGCCCGAGTCCGACCCGGACGAATACCACTTGTCGATGGACTCGACATCCTTGGGTTCAAAGAATACAAAGAGAACGGCACGACCATCAGCTCTCGGCGTGGGCGTGCCGTCGTCTACGACGATCTGCGATTGCTGAACTGCAAGCGTCAGATTTCACCATCTGCGATCTCACGCTTGCAGAAGCGGTGGAACGGCTCGCGTAGGACCGGGGCGCGAGCTAGCTTCGGCGTATGGATGCAGCAGCACTGAGCGAAATAGCCGATCGTCTCTTCAACGCCTTCGTAGCGCACGATCACGACACGGTCATCGCGATGATGACGCCCGACGCAGTTCTGGTGCAGAACGGCAACTCGATGGCTGTCGCTGAGGCCATGGCGATGATCGAGTCGCTCATAGCAATCATTGGCGATCATCGTTACGAGGATGTCAGGCGCGTTGTCGGCGAGAACGCGATCGTCGAAGAACACCGGGTCCGGTCGACTACACCCAGCGGACTCGAAGTTGATCTCGCCGCATGCGTCATCTTGCGCCTGAACGACGACGGCAAGATCATCTCGCTCGATGAGTACGTCGATACCGCACCGCTCGTGGCCGCCCTCAGCTGAGCAGTGGATGTGGTAGCCACAACTGGGTGCACCGATGAACCTGGGCTTCGCGGCTGTTCGGCGTGCTCGAAGGGTTGGTCGTCAGCGCCCTGCTCCCGAGGAATATGAGGTTGCCTGCGCCCTCTAGCGGATCCCACGTAGATCGGTGGGCGCGTCAGCCGGCGATTACTGGCTGACAGCGCGGCGAGGCGGTCCTGCAGGTCCGTCCACTCCTCGTGCTTGTGGATCGATTCAGTCGCGGTGACAACGACGAGCGGCTTGCCACCGAGCGACGTCAGCGCCTTGGCCTGTTCGAACACCTTGGGATACGAGGACTGCTCGTCGCGCATGTTGCACATTCCGCGCGGGCTGGACGCGAACGCCTGAACCTGCGACGCCGCTGGCTCGGGGAGGCTCGACCATGCCGAAGTGGGCAGGAGTTGTTCACGCCGCGTTTCATCAGTGATCCACGACCAAGGAGACTCATCATGACCACCTTCTACGCAGAACCGCATCCCAAGCAACATCCACGCGACCAGGCCGGTCCTCAAACCGATCATGTGGGGTGTTCTGGTCGGAACCATCCAAGCCGCCTCACCGCTCGCGATCCGATGGCTTGAACCAGCAACCGTCCAATCGGTGTGCATCGCGCTCATCGCCGCCGTCTACATCGGCTTCGCCGTCGCCGACGGCAGAACCAACGTCATGATCGTCGAAGCCACGATCGCTGCAGCATTCCTCGTCGTTGCTCTGGTCGGCGTCACCGCATCGGTCTGGGTGCTGGTGGCCGGCTACGCGGCGCACGGTGCCAAAGACGTCTGGCAACACCGAACCCTGTTCGTCGCAGGTACCCGCTGGTGGCCGCCGTTCTGCGCCACCGTCGACTTCATCGTGGCCGCGGTCATCACCGTCGAGATCACCGCTGGGCTGTCCTTCCACTGATCCCCAGTCGATCGGCGGTCCCTCAAGGCCTCCCCTGACTCGCCGCCGGCGCTGAGCGCGCCTGAGGGAACTCGACGATGTGACCAGATTGATCCGAGCCGGTTGACCACGACCGACGTTCGTTCCCATTCGAGCTGGCTGAGCTCGTCGCCAGCTGGCTGCGCAGGTTCGCGGTCACCCGCTGGGTGGAATTGTCGCCTCAGGCATCGGGCTTGTAATGGAGACAAAAGAGCAGCGAGCAAGCGTCGCCGGCGTTGGGATCGAGGTCTTCCAACGGGGTGCCGGCGATGTCGGGCTGGTCGGTAGCGAGGAGCTGTCCGTAGAAGCCGGGCAGGACCTCGGTCTCGAGGGTCCAGCTCACGATGCGATCCCGGGCGACCAGCTCCTCGAGGATGGAGCGGACGCCGCGCTCGACTTTCGGGTTCTGTGTCGTGGTGGTGACGAACCGGATGCTGCGGTCGAGGATCTGTTCGAAACGGAACCGGTTCAATTCGCGGTAGAGGCCGAGACCACGAGCGTCGGGGTCTGTCACCGTTCCCTGCAGATGCGCGACCGCAGCATCGGGGTCGATGTGATGATCGTGGCGTCGGAGTTGTGCTTGCGGGGGCTCCGCTACGGTCGACATGGACAGGATCGTGATCCCTGCAACGGTGTCGCTGCGAAGGTCTGTCGCGAGCGCGACGTAGTCGCCGATCATGTGCCGAACGGTCTCCTCTTCGCTTTCGGCATGTCCGAAGGTGGAACGACCCAGGGCAAACGCTGAGTCGGCGTAGCGACCGAAGTCGTCGAGGGACGCGACGGCCCCCAACGATCGAAATGCGAACCGATCCGACACCACCAGACGGTAGCCGCTCGCGGACGTGCCGATCAGGCAGGACGCTCTCAGTCGCGGACGACTTCGACCTCGCGCCAGAACGCGACCCGATTCGTCACCAGTCGACGAGCCAGTGGCCAGGGTCGCTCGTAGGTGAAGGCTGCGTCCATCGCGGTCTCAACTGCTCCATTCGCTGCAATTCCGGACCTCTCGTTACCCCGAACGAGTTGTCACTGATAGGAGATCCAGCTGAATGGAAGGAGCAACAATGCCGTACTCATCAGATGTAATCCGGTCAGGGCAACAGGTGGACCGGGCATCTCTCAGCGGCCACAGGAATGAACCACCCGCCGCTGACCCTGTTCGGCGTTTCCGAACGGCGGCGACGCAACTCACGTTGATTGGGGTCGCAGCCCTTGCGTACTTCGGCGTTCGTGGACTCACCGAGGGGAGCGAATCGACGGCTATCGCCAACGCCGGTCGCGTCCTGAATCTCGAAGCGGCCCTTGGCTTCGACGTCGAAGCTTCCCTCCAGGGCTTCATCCTCGATCACCGCGGGATCGTCACCGCCGCCAACTGGGTGTACATCTGGGGCCACTGGCCGGTGATCGGGATGACGCTGATCTGGCTGTACCGACAGCATCGGGACTCGTACACATTGCTTCGGAATGCAATGTTCATCTCGGGCGCCATCGGTCTAGCGATCTTCATCTCGTTCCCTGTCGCCCCACCACGCCTGATGCCGACAGGGTTCGTGGACACGGTCACTGACCTGTCGAATTCCTACCGAGTCCTGCAGCCTCCCTCGCTCATCAACAAGTACGCAGCCGTCCCGAGTCTGCACGTCGGATGGAACCTCCTCGTCGGGATTCTGATCTTCAGAACTTCCAGAAGCCGAGCCGCGAGGCTGTTCGCTCTAGCCGGTCCGGCGTTCATGACCTCCGCCGTGATCTTGACCGCAAACCACTACATCGTCGATGCGGTCGCGGGGTCCGTCGTGGCACTGATTGGCCTGGCTGGTGCGGTGGCGCTACAGCGCGCCCCCGCACCGTGCGGCCGGTTGCCTTTGCCGGGCATGGTCGGGCGCCGAGGTCTTCCGCTCCCGACACCTCCTGTAACCGCTCAGCTGACAGCGCGGTCTGCATTGGCCGGTCTGCTGTCGGGATCTTCCAGCAGCGACACCAACCCTGCCCGGTCGACGAGATCGATGCAGCGGTAGTGGAGTTCGATGAGTTGGGCCGACTCGAGCTGCTTGAGCACCCGCTGAACGCTCGAGCGTTGCACGCCCAACATGCCGGCAAGGGTGCCCTGCGTTGTCCGGACCCGGCCGTCGTCGTCGGCTTCACGCAGCAAGATCGACGCCAATTGTGCTTCGATCCCACCGGCCAACAAGTCGATCAGCCGATTCTGTAGCCCTGCCATCCTCTCCGCCAAAGACATGAACCAGCGACGGGCGATCAATGGGCGCGTTTGCAGCAACGTGAACAGGCTCTCGGTGTCGAGCGACAAGATGGTGCAATCCTCGATTGCCTGAGCATCGAAGACCTCGGGGTCGCCCAGGAACGCCGGCACGTCACCGAACACGTCACCAGGTCGAAGGATCTGAAGCGTGACCCGCCGGCCCTTGACTTCCCGGCTGAGCTCAACGGTCCCGGTGTGGACGACGTGGACTCTGGCGGCCGTCTCGCCACGTCGGAACACGAAGGTGCCTCCGGCGAAGGACGCTTCTCCCATTTCCTCGACGAGAAGCTCGACATCGTCCTTGCTCAGCGGCGCTTTCGAGCCACGACTGAGACAGAGTGCTATCCATTCTCCGAACCGGTGGAACCTGTTTGCCATCGAACAAACCTACGCTTCTCGTGATCGTCACGCCTGATGAACGAGGCGATGCGGCCCGTCGCTGTCAGCAGCTCCTCGCCCGTGACCTCGCGGTCATCGGGCAACTTCGTTCGAGTTGACGACATGAATGATGCTGCTGTGGCTGAAGTCCGGGGTGGGGCCCACGCCGATGGCGTCGTACACCGACGGCGGTACGGAGATGTCGGCGACATAGAGCTCGCCGACCTGGGCGGCCCCGCGGAGACCGACTTTGGGGAGCGCCAGGGTCATCGTGGCGTCAGCGCGCACCGCCGCACCTGGCACCGAACCGTCGGTGACGTTGACACCCGACGGCGTGTCGAGTGAAACGACTCGACCGCTGACCGCCTCGACCATGCCGATGAGTTCAGCAATCCGGCCCCGTGGCGCACCCTTCAGGCTGTAGCCGATCAGGGCGTCGATGACGACGTCGGCCTTCCGGGGCTCGAGGTGCACCAGCAGCCCCATACGTTCGAGAATTGCGAATTGATGTGCCGGTACCGGGCCCATCGCCTCGGCCGGCTGTCCGAGCGTCACGGTCACGTCGACACCACGATTCGCCAAATGACGGGCGGCCACGAGTCCACCACCCCCGTTTCCTCCCGAGCCGGCGAGCACGGTCACGGTGGTCGGACCGAAGAGGTCCACAACAAGTTGGGCGAGGTTGCGGCCGGCGTTCTCCATCATCTGGAGAAGTTCGATCCCCAAATCCTCGACCATCACGCGGTCGACTTCGATCATCTGGATCTCACTGAGCCAACCAACGGCATCGGCGTCGACGACGGGATAGACGGCAGTCATGGCGTGGCGTGGGATCGCTCGACATCGCCTGAGGCGGCGACGATGCTCCGAAGGGGCGCGGTTCTCATGGGCGCATCATCGCCGCAACCCGAAGCCATCGGTACGTCATCGCGTCAGATGCCGCTTTCGTCATCGCCAACGCCCCGATCACAGACCCGCGATCCGACCGGGCCCCAAGAATGCGCCAAATGACGACATTGGGGCTGGCGGGGGACGCGGGTCAGGTTGTCTGAACTGCGGCCGTCCTACGTCGGCCACACAACGCGTCCCAGGAACGACCTCGTTCCCTCAAACAGCAGGAGTCACTCATGCCGACCTCGGTCCTAGCGTTCTCGCTCGCCGGAAACTACGAAGCGGGCACCGCCATTCTGGCGGGCCTCGTGGGAGCAGTCGCAATGCTCATGGTGATCTACGGCGGCCGGGCCATGGGGATGACGTCCATGGACCTGCTCCGCACTCTGGGGACGATGCTCTCACCGCGTGGCGCGAACGGCACGGTTTACGGCATCGGGTTGATGATGCACCTGATGATGGGCGCAGCATTCGGTCTGGTCCACGCCGGATTGCTCCACGCAGCCGATCCGACATCAGAAGGCGCCGCCACCGGCTTGGGGGCATTGTTCGGACTCGGACACGGCGTGATGGTCGCGTTCATGATGCCGGTCATGCTGACCATGGCCCATCCACTCGTACGCAGCGGAGACATCACCACCCCAGGGGTGGCGATGACCGGATTCGGGAAGATGACCCCCATCGGAATCGTCATGTCCCACATCGCCTTCGGCCTCGTCGCCGGCGGCATCTACGCTGCCGCCGTTGGCTGACCCCGGCTCGAGGGACGTTACCCTCAGCCCGTGTGGCGGTGGCCCAGCAGCGGCAATGCGAAGGGCTCACCGTTCCCGATCCACTGCGCAGTTCCCCGCCTTGCCCGGTCAATCAGCTGGACGGACTGACTGAAGTCCATCGGCGTCACGGTGATCGGACACGGCGGCGGGATCAGGTGTACCGGCACCGGATATGTGCGTCGGGATGTCTCGGCCACCAACCGCTGTTGGACGAGCATCGCCAACCCATGGAGCGCCATCGCGACCGCGCTCGTCGGGAGAGTCGGCAACGCACACGAATAGCCGGTCGACAGAACCCACACATCGGTTGCGCCCGCCGCAATCGCCTGGCTGATGGGCGTGTTGTCGACGATGCCACCGTCGATGAACCACTTTCCACCGACGCTGATCGGCGGGAACACGCCAGGGATCGCAGCACTCGCGAGAATGGCATCGATGGCAGGACCTTGATCGAGTCGTACCTCCTCCCCCGTCGCGACATCGGCGACGATGACAGAGAACGGGATCGTGGCGTCTTCAAGCGCGGCGAAGACCAGATGGCGCTCGAGGAGATGACGCAGGCCCGAGTTGGGGACGAGGTTCGGGCCCCGTCCGGCGAATCCGCGTAGACCGATGAGTGGTCGAAGCGGGAAGATCTGTCGTGTGCGGAGCGAGTGCCACAGGTCGACCAGGCCCTCGATGGGGCGCTCCCCCGCCAGCCAGGCTCCGTTGACCGCGCCAACCGAAGTGCCGATGATCAGGTCGGGTCGGATGCCCTCGTCATAGAGTGCTTGGGCCATCCCGACTTGGATCGATCCGAGGCTCGCTCCCCCGGACAGGACGAATGCGGTCGTCATGGCCGGCGTGCTCGCTCCTCGCTCGGTCCGACGTTGTCGGCGCACAGCGTCATGGCAGTGCCGGCGATCGCGATGTGCGAGAACGCCTGCGGAAAGTTGCCGAGCTGTCGTCCACCGACGGGGTCGTACTCTTCGGAGAGAAGTCCGACGTCGTTTCGGAGGTTCAACAGGCGCTCGTAAAGCGTGGCGGCTTCGCTATGGCGACCGATCATGGCGAGGGCATCGACGAGCCAGAACGAGCACAGCAGGAATGCTCCTTCTTCTCCGCCGACTCCATCGCTGTCGCCAGCGGCGTCGTCGACTTGGTATCGCATGACGAGGCCGTCGACGGTGAGTTCACGTTGGATCGCATCCACGGTCGCGACCACTCGTGGATCTGTGGCTGGGAGGAAACCGACGAGCGGGATCATCAGTGTGGACGCATCGAGGGCCTTGCGTCCGTACGCCTGGGTGAAGACGCCGCGGTCATCAACGGCGTTGGCACAGACCTCGGCGTGGACGCGGCTTCGCGCGGCACGCCACCGGTTTGCGTCACCGTCGAGCCCCATATCCTCGACCGTCTTGACGGCGCGATCGAACGCGACCCAGGCCATCACCTTGGAGTGGGTGAACTGGGCCCGCCCGCCCCGCACTTCCCAGATCCCTTCGTCGGGCTGCTGCCAGTTGCCTTCGAGCCAGTCCATCATGGCCTGCTGTATGCGCCACGCGTTTTCGTCTGGCGCCATCCCGCTGAGTCGGGCCTGGTGCATGGCGTCCATGACTTCGCCGAAGACGTCGAGTTG
>JBBKXQ010000057.1:0-19251 GCA_037969565.1 Acidimicrobiales bacterium | reverse complement strand
GGGCTGGTGTCGCTCCCGACACGGTCTACGCCGTGTTCGGTACCAAGGTGCGGGTGCTGACCGCCGTCATCGATGCGCGACTTGCGCCACCCGGGGTCGACAATGTGATGGACCGGCCCGAGGCAGTCGCGGTACGCGAGGAGACCGATCAGCGAGCCCAACTCCACCGATTCGCTCGCGACATTGCGTCGCTGTCCACCCGGGTCCGTCCAATCTACGAAGTTCTCCGCACCACGTCGGCTCTCGAACCCAACGTAAAGGTGGTGTTCGCCGAGATGGAGGAACATCGGCTCGCGAACATGGCGCGGCTGGCGACTTGGCTCGCAGAACGCGGACCGCTCCGAGTCGAGCACGAGCGGGCGGCACAGATCATCTGGACCCTCGCGAGCCCCGACGTTGCCCGCATGCTGTGCGACGTCCAGGACTGGACCGAAGACGAACACGCCGAATGGCTCGAATCGACTCTGGCGGGGGCACTTCTCCCGGCGACGGACTCCGGTCCTGCCCGACGATCGCCGGATCGAGGCATTTGACCGTCATCTATCGCCGCCCACGGACACGACACTCTTTGGGACATCACCGACACCATCCTCGGCCCAGCGATCATGCACCGCCCGACGGCGGCTGGCGGTTGACAGGATCCAGCGCCTTCAGCTGGGTCTCACGTGGTGGGGTTGTTCCTCTGGAGCTTGCGCAGGATTTCGGCGGCCCGTGGAGCGTTGTTGTGTTCGGCCCAGCCCAGCGGGGTTGCTTCGAACGAAGAGTCCGTGATCGTTGGATCGGCCCCGAGGGAGATCAGGGCACTGACCAGGTCGACATCGTCGTTGCTGGCCGCGTCGTGCAGCGCCGTGATTCCGGCGCCGCCGGATCGTGCGTTGACGTCGAATCCGATTTCCATCAGCGCAGTGATCATCGGCACCCGGTCGGAGGTGGCGATCTTGGTGATGATGGCCGGATCCGATGTGAGCACGTCATCGACCATGGTGGGATCGGACGCGATCAGGGCTCGAAGCTCGTCGACGGAGCCGTTCCTGGCCGTGAGGGCGAATCGTTCGACGGCCGTGAGCTCGACATCCACGCCGGCGGCCGAAAGCACATCGAGCACCTCGGCATGGCCGCCTCGTGCGGCGAGGCGGCGCGGGGTCTCACCGGACCGGCCCACTCCTCTCTGGAGGTCGAGTCCCAGTGCGACCAGGAACCGCATCCGATTGGGAAGGCCACGGACGGCGGCGATCTCGAGTTCGTCGTAGAGCAGTTCTTGTGGCGAGGTGAGCCGAGGCCCGAACCGCTGGTACCAGGGGCCGGACTGGTCGACGCCGAGTCCGAACTCGACAAGAAGCTCGAGATGGAAGACGTCGTCGTGGGCCGTGCCGGCGAGGCCGTTGTTGTAGAGGGCTTGCCCGTCGTTGGGGTCGGCATCCGCTTCGAGCAAGAGACGAGCCAGCTCGGCCCGGTCGGGGTGCGGGGGCTGGTCTTGCTCGCCTCGACCGAAGCTGCCGGTCAGTGCCGTGAACGGTGGAACAAGCCCCCGCCACAAGAACCCGGCGTTCGGGTCGGCCCCGGAGTCGACCAACAATCTGGCCGTCTCCAGCAGCGACTGGCCCGGATCGAGGGCGGCGACTCGTGAATAGGCGCAGTACAGGAGCGGCGGCCACCGATTCGGCCCGCACGGCGCATCGACGACGGAAGCGTCACGGCCGATCAGTTCGCTGAGCGCGGCATGGTTTCCGGAGACCGCCATCGCCGCGACCGAACCCGAGGCGAGATTCGGGTCGTCGGCCAGCATCCGGTGGGCCTGCTCCAGTCGGTCGATCGGGCGTTGGTGGTCGCTGTAGCTGACGACACCGAGGGCGGCGAATCTTTCCGATGCGTCCGTGGGGTCAGCATCGGCGGTGTCGGCGCGTGCGAACAGCGCGATGGTGGCGACGTGCTCTCGAAGCGTTGACCAACTGGGGAACCCGTAGAGCCGAGCGATCACGAGTTGGGCGTCGCTTCGCCTGAAGCCCGGAACCGTCCCGTCGACGGCTGGCTGCTGCGGGTGGAACTCGGTAACCAGCGAAAGGGCGCCTTCGTCGCCTGAGTCCACGAGCTGCTGAACGAGCTTTGCCTGCTGCTTCAGGGTTTCGATCGTTGGGTTCTCTGGCAGTGGGATTTGTGGCACGGTGGCCCCTTTCGAACGTGCCGCGTCGGCTACGGGCTGGTGCGCCACAGGCTCGAGGCGCGGGCTTCGTCGAGCATGAGATGATCGTCGCCGGCCCGAGCTCGGGTGCTCGAGGTCGACCGGTGTTCGTCGGCAACGTCGAGTGCGTCTGTGGCCGGAACCTCGAAGGGCGCTCGCGGTGCGATCGCCAACTCGGGCAGGCGGCCGAGGGAACGCTGCCGCTCGGCTTCGTCGGTGTACCAACGAAGTTCATTGATCTGATGCCACTTGTCGGCGCCCATGATCACGACGTCGTATCCGTCGGCCACATCGGCGAGAAGTTGGGCGTCGGTGACCACAACCGAGAGCCAGTCGATCGTTGCCGCGATCGAGCCCAGCACGGCAAGTCGATCGTCGAACAGCGGGCGATCGACATCTTCCTTGGCCAGCGGTTTGCGGCTGACGGCCCACACCACATGGTCGAGCTGTCGTTGCAACAGGGCCGCCTCGCTGACGGCCAAGTGAGCGGTCGTCGGCGGGTTGAACGACCCGGGGTAGACACCGACTCGTTGCCTCATTGTTCGGAGGGTTGGGTCATGGTTTCGGAGGCAGAGCGGGCATCACCGGGTCGAACAGCCACGACACCATCAGGGCTTCGATTTCGGGACCCGCTTGTTGCTGGACGAGCAGAAGAAAGTCGTCAGTCGAGGCGGTTGATCCTTGATGCTGGATCGTCCACGTCTGCAGCAGCACGAAGAATTCAGCATCGCCGATCGTTCGTCGAAGCGCCTCGAGCGTCAATGCCCCACGCAAGTAGACCGTCCGATCGAACAATGTGTCGGCCTCGACGCTGGTCGGTGGTCGAAGGCTCAGGGCGACCGCTTTCTGCTCCCGTTGGTCGAAGGTCTCGCCGCCGTCCCGTTCGGTCCAGTAGTGGTCGGCCCATGAGGCGAAACCTTCGCTCAACCAGATGTCGTTCCACGTGGTGGGTGAAACATTGTTGCCGAACCACTGGTGGGCGAGTTCGTGGGCCAGCACGTTCTCGACCGACCGACGGCGTTGCGACAAGAACGACGTGTCGAAGAGGCTGAGTGTCTGGTTCTCGAGGGCGAACGTGAGCTTCTCGGGAATGGCAACGACCCCATAGGAGTCGAAGGGGTAGGGCCCGAACAGCTCGCTGAAGTGATCGATCATCTCGTTGGTCTTGGCCAGAGACGGCACGAGCTGGCTGGCCTGCTCGGTCGGGAGAACGTTGCGTATCAGCACTCCGGTGGTGCCCTCGGTGCTGAGGATGGCGAAGTCGCCGATGACCACCGAGGCGAGGTAGGGGGCCATCTGGTCGTTCATCTCCCAGACGAAGGTGGCGTTTCCGTTCGTGGCCGTCTCGGAGACGAGAAGGCCCGGTCCGGCCGCAACCTGGCCGAGCGGGACCGTGACCGAGATCTGGAACGTTGCTTTGTCCTGTGGGTGGTCGTTGGTCGGAAACCACGTTGCTGCGCCGAGCGGTTCAGAAGCGACATAGCTGCCCCAGTCCTCGGTGTGCCAGCCGAGCGCAATCGGACCGACCGGGTCCTCGATCGGATCCGGTGCTCCCCGGTATTGCACTCGAACCCGAGCTTCCTGATCTTCGGGAATCGGCACGGCGGGCGTGATGATCAGTTCTCGCCCTTCTCGCCGCGTCGTGGCATCGATGCCGTTCACGAAGACTCGGTCGACGGTCATGCCAACGAAATCGAGGTTGAAAGAAGTGAGGGGAATGTCGGGCACGATCGTCAGCTCGGCCTCGCCCCGCAGATCGCCGCCCGTGCTGATCAGATCGAGATCGTAGTGAAGGACGTCATAACCCGTGTTTCCCAGACCGGGGAAGAGCGGATCCCCGATCGAGGCTCCTCCGGATTGGGGCTGCAAGAACACCTGGGTTGTGCTGGTGACGGAGCGAACAGTGGTCGATGTGGCCCGTCCGGGGCCGGCCGCATCGCTGGATGTCGTGCTCGGGCTGCTGTCACCCTCGGCCGTGGTCTCGGTCGTGTTGTCGCCTGCGCCGTTGGTCGCATCGTCGTCACCGCCGAAGAGTCCACAGCCCGAAACCGTGAAGAGAAGGGTCAGCAGTAGGGCGCCCTTGAGTATCGAGTTCGGAGTTTTCGCTGCGTTGGAGGACACCACGTGACCTATTGCATCAGGTTGTGGGCCGTAGAGGCGGGCACTGGTTCGCGAATGGCCACGATCGCCACCGCGAGAGTGAGTCCTGAAGCGGCCGTCGAGACCACCATCAACGCCTCGAATCCCGATCGGACGTAGAGCCATCCCCCCAGGAGGCTGCCGACGGCTCTGGTCGCGGTGGAGATTCCGAGCCCGATACCGATCATTTCGGCTCGGGCCGTTGGGTCGAGTTCGCTGATCAGCGGCAGTGACGAAACGAAGGCGAACTCGAAGCCGAGAAAGGCGAGCGCCAGGAGCAGAAGGCCGAGGGCGATCGGAGGACTCGAGGAGATTGCGAGCCATCCGGAAGCAACGATCAGAACTGTGGCGCCCAGCACGATGGAGGCCCGTTTGCCGAGGCGGTCGGTCACCGATGATGAACCCAACGACGCCACTGCCTCGATGAGTCCGACGGTGACGATGGCGAAACCGACCTGTGCCGGATCGAACCCGTAGGTGTCGTCGAGCCAGAGGCCGTGACCGACCAACAGCATCTGTGATGAGGCGGTGAGGCCGGCAACGGCGACGAGCGTGGCGACCACGGCAGTGGTGAACGTAGGCCGAACCCGAGGTCGTGGTTCGTTGGGCGGATCGTCGTTCATCTGACTGATGCGAAGCGTGAGCGGAAGAGAGATCGCCCCGAGGGCGAGCGAGGCCGACCACCAACCGACCCAGGAGATGAGCAATCCCACGAGTGGCAAGCCGATCAGCGCGGCGGCAGCCCAGGTCAGTTCGACGATCCCGGTGATCTTTCCCCTTCGTTCGAATGCCACCTCGTCGGCAATCCAGGCGTTGGTTGCTACATCGGTGCCGATCTTTCCGAGTCCGAAGAGGAAGAAGCCGATCGCCAGACCCACTGGGCCGATGGCAGCCAGACACAATCCGACGGCGCCGAGAAGCGACGACGCGACGATGACCTTTGTGGCGCCGAGCCGATCCGAAGTGCGTCCCAAGAGCGGCGAGGCCAAGCCGGTCAGGTCTCGAACTGCGAAGATCCGGGTGATGGCTTCGATGGAGAGCCCCGTGGGTCGGGCGATTGCGGGCAGAAAGGTGTAGGCGTAGCGCATGCCGATGTTGCCGATGAATCGCTGCGCCATCAAGTACGGCAGGGCCTTGGCCACTTCGGGGCGGAAGTCGGCGAACGGTTTGGGGAACGAGACCATCAGTCGAGTTCGGGTTCATGATCGGCATCCGACAGCAGTCTTCGGATTTCGCCGGCGATCGCCTCGAGTTCCATACGAACGGCGGGCATGGCTGACATTCGGCGTGTCAGGCGACGGCCGGACCAGCGACGACGGAGGGACGCGAACGTGGGGCGAGCCGTGACGTGAAGGATCCACACACCGAACACGCCCGCCGCGGCGAAGATCGGCGCCAGGCCGAGGGCACGCAACGCACGGTGAAGAATCCACCCCCAGAGGGGGTAGAAGAGGGCGCCGAAAGCGATCTTCATCATCGACGCATCAGTCGGCGATTTGATGAACCGTCGTGCGACCCGATCGGTTGCATAGAACGCTGGAGCGGCTCCGACTGCGCCGACGGCTGCACCAGGGGCGAGAATCAACGTGGCTGCCAAGTCGGCGCCGAGTTTGCGGTGGGCCACGGCTTCGAGGTCGCCGAGCTCGTGTGCCGTTGCTCCGAGCCACTCGGCCCGGTCGAAGGCACGATCGAGTGCTTCCCGCGTCTTGTTGCTGGCAGAGTTGTCGATCCATCGCGCCTGGGTCGCTACCGCCGCCGCGTGGTGGGTGCGGGGGGCCCGGAGAAAATCGGCCAGTCGTAGCGCCAGCACGAGGTCACCACTCGATCCCGAGTTCACGGTTGCCGAACGAAGGGCGGCATCGATCTGCTTGGTGAGTTCGAGCACATCGGTGGTGGGGTCGGTCACCCGGATCGCCGGGCCGCGCACCGTGGCGGCCGAACTACGAAAGCGGGTCTTCTCGGCAAACCAGATGCCAATCGGGACGATGTCGACGTGGGGCGCCCCGGCAACGAGCCCGCCGGTGACCATTCGGGCGGCCCCGGTTCTCAGCTCGAGCAGTTGCGTCGTATCCACGGACCGACCCTCGGGAAAGATCGCGATCACATCCCCGTCGAGCAGTGTGTTGGCGACGGCATCGAAGGTGTCAGCGTTGCTCGTGGTGCCGGCGCCGTCCTGTTTGCGGTGAACGGGCAGGGCCCGGAGGCCACGAATGATCGGACCGAGCACCGGTGTCGAGAACAGCGGTGCCTTGGCCAGAAATCGGAGTTTGGTCGGCGTCGACGAAGCAACGAGGACGGGATCGAGGATGGCGTTCGGGTGGTTGGAGACCACCACCGCCGGGCCCTCGATCCCGGCCGAAACTCCGGCCGGGCGGAGATGAGTGATGTCGTAGAACGCCCCTGCCAATCGGGACGCGATGGAGATGGCGATCCGATACGGGTCGATCATCCGGACAGTCTGGAGGCGCGGACGGCCGTTGCCTGGCTTCTAGCCTCGGACAATGAACGCCGACCTGGAACGAGTCTTCGCATCTCTCCGGCCTTCGATCGAGATGGCCGGGTCAGTCGGCACGGGCGTGTTCGAACCACAGCCGGAACATCGAGGGAACCCCGGATGGTTGCACGGAGGCATGGCGGCGACGGTTCTCGATCATCTGTGCGCCCGAACTGCGGCGGCCGCGCTCGGCACCCGAGTGGTCACCGGCACACTCGACCTTCGCTACCCGAGACCGGTGCTGCTCGATGGAGGCCCTTACCGCTTGCGGGCCGAACACGAGGCGGCCCGAGGCCGAACGGTCCGCGTCCACGGCGCGATTCTCGGCCCCGATGGTGCACCCATGGTTGAAGCGAAGGCGCTGTTCATCACGCGTTGAGGGCGGTGCGGGTCGTTGAGATGTGTCGATAAATCAGGCGGTCGGGGCGGAGCGAACCAGGTGGCGGAGCAGGTCGAGTCCGGTCGAGCCGGCCGACAGCACATCGGCGTGGAATTGCTTCAGGTCGAAATCGGGTTGCCGGCTGCGCTCGGCCCGCAGGTCGAGAATCGCTTGCTCGCCGATCTTGTAGCTGATCGCCTGTCCTGGCCAGCCGAAATAACGAACAACTTCGGACTCAGCCATCGCCGGTGTTTCGAACGCCAGGTCTTCGAGCATTTCAACGGCGATCTCGAAGCTCCATTCTTCGCCCGGGTGGAACGGTTGATCAGACGGAATCGGGAAACCGCAATGGATCCCGATGTCGATTGCTATCCGACAACTGCGCAGCATCTGGGAGGCGACGAAGCCGAGTTCATGGTCGGGCGTCTCGAGAAAGCCGAGTTCACTCATGAGGGTTTCGGCGTAGAGCGCCCAACCCTCTCCCGAGCCCGGATACCAGGTGAGGAGGCGGTGGTAGCGCGAGAGCTGGTCGCCCATGGCCGCCTGCCAGCCGACTTGCAGGTGGTGGCCCGGGAATCCCTCGTGGTAGGCGGTGGTGATTTCGCTGAACAAGGGAAAGAATTCCCGATCGCCGGTTGGGTACCAAACGCAGCCAGGCCGCGAAAAGTCTTCTGATGGGGGCGAGTAGTACGGGGCGAGCGCCCCTCCGGGCGGAGCCTGCTTCACGTCGATGACCCGAATGTGGTCGGACACGTCGAAATGACTGCCGTCGAGGCTGGCGAGTGCACCCTGTTGACGCTCCAGCATGATCGCCACGAACTCCTCGACGCTCCCCGCCGCTCGAGCCGGATCATGCTCGAGGAGTTCCATCACTTGGGCGACGCTGAGGCGAGGATCGATCGTTGCCGCGAGTTCGATGTAGCGAGCCTGCAACCGTTCGATCTCGGTCCAACCCCAGGCATAGACCGCCTCGGGATCGATGGTTTCGCCCAGGAACTGCTCGGCGGCGCGCACGTAGCGCTCTCGGCCGATGCCGTCCTGTTCATGGGCAGCCAGAAGGTAGGTGGATTCGAACCAATCGGTCATCAACCCGAAGTGATTTTTGGCTTGCTCGATGGCGGCTTCGAGTGCTCGCCGATCCTCGCTCCCGAGGGCCGAGTTTTCCTGGGCCGCTTGGTCGAAACGGTCGAGGAACAGATTGAAGGTGGATGAGGGGCCCGCGGCCGCCCGACCCTGTTCGATGGCAACCGAGACCTGACGCTTCGCTACCGTCAGGCCGCGATCGAGGCCGGTCTGGAGGCACTGGCGATAGCCCGCCAGGGGTTGGCCGATCGTTGCCAACCTCGTGGTGATGTTCGTCCATCCGGCGACGGTGTCGTCTGGCATCAGTTCGAAGATGTCGCGGATGCTCTGCCAAGGCGAGGCGATGTTGTTGAGATCGACCAGGTGGAGTTCAGCGTGGATGACCCGTATTTGCGTTTCAGCGTCGGCGATGAGCACTGCCTTGGCCACCTCGTGGGCCCGATCGGGGGTTTCGCATGCTTGGGCCTCGGCCAGCACCCGTGTCCAGAACGAGCGCTGCGCGTCGTAGCCATCCGGGGAGAGATCGGACCAGCGATGATCACAGCCCGGCAGGCCGAGGGCGGTGCCGGTTTCGGGAATGAGCTCGACGAGTTCATCAACGGTGCGGCTTGACAGTTCGAAGATGTCAGTCATGGATCCTGGGTGAATTCTGCGCCTGTCCGGTTCCGAAACCGGAGCCGAACATCACGGCGATTGCTGCTCCCAAGGCACCACCCGTGCTCGAGAGGAGGAGGTCTCCGATCGTGTCTTCGTAGGTGAGGGACAGGCCCGCCGTTCCCATCTTCTGCACCAAGAACTCGGCCGTCTCCCACCAGATGATCGCAAGGCCACCGATGCCCCACCCCAGCGCCCAAGCGTTGAGTTTTCCGAGGCCGGCCCGCCCGAACGCGAGGGTGACGCCGCCCATCAGCAGGACCCAGTTGAGGAAGTGCAGGTAGTCGTCGGTGTGGGCGTAGGAGTTGTAGAAGTTGAAGACATTGCCGAGAGTGTCGGCCACGAATGGGGCGACTACGAGTGCGTCGATGAGATAGGGGTAGATGCCATGACTTCCCCGTAGTCGCCACGCGATGGGAACCACCGCCAGGGGGATCAGGTAGAAGGGCAGTCGAAAGGCCATGCCCTTGCCCTCGAATTGATCCCAACTCGGAAATGAGACGGTGATCGCCAATGACACGATCAGCCCAGCCCGCACAACCCAGAGCAAGGTTCGCTGTAACGCTGTCGACATCGGCCAACGTTAGGAGCCAGGTCGAAGATCGATGGCGATGCCCTCTGGGCTGTCAATACGCACCGTCGGCATGCACTGTCGGCTCAGCAGCCGAAGCCGTAACCTGTCCCGATGGTTGAGTACCGCTCGCGCACCACCACCCACGGTCGAAACATGGCAGGAGCACGTGCCTTGTGGCGTGCCACCGGAATGACCGATGGTGACTTCGACAAGCCGATCATCGCGATCGCCAATTCGTTCACCCAATTCGTGCCCGGCCACGTGCATCTCAAGGATCTCGGTCAGCTCGTTGCCCGCGAGATCGAAGCAGCCGGCGGCGTGGCCAAGGAGTTCAACACGATCGCCGTCGACGACGGAATCGCCATGGGTCACGGCGGAATGCTCTACAGCCTTCCGAGTCGGGACCTCATCGCCGACTCGGTCGAATACATGGTCAATGCCCATTGCGCCGACGCCCTCGTCTGCATCAGCAACTGCGACAAGATCACGCCAGGAATGCTCAACGCCGCCCTGCGTCTCAACATCCCGGCCATTTTCGTCAGCGGTGGGCCGATGGAGGCAGGAAAGACTCGCCTCGCCGGTGTGGAGGTCAAGGTCGACCTCATCAGCGCCATGATGTCGGCTGGCGACTCGCGAGTATCCGATGAGGATGTGGCCGAAATCGAACGCTCGGCCTGCCCCACGTGCGGGTCGTGTTCGGGAAGGTTCACCGCCAACTCGATGAACTGCCTGGCCGAGGCCCTCGGACTCGCCCTGCCCGGCAACGGCTCCACCCTGGCCACTCATTCGGATCGGAAGGAACTCTTCCTCGAAGCCGGTCGCCGAATCGTCGATTTGGCAAGGCGCTACTACGAGAAAGACGACGCCTCGGTGCTGCCCCGGAACATCGCATCCGTTGCGGCCTTCGAGAACGCCATGACGCTCGACATCGCCATGGGCGGGAGTACGAACACGGTGCTCCACATTCTCGCGGCAGCCGAGGAAGCCGGCCACGACTTCACGATGACCGACATCGACCGGATCAGCCGGGCCACACCGAACATCTGCAAGGTGGCGCCGTCAACCGACAAGTTCCACATGGAGGACGTTCACCGGGCCGGCGGCATCTTCAGAATTCTGGGTGAGCTCGATCGAGGCGGTCTGCTCGACACCTCGACCCCGACCGTGCATTCCGAAACGCTCGGCTCCGGCCTCGACCAGTGGGACATCGCCCGTCCGACGGCCACCGACGCCGCGAAGTTGCTCTTCTCGGCCGGTCCGGCCGGAATCCCCACTCAGGTGGCATTCAGCCAGAGCACACGTTGGCCGTCGCTCGACCTCGACGATGCCGAGGGTTGTATTCATTCGGTCGAACACGCCTACACGCAAGAAGGCGGCCTGGCTGCTCTCTACGGCAACATCGCGCTCGACGGCTGCATCGTCAAGACTGCCGGCGTCGACGAATCGATCTTCACCTTCTCCGGTCCGGCTCGGATCTTCGAGTCTCAGGAAGACGCCATGGAGGGTGTCCTCGACGAGACCAAAGTGAACGCCGGCGATGTCGTGATCGTGCGATATGAGGGGCCGAAGGGCGGGCCGGGCATGCAAGAGATGCTCTATCCCACCACGTACATCAAATCCCGGGGCCTCGGGAAAGAATGCGCACTGCTCACCGACGGTCGCTTCAGCGGCGGCACCTCAGGGTTGTGCCTCGGGCACGCCTCGCCCGAAGCCGCCGCCGGTGGAGCCATCGGACTCGTGCGCGATGGCGACATCATCGAGATCGACATTCCGAATCGGTCGATCAATGTGAAGCTCACCGATGAGGAGTTGGCCCATCGCCGCTCGGAGGAAGAGGGGCGCGGTGAGGATGCGTGGACTCCCCACGATCGGGTTCGCCACGTGAGCGCTGCCCTTCAGGCCTACGCCGCGATGACCACCTCCGCCGACCGCGGCGCCATACGGGACATTTCCCAACTCAAGCGCTGACCGAACGGCAATCGCCCCAATTCGACGGGCACACTGGCGACCGTTCGAACCAGGTCGGGAGAAATCAGTATGAGTCGTCAGATCGAGTCGGTCGCAGTATTGGGATGCGGGACGATGGGTTCGGGCATCGCCGCTGCCAGCGCTGCGGCTGGATGCCGGGTGTTGATGCTCGACGTGTCGGCCGAGGCCGTCGAGCGCGGGTTCGCCGCTGTCGATGAGTCCGATCGGCATCTGGTCGAGACGGGAACATTCGAATCCGACCTTAAAAAAATCGCCGATTACGACTGGATCTGTGAAGCGATCGTCGAGGATCTCGAGACGAAGCGGCAACTGTTCGAGCGCGTGGAGCCGCTGCGCAAAGATGGTTCCGTGGTCAGTTCGAATACCTCGGGGATTCCTCTCCGAGACATCGCAGAGGGCTTCGGCGACCGATTTCAGGCTGACGTGGCGATCACGCACTTCTTCAATCCCGTGAAGGTCATGAAGCTCTTCGAGTTGGTGCCCGGTGAGCAGACGTCGGACGACGTCGTCGCCGCATTTGCGTCGTTCGGTTCGGAGAAGCTCGGCAAGGGTGTCGTGCACGCCAAGGACACGGTCAACTTCATCGGTAACCGCATCGGCTGTTTCTTCATGCTTTCCGGACTGCACCTCGCCAAGCCGTTCCTGATGAATGGGATGGCGCAAGAGACGATTGATGCGGTCCTCGGTAAACCGGTCGGACTGCCACCGACCGGTCTCTACGGGCTCATCGATTTGATCGGTCTCGACGTCATGGACCTCGTCGGCAAGAACCTCGCCGTGAACCTCCCGGCCGACGACATCGGGCGGGCCTACACCGAACTTCCGGGGGTCGAGCAGAAGATGCTCGAACGAGGTCAGCTCGGCCGCAAGTCTCGCGACCTCGGCGGGTTCGGCAAGATCGAGAAGCTCGACGACGGCTCCAAGAAGAAGCTCAGCTTCGATCTGCGCCGCGTCGAATGGCGTGACGCCGAGGAACCCGATCTAGCAGGCGTTCCCGCCGATCTGGGTGCCGTCATGTTCGAAGACACCCTGCAGGGCGAGCTCGCCTGGCAGATCTTCGGGGGAACGCTTCGGTACGCGGCGAACCTCGTCCCCGAGATCTCCGACGACATCGTCAACATCGACCGGGCCATTCGCTGGGGTTTCAACTGGGCCCAAGGACCATTCGAACTGCTCGACACGATTGGTCCACTGCGGGTGATCTCGAGGATCGAGGCCGAGGGCGGGGACGTGCCGGCGATGCTGTCGTTGCTCAGAGAATCCGGGGCCGAATCGTTCTATGGGTCGGACGGCGCCACCTTCCTCGGGCTCGACGGCGAATTCCATCCGGTGCCGGCCGAAGGCTGACCCAAACGGGGAGTTCGCCCTCGTCGACACATCTCGGCTGACCGGCGCCTCGGCCATTGGGGACGTGATAGAAGTTCACAATGGCAGAGACCGCAACGAACTCGTACCTCGAAGGAAACTTCGGGCCCGTCGCAGAAGAGGTCACGGCATACGACTTGCCGGTGATCGGTGAGCTTCCGGCCGAACTCAACGGCCGCTACCTCCGCAACGGCCCGAATCCGATCGAACCGGTCGACGCGGCCTCGCACCATTGGTTCATCGGCGACGGCATGGTTCATGGCCTTCGCCTGAACGAGGGCAGAGCCGAGTGGTATCGAAATCGTTATGTCGGCTCGACCCACGTGAGCGACGTCCGTGGCGTCGCCGATGTCGAGGGTCCGAACTGGAACAACAGCGCTGGCGGCCCGAACACCAATGTGGGTGGGTTCGCAGGCACGACTTGGGCCATGGTCGAAGCGGGGGGTGTTCCCGTCGAGCTCAGCTACGAGCTGGAAACGGTCGGCCGGAATGACTTCAACGGCACGCTGCCCGGTGCCTTCACTGCCCATCCCAAGTTCGACCCCGACACCGGTGAGTTGCACGCCATGGCCTACGCCTGGGGGGAGTGGCTCGATCATGCGCAATACGTCGTCGTGGGTCCGGACGGTCGGGTTTCCCGCACCGTCGACATCCCGATGGGTATGTCGATGTTGCACGACATGTCGCTCACCGGCCGCTACGCCATCGTCTACGACCAGCCGGTCACGGTCGATCTGGATCTGGCGTTTGCCGGCTCGAGGTTCCCGTTCCGGTGGAATCCAGAACACGGCAACCGGGTCGGGCTGATGCCCCGCAACGGTGATGCCACCGATATCAAGTGGATCGATGTGCCGCTCGGCTACGCCTTCCATCCGATGAACGCCTTCGACATGCCCGACGGCAAGGTGTCGATCGATCTGTGCAACTACGACCGGATGTTCGATCAGGATGTGCTGGGGCCTCTGGGCGACAGCGTGCCTCGCCTGGAGCACTGGGAACTCGATCCGGTGTCGGGCGGCGCGTCCATCAGCGTCATCGATGAGCGGCCGAGCGAGTTTCCTCGCCATCGTGGATCACTGTCGACCAAGCCCTATCGCTATGGCTACACGCTCGACTTCAGCCAAGACCTCGTCAACGGGTGGGCCACGGTCAAGCACGACCTGCACACCGGCGAGCGTCGAGACTTCGACCATGGTGCCGGCCGGGCCGCCGGTGAGGCCGTGTTCGTCGGCCGCGAGGGCAGCACCGTGGAGGACGATGGCTGGCTGCTCACGTTCGTCCACGACCACAACACCGATTCCGCAGAATTCGTGGTCATGGACGCCCAGGACTTCGAACGTGGCTACGTGGCCCAAGTCCAGTTACCGCAGCGCATCCCGTTCGGGTTCCACGGCAACTGGGTCAGCGACGGCACCGTTGCACCGTCCTGACCGCGGACTCAGCTGACCGTGGCCAGAATTGCTTCCCGAACCGCTCGTGGTTGCTCGGTCATCATCGAGTGTCCGGTGTCGACCAGTTCCAGCACGTGGGGATCGGCGAACAGGCCGGCGAGGGCGTGACCCGACTTCGGAGGGGTCATCTTGTCGCCCATCCCGATGATGATGCACGTCGAGGTGACGATCGCTGCCACCGCAGCGGCGGCTCCGTCATAAGCGGCGCAGGCCTTGAAATCGACGGCCAGCACGCCGGGGTTGCTCCGCTCCACCAATGCTCGTGCCCCGCCGGTCATCCACATTCCGGGGGTTGGGTTTCGACCGATGTGTGCCGGTTTGGCATGGCCCCACGCAGCCATCAAGGCTGATGCCGCTGGGAGGTTGGATTCGGCATCGGCGATGAGTTGGGGATGGACCGGCATCGCTGTGGCCGCTCCCATGAGCACCAGCGATGAGCAGCGGTCACCCAGCCGGGCCGCAGCTTCGATGGCGATCAGCGCCCCCATGGAGTGGCCGACCAAGTTCACCTTCTCGAGCTCTGCGGCGTCGAGGAAACGAACCAACCACTCGGCGTAGGCGGCGATGTCGACGAGGGGCTCGCCTTCGGAACGTCCGTGGCCGGGGAGGTCGACTGCCACGGCCTGGTAGCCACGATGGGCGAGGTAGCGAGTTTGCAGTTGCCAGATCGTGCTGTTCATCCCGGCCCCGTGGATGAGAACAATGGCGGGATCGGCGCGGTTTGGCGTGACACCTCCGGTAGCGGCATGAGCAGCTTCGTGGTCGACCTCGACGATCATCGTTGGCTCGCCTTGAGGGCCCGCTCGATGTCCTCGACGATGTCGAGAGGATCCTCGAGACCCACCGAGAGTCGGACGAGGTCCTCGCCGATTCCCGATTCGGCCATCTCCGCTGGGCTGAGCTGGCTGTGGGTCGTACTGCCGGGATGGATGACCAGAGTTTTGGCATCACCGACGTTGGCGAGATGGGAGGCGAGTTGGACTGACTCGATGAACTTCCGGCCCGCTTCGCGGCCGCCCTTCACGCCGAAGCTGAGGATTGCCCCGGCCCCCTTGGGATAGAGCCGTTTGGCCAGCTCGTGATCCGGATGGGTTGCCACGCTCGGGTGGCTGACCCACGTGACCGCATCGTTGGTCGTCAGCGCTTCGATGACGTGGCCGGTGTTGGACACGTGGCGAGCCATGCGCAACGGCAGGGTCTCCACTCCTTGGAGCAGCTGGAACGCATTCTGTGGGCTCATACATGCCCCGAAATCACGGAGGCCTTCGGCTCGGGCCCGCATGCCGAGTGCGGCCGGCCCGAATTCCTCGGTGAAGACGATGCCGTGGTAGCCGTCGTAGGGCTCGGTGAGGGTGGGGAACTTGCCGGACTTCTCCCAGTCGAACCGTCCGCCATCAACGATGGCACCGCCGAGGGCAACGCCGTGGCCACCGAGGAACTTGGTCACCGAGTGCATCACGACGTCGGCCCCGTACTCGATCGGACGAATCAGATAGGGCGTGCTGAAGGTGGAGTCGACCATGAGCGGTAGATCGTGGCTGTGGGCGACGTCGGCAACGGCTTCGATGTCGAGTACTTCGATGCCCGGGTTGCCGAGGGTTTCGGCGAAGAGGATCTTCGTGTTCGGTTTGATGGCGGCGGCCCACGCCTCGGTGTCTCGGGGGTCGACGAACGTGGTGGTGATGCCGAACCGGGGCATGGTGTGGTTCAACATGTTCAGCGATCCGCCGTACATGTTCTTCGATGCCACGATGTGGTCACCGGCACTGAGCAGCGTGGCGATCGCGAGGTGGAGGGCAGCCGTTCCGCTGGCCGCGCACACCGCGCCAACGCCACCGTCGAGGGCCGCGAGTCGTTCCTCGAGAACTGCGACGGTCGGGTTGGAAATCCGGCTGTAGATGTGGCCCGGTGCTTCGAGATTGAACAGCGCGGCCGCTTCGTCAGTGTCGGGGAAGGTGTAGCTGGTCGTGAAATAGATCGGCACCGCACGAGCTCCGGTGGTGGGCTCGGGCCGCTGGCCGGCATGGAGGCTCAGCGTGTCGAAACGCAAGAAGTCGGGTTCGATTGGCATGGACTGGACTGTAGTGCCGGCCACTCCGAGCGATTCCATGAGCGGCGGGAGACACCGGGGTAAACGTTGGTTCAGCTGACGGCGCGCACGAGAGCCGTTGCCGTCGCAGCCGCGACCACGGTGACCAGGATCGGCAGTCGGCGCCAGGCGCACAGGGCAGCGACGGCCAGCCCGATCAGTCGTGCGTCGACGGCGAGTGTTTGTCCGCGGGCCAGAGCTTGGAGGGCGACCACCCCGGAGATGATCGCCAACGGCACGTTCTCGAGCACATGCTTCCATCGCAGCGACACCCGATTGGTGTCAACGAGAGTGGCGCCGAGCGCCCGCTGCCCGTACACGCCGATCATGAGCAGGCCCACCACACTCCAGGTCAGCATCAGCTGGCCTTGCTTCGGAGTGCAAGGAGCGCGGCCCCGCCGGCAACCAGAACTGGCACCCCGCCCGGCGTGATCCCGAGCAGAGCGAGGGCGGCCCCTGCGGCCCCTGCGGCGATGAGCCGGCCCTGTCGGGTCTGGAGCTGGGGCCAGATGATGGCCAACAACAAGGCGGGCAGAACCACATCGAGCCCGAGGGCGTTCACGTCGCCAAGTCGCTCGGCGACAAGAGAACCGACCACGGCGGCCAACCACCAAGGCACACACAACCACAACCCGGCGGAGACGAACGACCGTCGTGCGTCGACATCGTCCTTTTCGCGCATGGCAAGGGCAACGCTCGGGTCGAACGCCATGTGGGATGCAACCGCTCGCTTCCAGCGTTCGGGCCACAGTCGAGGACCGATTGCTGCTGCGAACAGCCCGAATCGGGTGGAGACCAGCCAGCCACTGAGCACCCCGGCGAAGGTGGATCCTCCACTCGAAACGACCGCCGCATAGGCCAACGTTGCGGTGGCCGAGTTGACGATCAGGGCGGCCGCGATCATCGTGATCGGGTCGGTGCCAGCCGTGACATGGAGTACCGACACCGCCAGTCCGGCGGTGAAATACGTGAAGGCCAGGGTTGCCGCTTCGCCCTTCGAGAACAGCGTTTCGGGTGGGAAGAGTCGTTCGGTCCAAGTCACTCGTGCTCGCCTCCGATTGCCGACGACTCAGCCCTGCTTCGCCCGCCATTCGGAAAGGTGAGCAGCCTCGACTCCGATCTCGGTGGAGTCGCCGTGGCCGGTGTGGACGGTGGTGTGGCCGGGCAGGGTGAAGAGTTTGTGTTCGATCGAGTCGAGGATGAGGTCGTAGCTCGAGAAGCTCCGGCCGGTGGCACCCGGTCCGCCGTGGAAGAGCGTGTCACCACTGAACACGAGTCCGTCCTCGGGGAGGTGGAGGCAGCAGCCGCCGGGGGAGTGGCCCGGCGTGTGGAGCACGGTGAGTTCGGCTCCACCAACGCTGATCTTCTGACCGTCGGCGAGTGTGTCGTCGACCCGTCGGTCGGGGTAGACGGCCGACCACAACATCGAGTCGTCGGGATGGAGGAAGATCGGTGCCCCGGTTTCGTCGGCCAGATCGGCGGCTGCGTTGATGTGGTCGTTGTGTCCGTGGGTGCTGATGATTGCCTTCAGCTTGCGTCCGCCGAGTCCGTTCAGAATGGCTCGGTGATCGTGGGCGGCGTCGATCACGATGACCTCCCGATCGTCGCCGACGATCCACACGTTGTTCTCGACTTCGAAGTCTCCGCCATCGAGGCTGAAGATTCCGGAGGTGATGACTCGATCGAGGCGCACGGTGTTTCTTTCTCTGGTTGTCGTCGGAGGTGAATCGGGAACAGATCGGTGGGGAGTAGAGCGGTGAGCGCAGATCGCTCGACCGGTTACCGGGGGCGGTGTTCGGTGCCGGCCCCTGCGGTGATGAAAAGCGCAGTGGCTTCGCCGTTCACGTCAGCGGTGTGCCATGTGCCTGGCTCGTTGATGGCGTACTCGCCGGCCATCACCGTCGTGGTCACCTCGGCGCCGTCGATCTCCTGCACCAGGGTCATCTCACCGCTGATACACAAAACCACTTCGGAGCCCAGGGGATGCATCTCCCAGACGTCCCAGGATTCGGTGAAGGTATGCATGGTGACCAACCGACCTTCGGCGCCATCGTCGCCGTGTCGAGCCCCGTATCCCTCGTACCAGCTCATCTCACCCGTGAACGTCGGTTGCACGATTGACGTGGCCCCGAGTCCGAGGTGGATCGGATCGTGATTGAGATTTGCCATGACTACAGCTTCACGACAGAGCGCAGGACCCCGCCGCCCTCCATCTTGTGGAATGCCTCCTCCACGGAGTCGAGGTCGATGGTCTCGGAAACGAAACCATCGAGGTTGAGTCGCCCTTGGAGGTAGAGGTCGATGAGCATCGGAAAGTCACGGCTCGGGAGACAGTCGCCATACCAGCTCGACTTGAGGGAGCCGCCACGACCGAAGAGCTCGATGAACGGGAGTTCGATCTTCATCGTCGGATTCGGCACGCCTACCAATACCACGGTGCCGGCGAGGTCTCGGGCGTAGAACGCCTGCTCGTACGTCTGCGGTAGACCGATGGCCTCGATCGCCACGTCGACGCCGTTCCCGCCCGTGAGTTCACGAATCTTTTCGACCGGATCGACGTTCTTGGAGTTGATGGTGTGGGTGGCCCCGAATTGTTTGGCCAACTCGAGCTTCTTGTCGTCGATGTCGACGGCGATGATGGTGGAAGCCCCGGCCAGTCGAGCGCCCTCGAGCGCAGCATTGCCAACTCCGCCGCAGCCGAAGACGGCCACCGAATCGCCCCGGCCGACCTCGCCGGTGTTCATGGCCGCACCGAGGCCGGCCATCACACCACACCCCAACAATCCGGCGACCTCCGGCTTGGCCGCCGGATCGACCTTGGTGCATTGGCCGGCGGCGACGAGGGTCTTCTCGCA
>JBBKXQ010000056.1:0-11200 GCA_037969565.1 Acidimicrobiales bacterium | reverse complement strand
GATTGCGAGTGCGGCGCCTGCATGGTGCTGCTCGACGGTCAGCCGGTGAACTCGTGTTCTTACCTCGCGGCGCAGGCCCAAGGCCGGGAGGTCACAACCATCGAAGGCCTCGCCGTCGGTGATGAACTGCACCCCCTCCAACGAAACATGCTCGACGCCGGCGGCGTGCAATGCGGTTTTTGCACGCCAGGAATGATCATGAGCGCCAAAGCGCTTTTGGAACGCACACCCGACCCGACCGACGAAGAGATTCGCATCGGACTTTCCGGCAACCTCTGCCGCTGCACCGGATACGTCAAGATTCTCGAGGCCGTGCGGACCACCGCCGTGGAGCTGTCGAGCTGACTCGACGGCGCTCCGCTGACAGGGTGATCGGCGAACGGGGTGATCGGCGAACGGGATGATCGGCGAACGGGATCAGTCGTGATCGTGACCCTCGTGCGAGCCAGGCTCGTCGGCAGCTGCTTCGACCTGCTTCCGAACCTCCTCCATGTCGAGTTCACGAACCTGGCCGATCAGGTCCTCGAGGGCAGCCGCAGGCATGGCTCCGGGCTGGGAGAACAGCTGGATACCGTCGCGAAACACCATCAGCGTGGGAATCGAGCGGATGTTGAGTGCTCCGGCAAGCTGTTGCTCGGCTTCGGTGTCGACCTTGACGAAGTCGATGTCGTCGTGTGTGTCGGACGCTGATTCGAACACGGGGCCGAATGATTTGCAGGGGCCGCACCACTCGGCCCAGAAGTCGACGATCACGATGCCGTCCTGCGAGATCGTGTCTTCGAACTTGTCGATGGTCAGGTTGGTTGTCGCCATGACAGTAACTCCTCGATGAATGTGGCCGGCGCCGATGTGGCGGGCTCGGGATGTCGGTGGGCACGCCCCATCCGACCACAGAACAAACCCATCCGACGTTGTCGGATATTCCCTGGGAGGAGGTGTCGGACGGCACCCAGGTCAGCCTCCGTCGACACTCCAGTGCCATGCTTCGGAGGGCAGGTTCTTGAAGCCGTAGTTGTCTGCGTTTTCGACGAGCCACTCGAACTCTTCTGATCCCCAGGTGAGGATCGAGCCGTTGGACGTGAAATCGACGGCGACTCCGTACTCGTGTCGGGACGTACCGGGAATCGCCGTGGGGGGCGAACAGCTGCTTGCGGCGGCGGTCCACACGTCGGCGCAATTCGCTTCTCGTAGCCGAATCTGTGCCTCATGCGATCGCCAACCCCAACCCGAGAGGTCGATTCCATCCTGCTCTGCATCGAACAGGAGGGCGAGCAGGGAATCGGCGATGGTCTCCTCGACCAGAATCCCTCGAACCCGCCAGAGCTGGAGCTCGGTGCCGTCGTCGGCGATGACCGGACCGAAGTAGGCCGCGTCGGCATTGAGGCTGAGCGCAGCGGGACGGCTTCCGATCACCCGCGGTGCGGTTCCGACAACGAGGGTGGCTGTCTCGCCATAGGCGCTCACTGAACGACCCTCGATGACATCCCCGAGACGGTCGAGCGCCGTGAGGCCTCCGTCGGCCAACACACCAACCGTGTCGACCCCGTCACCGTCCCAATCGCCGATGAGGAGTTTCTGCTCGGCTGAAATCGACGTTCGAACCTGTCGTCCGAAGGAGCGGCCGAAGCCATCGAACTGAAACAGCACGACTTCTCCCCCGGTGGCGTGAATCAGCCCCGGTGTGTCTTTGCCGTCGCCGTTCCAGTCGCCGACGACCCATTCGTCGGCCATGCTCTCGCCAACGGCCACCTCGCCGAGCGCAGACTGCGGAACCTCGACGACGATGGATTGCAGCAGACCTTCGACCAGCAGACCGAACGATGCGAGCCCGGGGGCTGACACGTCGACGACGCCGACATCATCAACGCCGTCGCCGTCCCAATCGCCGACGACCGGGATCGAGCCACTCGTTTCGAGCCGTTTGGTTTCGAGCGCAGCGCCGAGGGTGACCGGCTCGAACGGGTTGGCGCTCGGCTCGGCGAGGAGGAACGAACTACCGCCTCGTTCCCACGGAATGAATGCCGCTGGTTGTGGGCCCGATCCCTCGCTGAAGTTTCCGAACACAAGCGCCGTCCGGTGGACCCTGGTGTTCAGCGGGGTTGGCGTGACGATCGGCGCTACCGCCTGCCCGCCGACCAAACCCATCGAAGGCTGTTGACGAGAACCGAGAACGGACAAATCAGATGATTCGTTCAACAGTGTCTCGACATCAGCGATTTCCAGCGTTGATTCGTCAATCGTGACGCCAAGGGAGGCACCGATTTCGGTTTGCTCGTCGGCGACCTCGGTACCCGGTGCTTCAGTTTCAGTTTCGGCGCTGGTGACCGCTTCGGATTCGCCGTCGAGTTGGACGAAGGCAACAGCTTCGGAGTTCGATGTTGCCTCAGCGGCCCAGAGATGATCGACGTGGCCGAACCCAACCTCCAAGGACACTTCCGCCGCCACCGATGCCGCCTTACGAAGCACGTCGGAGTTGTAGATGTCGGTGCCGAAGTAGGCCGACAGGGCTTTCTCGGGCTTGGTTTCCACGTCGTTGGCGCACATGAGCTTCGTGGCGGCCAGCGCGGCATCCCAGACGTTGTTCGGGTCGGCGACGCCGTCGCCATTGCCATCGCTGGCCCACGCCAACCAGGTCTGGGGGATGAACTGGAATGTGCCGACCGCATGGTCGAACTCGAGATCGTTGTCGAGGATTCCAAGGTCGGTGTCTTCGACCAGCTCGCGTCCCTCGAGGCCGTCGAGGGGTGGTCCGAGCAGCGTCGGGAAGGAAGCACCCTCGGCGGTGATGATCGACGTGCCCTCGCCCCGACCATGGTCGGATGCGAAATCGGCGACGCCGGCCAAGAGCGTCCACGGAATCGAACAGGGAGCAGTCTCGGAGGCGAATCGGTAGGCGTCGACGATCTCGGGTGGGACCTCGTCATGCGGAGTCGGCACCACGGTTTGGAGTGGGTTGGAAGACGCTTCGACTTCGGGCTCGTCGAGTTGACGAGCCAACGCGGGCGAGACCAAGAGGGCCGACACCGCGATGAACAAGGCGGCACCACTGGCTCCCGCCTTCGCCCCTCTCCTCATCCAATCCGCTCCTTCGCCTCGCCAGTTCACCCTCTGCCCCGCACATTTTCGTTGGGTGGTTTGACTCGCATCCGAGCGCCTATACCCCGAATGACGTTGGAGCAACCGTACTCGTAGTAACGCCGTTCTGACCAGCGCCCATGACGCCCCATGATCACACCCACACACACCCGGGATTCTAGAAGGTGGCTCGGCACCGAGTACGTTCGTCGAATGAGGGGTTCCGACATGTCCACGGCCCATCGCCGGGCGCTCAGTTACATCGACAAATCTCGTGATTTCTACGCCGCCCAAGGCTACGACACGCCCTACAAATGGGCCGTTCACGACGACGTTCCGTTCCAGATGCCGGCAAAACCACTGGCCGATTGCCGGATCGGCGTGGTCACCACCGCGTCTCCCATCAATGCGGCGCGACCCAAGAAGGTGACCGCTGTCTCGTCGGCAGTAACGCCATCCGAGATGTTCACGGCCGACCTTTCGTGGCACAAACTGGCAACACACACTGATGACGTCGACACCTTCCTGCCACTCGAGGCGCTCCGACGGGCCGAACAAGCCGGAATCATCGGCGGAATCAGCCCGCGCTTCTACTGCGTTCCAACGGAATTCAGCCAAAGAATCACTCGCTCTGACGCCGAGACGATCACCCAGTGGTGCGCCGACGACGGTGTCGACTTGGTGCTGCTCGTTCCGCTTTGACCTGTTTGCCACCAAACCGTGAGTTTGGTCGCTCGTCACATCGAGGCTTCCGGCGTTCCCACGGTGATCATCGGGAGTGCCCGTGACATCGTCGAGGAATGCGGAGTCGCCCGGTTCGTGTTCACCGACCTCCCGTTGGGCAACCCCATCGGTCCGCCCGCCGATCACGCAGCCCATGACCAGACGATCCAGCTCGCTCTCGACTTGGCCGAGTCGGCCCGCTCCCCCCGAACGACCGTGCAATCACCGGCCCGATGGCCGAACGACGACTGGCGTGATTCCTTCATGGCGGTGGATGATCAGAATCGGGCCGCCCTTCGTGCCGCCGGTGAGCGGCGACGATCGATCCAGGCGCAGCGCCGCCCGCATTCCCCGGACTGAGCTCGCCCGGGCCGTTCGACCCAGGTTGGGGCCAATCCACGCCTTTCCGCCTCAAATTTGATGGATTGGTGCCGAACATCAGACCGTGGGGCGCATCGACACACAGGTCTGGCAGGCACTGCTGGATGATCACGACCGGGGCGATGAGCTCGTGGTCATCGTCGACTCCGGCTTCGTCCTGAGGGCCGCATCCGAGCGAACCCAAGAGGCATTTGCCGTTCCATTGTCCGATGTCATCGACCAGAGCATCGTCGGATTGATTCACGAATCCGACCTCGAACGGGCCCTCGGAGCCTTCGAGCAAACCACATCCCACGAAGGGCTCCGCCCGCCGGACGTGTATCGGGTCAAACAGGGACTCGACACGTACAAGCCGTTCGACGTCTCCGGAGAAACGGTGATGGAAGGGGCTGCGGTCGTGTTCCGACTGAGTGAAATCACGAACCGTCGCCGAGCCGAGATGCTCGCTATCGAACAGATCGAGGTGCTCGAACTCCAGGGCAGCGGGCGCCCGCGAAGCGAATGCCTGACCGCACTGGCGAACCTCTGCGATCGACACGTCGAAGGGTCCGTCGCGATCGTTCATGTTCCGACCCCGGACGGCAACCTCGAGCAGATCTGCGCCAGCCCCATTCCGGACGACATCCGCGCCCGTTTCGTGAATCAGACGCTGAGGGACCCGGGCGGCAACCTGTCCGAAGCAGCGGAGCGAGGCCTGTCATTCATCGAGCATGGGCTCACCGATCTTCCCCACTGGGCCGCTGTGTCCTCTTCGCTCGAGCATGCGGAGTATCGAAGTTGTGTCACCACACCCGCTCACCGCCCGACGGGTGAACTTGCGGGCTTTGTCGAGGTCTTACGACGCAGCGACCGACGTCCGGACAACGCCGAACTCTCGGTCCATGCCCTGGTTGGGCGCCTCATTGGTCTGATTCTCGATCGGATGTCGTTCGAAGAAGCGCTGTCCGAAGCCGCGTTCACCGACGAACTCACCGGGCTGGGAAACCGTCGTCAGCTGCAAGAGCACATGCGTGGACTGAGCATGCGGCGAGAACCGTTCGGACTGCTCGGCATCGACATCGACCAATTCGCGTGGATCAACAACAACCTCGGGCACGCCGCCGGTGATCAACTTCTCATCGAGGTGAGCCGACGGCTGCGTTCGGCTCTGCCCCCAGATGCGGAGGCCTTCCGGCCCGGCGGAGACGAATTCGTCATCGTCGTCGAGCACGAGCGTCGTTCGGAGGATCTCCTCGCAATCGCCAAGAACCTTCTCGCGGTGATGCGCGAACCAATGTCCCTGGCCAAGACCGAACGCCGGGTGAACGCCTCGATAGGCATTTCGAAATCGGTGGGCGGGTCAGACCCCGAGCGGGTTCTGGCCCGGGCCGACGCTGCGATGTACGCCGCAAAGCGCGAGGGCGGCGCCGGCGTTCGCATGTTCAGCGAGCCCATCGGTCAAGAAATGATGCGGCGGATGGCGTTGGCCGACGAGTTGCGGGGCGCCATCGCCAACAATGAGTTGCGACTCGTTTATCAACCGGTGATCGATCTCGCCACCATGAGGGTCGCCGGCGTCGAGGCGCTCGTCCGTTGGGAACATCCGTCCCACGGTCTGCTCGGCCCCAACGAATTCGTACCCGTCGCCGAGGAATCCACGCTCATCCTCGAACTCGACGAGTGGGTGCTCACCCGAGCCTCTGCTCAACTCGACCGGTGGACGGCGACGCGGACGCCTCTGAATCCACTCGAACTCTGGGTCAATCTCTCGGCTCGGAGCTTCATCCGGCCCGACCTTCGGCGGCTTCTCGACAAGGTGGCAACGCCCTCGGCGCGAGGCCGTATCGGTCTGGAACTAACTGAGCGGGACCCGATCGAAGACCTCGAAGGCGCAATCAGGGCATTCCAGCGCCTCCGCTCCGACGGTGTTCTGATCGCGATCGACGATTTCGGAACTGGCCTGGCCAGCCTCCAACGGGTCGCAGACTTCGAGCCTTCCAACATCAAGATCGATCGGTCGTTCGTCAGTCGCATGTCGACATCGCCGAAATTCCAGATGGTGGTGGAGAGCATCATCGACATCGGACGAAGGTTCGACCTGATCGTCACCGCGGAGGGAGTCGAGGAGCTGGGCCAATTGGCTGTTCTCCAGGAGCTGGGTTGCCATCACGCCCAGGGGTTCCTCTTCGCCCGACCCATGGTGGTGTCGGACCTCGAGCGGCTGTTCGGGTCGAGCATCGACGGGATATGGAGTCCCTCAGTCACGAACGAAACGGCTGACCGCCTCAACGTGTGACGTGTGTCCGAACATGTCGAGCACACGGACCCACTCGAGTTGATAACCCGCAGCCACGAGCAGCCCAGCGTCTCGACCGAGGGCGGCGGGGTCGCAACTCACCAGGGCGATGACCGATGCCCCCGTGGCGGCGAGCACGTCCACACCGTCGCGACCGAGGCCCCTTCGGGCCGGGTCGGCGATCACCGCTGCGGCCGCAACCGGCGACCACCGTTCCACCGCTGATTCGATGATCGACGAGCCTGCCGGCAGGTTCACCCGAGCGTCGGCGACTGACGACGGCGCGAGTTCGACGGCGGTGAGGTCACGATCGTGGCCCAGCGCGGCACCGAACAAGCCGACTCCTGCGTAGGCATCGACGAGGCGGCCGTCGAAACCGGCGATGGCTTCCTCCGCCAGGGAGACCATGGCGTCGGCTCCGTCGGGTCGGCACTGAAAGAACGATGTTCCGGAGATCCGGTAGCGATGACCGGCGACCTCTTCATGAATGAATGCGGGCTGCTCGTGATCGCCGACGATCACGCCATCGGGGACGGAGACGCCGTCGGGTTGATCGAGCTGCACCATCGCCTCACCGGTTCGGGCCCCCACCCGAATCGTGACTTCCTCGTTTCGTCCAAAGTTCGATTGCGCCATGATCTCCTGGATGGCTGGGTGAGCGACCAGGCAACGCTCGGGGATCAACGCGTCGTGGGAATTCGCCTTCCGAAAGGCGGCGCGACCGTTGGCGACAAGGCAGCGGACCGTTGTTCGGTAGCCGTCGACAGGCAAGGCCGGTCCGGGGCGGACGTCGACCTCACCCAACTTTCCGAGCCGACGGAGCGCGTCGCGGACGATCATGATTCGTGATTCGGTTTGCAGCGTTGGTGATGCGTGTTGCCAGTCGCAACCGCCACATCCCTGCGCCACATACGGGCAGGGCGGAGCCGTTCGACCCGGGCTCGGCTCGAGGATCGAATTGATCTTCGCTCGCACGAACTGCTTCTTCGCCTGGACGACCTCCACGCGAAGCTCGTCACCGGGCAAACCCCCGGGAACGAACACGACCCGACCGTCGGGAGCGTGCCCGAGTCCATCGCCTCCGGCGGCCACGCGATCAATGCGGAGATCGAAGTTCACAGCGTGCAGCGTGGCAGAAGGTTCGGGAAACGACCACCATGGGCCGTAACTAGCTCCATACTCCTCACCAGCTGATTCCGTTGCTGACCATCCCCGGCCAATCGAGGAACCTCGTGCCTGACACCCCCTCCGCATCATCGGTAACCGAAACAACCACGAATCCTCCGATCATGATCGTGCCATCGGTGCTTCCCGCCGATTTCTCACGGTTGGGTGAGGAGTGCCAGGCGCTCGAGAAGGCTGGCGTCGACCGGATCCAGTGGGACGTCATGGACGGCCGATTCGTCCCGAACCTGACGTTCGGGGCCGATGTGATCGCGGCCTGTCGGCCCACGGTGGCGACACCGTTCGAGGCCCATCTCATGATCGAAGACCCGGATCACCTGATCCCTGGCTTCGTCGATGCCGGCTGCGAAGTGATCATCGTTCATGCCGAGGCCTGCCGCCATCTGCATCGGACGCTGTCGTTGATTCGAGATCACGGGGCCTCGCCGGCCGTCGCACTCAACCCGCACACGCCACTCCAACACGTGGAAAACGTGGTTGACCTACTCGACATGTTGCTCGTGATGACCGTGAATCCGGGCTTTGGCGGACAGGCCTACATCGCAACCATGGAACCAAAGGTGAGAGCGGCCCGGGCCATGCTCGACCGAGCCGACCATTGGGTCGATCTCGAGGTGGACGGGGGCATCAGCTCGGCCACGATCGGCGGGGCTGCGGGGGCCGGAGCCAATGTCCTGATTTCCGGCTCGTGGATGTTCAAACATCCCGACGGACTCGAAGCCGCGGTCACCGAGCTCCGAAGCCTCGGCACGGCCGCCTACCGCAAGGCATGACCGCACAATAGAGAACGTCCCGCCGAGCAACTGCTCTGCGGGACGTCTCTTGTGCGTCGCCGACGCTTGTTCGTGCCAACCGGTGGCGGTGAACCGCTTCCGGTTGGCAGCGGAGCGGGCGGAATCAGGCGAGTTCGCCGGCTCGGGAGATCACCTTGTCGAACAGTCCGTAATCACGAGCTTCCTGCGCGCTGAACCACTTGTCTCGGTCGGAGTCGGCGATGACGCGCTCGACATCCTGGCCGGAGTGGAGCGCGATGAGTTCCGCCATCTCACGCTTGATCTTGATCAGGTTTTCAGCCTGGATGGCGATGTCGGATGCTTGACCCTGGACACCGGCGCTGGGCTGATGCATGAGGATGCGAGCGTGGGGCAGGCCATAACGCTTGCCTGCCGCACCGGCGGTGAGGAGGAACTGGCCCATGGAAGCGCCGAGCCCGAGACAGACGGTGGCAACATCGGGCTTCACGAATTGCATCGTGTCGTAGATCGCCATACCGGCGGTGACCGAACCACCGGGCGAGTTGATGTAGAGCCAGATGTCTTTCTCGGAATCCTGCCCAGCCAGGTAGAGCATCTGGGCTGCAATGGAGTTCGCGATGGTGTCGTCGACCTGCTGGCCGAGGAACACGATCCGTGAAGAAAGGAGTTGCTGGTAGATGTCGAAACCGAAACCACCAGGGGCTTCGGCAACAGGCAGGCCGGGAATCGTCATAAGGCCGATCAATCTAGCCTGCCGAACCACATCCCCGGTCAAGCGACTCGGACTACAGTCCGCTCGCTCCACCAAGTGGCGGCGGAGCAGACCGAAGGTGGCCCCATGACTCAGTTCGCCCGCTCACCGAGGCATTCACGCCGGGCCGTCTGGTTCGGCCCGACGCTTCTGGCAATGCTGCTCAGCGTCGGGGCGTGTTCGTCCGATTCCGATTCCGAGCGCCCGACGGAGACGATCACGCTCGATAGCAATACTCGTGGATGCGTCACACATGCGTTCGCTGATGCCAGCGACGACGGAGAGATCTGCGTCACTCGAACGGGCTCCGAGATCGAGATCGTCGCCAAGGGTCTCCAGCAGGGTTCGTTGCTCATCGTCGAAGGGAGCGACGGCAGCACCGTTCAATTCAACGTCGATGCCGGGACGATGCAGCTCACGGTTGGGGACCAGATCGTCGAGTCATCCGCGTCATTGACTGCCACGTGGGCCGACGGTGTCGCCACCTCTCTCACCATCGACTGACGACTGCTCCGCAGCCTTGGCGGCCCGATCACGGTGACAACCGACCTTTGTGAGCGCTGTCTGTTGCGTTCGGCTCTTCAGCGGTGTTGAGGTTGGTGATGAGGCGAGATGACTGAGTTGTCGCAAGCGGCCGAGGCCGGGTTGGATCGACCGACCGAGAAGTTGATTCGGGCCATGTACCCGTCGCTTCGTCGTTTCGCCGCCGTGAGCAGTTCGGTGGGCTCCGAACCGGATGATCTGGTGCAGGAGGCCCTGCTGAGGACGCTTCGGGCCGTCCGCTTGAGCGAGCTCGAATTCCCGGAGGCCTACGTTCGTCGAGCAATTCTCAACGTGGCGATGAATGAGCGCCGCTCCACGGAGCGACGCCGATTGCGCCTCCTCAAGATTTGGGCCGGCCGGACCCAGGAATCAGTCGACTCGTATCCATCCGACCTCGCCGACTTGTTTGGTCTGTCGGCACAGTCGAGGGCCGTGCTCTACATGGCCGAGGTCGACGGCGCCACTCACGCCGAAATCGCAGCGACGCTCGAGATCAGCGAATCCAATAGTCGAATGATCGCCTCCCGGGCCCGTCGGGCCCTGCGAGCCCAGGGAGACGTGACATGACCGAACTCAACGACCTGCTGCAACGTCTGGCCGAACGAGGTGACCACCGACCCGTCGACGACGTCCTCGCCGCGTTGAGGACCCAGCTCTCCAACGACACCACGACCGAATCCCATGAGGAGTTCGTCATGCTCGAAACCGCCCACTCACTCCCCTCCACGAGCCGTCGACCAGGCCTCGGCCGATTCGCGTATGCGGCCGTGGCGGTCGTCTTCGTCGGGCTCGTCGGAGCGGCGATCTACGGCGCTGCTCGGTCAGGCTCCGACGCCACGCGGCCGACAGCCGGTGGCGGCGATACTGCGGTGCAGCCAGCCCTGACGCTCCCCCCGATCGACAATCCGGGTGCGCCGGTGACCGCGTTCAGCTCGGAGCCCGACTACTCCTACCGCTTGACCCCCGATGTCGAGATCGGTTGGAGCGGGCTGGACGAAGGCGAGACCCTTTTCTGTTGGCGGACGCCAGTCATAGAAGACTGCGGTAGCGAACCGGCTCCGGGAACGGCCCCCATCACTGTCGCGGTGGCACCCAATCAGACCGTTGCCATCGTTGCTGTCGGCGGAGTCGACGACGGCTATTCGATGGCGGGATCGGTCGAGCTGACGCTCGATGACGGCAGCACCGTCACTGCAGCCATCGAATGGCGAGATTCCCCGATCACCATCGGCTCCGCCCGGTTCGACATCGCGGCAGGACGAATCGTTTCCACCACAACGGTTGAATGACCGCCGAGCAGCCTGTGAACCTTCCGCCACGACTTCAGGAAACATTTCCTGCCTGATCCGCTCCGGTCACGTCGAGAGTGTCATACCCCTTGTTCATACTGGTTTGTATGGGGATGTTGGCGGAGTTGGAAACCGATATGGCGGGTCTGGACGACCGGGCGGTTTCGGCCGGGACCACGGCGGGGTTGTTGGCCCGGGTGGAGCAGGCCCGCCGGATCCTTGT
>JBBKXQ010000055.1:0-8759 GCA_037969565.1 Acidimicrobiales bacterium | reverse complement strand
CACAGGCGCGTACGAGCATTGAAGACCGGTCTGGATGGAGCGGTCGAGGTGGGCGGCCAGCAATGGAGCCACAATCTCGACGCGACGGATGGCATCGCGTATGCGTGCGCTCACCGCCTTGCGGGCCCGTTCGGTCGGGTCGTTGGAGTTCGAGCGCAGCCGGCCGCCGAGGCCGGTGGCTCGTCGGACCTCGGCGAGCAGCTGCTCGCGTTCGGAGTCCAAGCTCTCGACTCGGCCGATATCAGCCGCGGCCTCGGCCTCGTCGATCTCGACCGAGAGGTCGTCGAGTCGGGCACGGTAGGCGTCGAGCGCTTCCAGGTCGATCAACTCCTGACTGCTACCGCCAACCGCCACTCCACCCGCCAGCTGCAACGCCGACACCTGCTGCCCTCGATGCTGGAGGAGCACGGCGACGTCGGCAAGACCCTTCATGTCCGGGAGATGCCCGTGCTCCTGGCGCCATGAAACCGTCCAGACCTTCCCGGCTCTGATCAGAACGGCGTGCTCGCCCGCAGGTTCTTCCGCACCGACGCCGTCGGGGTCACTGCCCTGTGCTGTCAACACATGCTGGGCGGTCTCCCCCCGCCGAACCCACACCTCTGCCCCTAGTCGATGAGCAATTTCGATCGACTTCCGGAGCATCCGGTCGGCTGTCTCGTCGTCGCCGAGGGCTCCAGCCAAAATGCCTGCAGTGTGGGCGAACGGGCCGGCGAACGCCACAACTGCGCCGTTCACGCCACAACTGTCGACGAGTGGGGCGATGTCGGCCAGCAGAGCCTGGCACAGCTCGAGGTCACCGACGGCGGTGGCCGCCTCAGCGAGGTGGGTGACCAGAACCGATCGCAGATACGAGCCTTCGCTCTGCCAGCCGCCGGCATCGGCGACTACGGCGATCTCGCGAGCTGCTGCCTGAAGGTCACCCGAGACCGCTCTAGCGCCGGCCGCGACCGAGTGGGCGAGAACCGGAGCGCCCGTCCACCATCGGACTGCGTCCGCCGCAAGAGTTCTGAGTTCCTCAGGATCGTTGCGGGCACGGGCGAGGGCGACCCGTTGGGACATCAAGACGTTGCCGGTGTCTGGTTCGTGGATTCGTTCGCCGATCTGCGCGGCCTGATGCATCATCGTCTCGGCGACCTCGATGTCACCTTCCAGAAGTGCAAGCGCGGCTCGGCGAGTCGCAACCATGTACCGATCACGGGGCTCATTGCGGCCTTCAAGGAGCCCGAACCATCGGTCCAGAACCGGACGGAACCGGGCCGAACCGGACTCGAGTAGGCCGTTCGCCTCGAGGATCAGACCCTCAGCCATGCGATCGGTGTCGCGAAGCCGGACTCCGACGGCAGCGATTTCACGACCCAGCTCAGCTCGTTCGACGCCGGTGCCAGGGCTCCAGAGGGCGTCGTGACGGGCGAGGAGACACGCGATGAGAGTCGCGTCGTCGTTCGACTCCCGTCCGAGGGCCAAGGCCTCTTCGCTGAGAGGGCCCGCTCTGGGCCGGTCACCGGCCACCGAGTGCTGGAGTTCTCGCGCCAGCGCGGCTGTGACCTGGGCCTGCCGAGCCAGATCTACACCAGTCACTGCGTCGAGCGCCGATTCGAGATGACGGACGATCTCGTCCCGAGAGGTTGCGAACTTGGCGCCGAGTCGTTGCACGGCCAGCGCGACGTCGGCCTGCAGAATCGGGTCGGGCGCGACCTTGGCGGCGTGCAGCAGCAGATCACGGGCGATGTCGGGCTCTCCGGACCGAGCCTGACTGTCGGCTTCCTCGATCAGGATTCGAACGAGCAGCTCAGGTCTGATGTGCCAACCTGCGTCGAGCGCTGCGCTGCGGGCCCGACGGAGGTGGCCCGCGGCTTCGGTGAACGCAGAGCGCTGACGCTCGTCGACGGCCGCTTCGCGGGCCCAGTGGATTGCCTTGGCCGGATCGCCGGATCCGGCCGCCTGAGCGAAGTGGTAGGCCAGGTCGCCGGGGGAAACGAGGCCGCCGCGCTGGTTGCGGGCTTCGAGCGCGTCACCGATCAGGCCGTGGAGGTGGGACCGGCGCGTGGCGTCGAGGTGACCGTAGAGGGTCTCGCGAAACAGATCGTGGGTGAACCAGAACTCGTCGTCGCCCAAGGTACGAATGAGCCCCGCGGCCTTGGCCGGTCCCAGCCGGCGGAGCGCCTCCGCCGGGGACTCATCGATCACCGCGCCGAGCACGTCGGGAAGGATTCGGTTGCCGAGCACACTCGCGACCTCGAGCAGTTGCCGGCTTTCGCCCGCCAGTGTCCCCACTCGTCGAGCTACGGCACCGGTCACTACTGTCGGCATCACTCCCCCCGCACCGGGCTCGGCGAATCTGGCCAGCTCGCTGACGAATAGCGGGTGGCCTCCGGTTCGCCGGTGCAGCTCGGCGGCTCTGGCGCGAGCGGTCTGGGGGTCGATGATCGCTGCCACCAGTTCCTCGACACCCTCGACCGTCAAGCCCTCGAGATGGATGTGGTCGCTATGCGCAGCGAGTTCCGCCAGCCTCGCAAGAGCCTGGTCGTCGAGTTCGTCATGGCGGTACGCGCCGACAACCAGCAACCGCGCCGCGACCGGCGCCGCAATCACATGGTCGAGCAGGTCGAAGCTGGAGGAATCGGCCCACTGGAGATCGTCGAGCACGATCACGACATGTCGGTCCGCAGCCAAGACCTCCAACCAACGGACCGCTCCATCGAGCAGCAGAAGCCGGTGCCGATCGGGATCATCTGTGATCGCCGATGTCGGGCCGAGTTCGCTGATCAACGCCGACAAGATGTCGTGGTCCGAGCCGGCCGCAGCGACCGCCACGTCGGTGCCGACAAGGCGGACGAGGTCGCCAAGGGCTTGCGTCCAGGGCCAGAACCCGGGAGCGCCCTGACCTTGCCAACAAGTGCCCCACCCCACGAGAGGCGGGTCACCGCGTCCTCCGTCGATGGCGGCACGAATGAGCGACGTCTTGCCCATTCCCGCCTCTCCGCTCACCAGAACTGCAGAACGGCGCCCTCGCGCTGAGGCTGTCAAACCATGGCCAACGCGGCGAAGAGGGTCAGCGCGGCCAACGACCCCCCACTCTTCAGCTTGCGTCATCCCGTCCCTTCCGTCGAGCCCTCGGGAATCGCCAGATCCGATCTGGCGGGATTTCGACGGCATCTGGCGCCTCAAGTCTGACACCTCAATCAGACAAGGACGAACCAATGACATTCGATGCCGATCAGTACAAGACGACCACCCGCCAACAGTGGGAGGACTACGCCGGCGGCTGGAACGACTGGGCGCCGCTGCTGGAGAGCTGGCTCGGAGAGGCAACCGAGCGCATGCTCGACCTGGCCGGCGTCCAGGCCGGGAGCCGGGTACTCGACGTAGCTGCCGGCGCCGGTGGACAGAGCATCGCCGCTGCTCGGCGAGCGGGCGACGACGGTGCAGTTCTGGCCACCGACCTGTCCCCCACCATCCTCGAACACGCCGCCCAGGCCGCGAAAGTCGCCGGCGTGGAGAACCTCTCAACCCGCGAACTCGATGGCGAGGAACTCCACCAGCTCCCCGCTCAGAGCTTCGACGCCGCCGTTTCGCGGGTGGGTCTCATCTACTTTCCGAACCGTGACCTGGCATTGGCGGGAATCCACCACGTCCTCCGCGACGGCGGGCGGTTCGCAACCGTGACCTACTCGACCGCTGCCACCAATGGCTTCTTCTCCCTTCCGGTCTCGATCATCCGAGAACGTGCTCAACTCCCGGCCCCAGCCCCGGGCCAGCCCGGGCCATTCAGCCTCGCCGATCCCGAAATCCTCCGACACGACCTCATACGAGCCGGTTTCCACGACATCGTGATCGAGGTGATCGAGGCACCGGTCGTGCTCCCCTCAGCGGCCGAATGTGTCCGATTCGAACGGGAGTCCTTCGGAGCCCTGCACCAGATGCTCGGCTCGATGCCGACAAAGGACCAGGCGTCGGTCTGGGAAGAGATCGAGGTGGCGCTCAGCCAGTTCGACACCGACGACGGTTTCGTCGGACCGTGCGAGCTCGTGCTCGCTGGAGCGACCCGATGAGTGCCTCGCGAGAGTTCCGTGTTGCTGCCGTCCAGACCACTCCCGCCTACCTCGATCGAGACGCCACCCTCGACATCGTCGTCGAGGAGATCGGTAAGGCATCGGCCGACGGCGCCGATCTGGTGGTATTCCCCGAGTCCTTCGTCCCCGGTTACCCCGACTGGCTCTGGCGCCAGAACCCCTGGAGCGACGCAGCATGGTACGCACGCTTTCAGGATCAAGCCATCGAGATTCCCGGCCCCGCGCTCGACAGGGTTCGCGACGCGGCTGGCGCCGCAGGCGTCTGGGTCGCACTCGGGATCACCGAACGGGCCTCCTCAGGCACCCTCTACAACGCTGTCGTCTACATCGACGACGGCGGCGAGATCGCAGGGCTGCACCGCAAGCTCGTCCCGACCGGAGCCGAACGACTGGTGTGGGCCAACGGACAAGGCCCGATGCTCACCGTGATGAACATCGGCGGCGTGAAGGTTGGCTCGCTCATCTGCTGGGAGATGTACATGCCCCTCGCCCGCGCCGCTCTTTACGAAAAGGGCATCGACATCCTTCTTGCCCCGACCTGGGACAACAGCGACGAGTGGGTCCCGACCCTGCGACACACGGCCAAGGAAGGGCAGGTCTTCGTTGTCGGCGTGACGGCCTTCCTTCGCGGTAGCGACGTCCCCCGAGATCTCCCCGGCGCTGATGAGATCTACGGGGGCGACGAAGACTTCCTGTCCAGGGGCAACACCACCATCGTCGCCCCTGGCGGGGAGATCCTCGCCGGCCCCCTCACCGGCGAGCCCGGAACGGTCATCGCCACGCTCGACCTCGACCGGATCGCCGCCGGCCGCCGGGCCTTCGATCCGACCGGCCACTACGCCCGCCCCGACGTTCTCTCACTCACCATCAACACCAACGGAGACAACAATGACTGACTTCCCACCCATCGGCCACGTGGCACTGACCGTCACCGACCTCTTGGTCAGCCGACCCTGGTACCAACGGCTCGTCGGTGCCGAACCGGTTCTCGACGAACCGACCGACGGCGGCTTCCACCACACCGTCTTCATGATCGGCGACACGCTCATCGGGCTGCACGAACACCGCGACACCGACGCCGACGACCGCTACTCGGAGTTCCGTCTCGGCCTCGACCACATCGGCTTCGGCTGCGCCGACCGGGCCGCACTCGAAGAATGGGAGAGCCGGCTCGACGACCTGGGAATCGCCCACTGCGACATCGTCGACGCTCACTACGGATCAGGACTCAGCTTCAGAGACCCCGATGGCATCGCACTCGAGTTCTTCGCACCCCCGCAGTGAGGAAGGGCCTCAGCTGGACCCCACGCAAAAAGTGGCTCACTGTGGCCGGATTGCAGGACCGTCACCAATGCGCCAAACGCTGAACTTGGGCGCGGGAGCCGCCCGTCGAGGTCAGCCTCAGCGAAGCCCACTCAAAGCTTCGGCGCCGGATCGAGTTCTGGCGGAACGTTCGTCGAGACGACGTCGCTGTCCATGGGCTGAGCATCGACCAGATCACCGAGGCGGTTCATGCCTGAGCATGCGAGGACGAAGCAGGTGTCGGCCGCTCAGGTGGGCGCTGGCAGAATGGCACCATGTCACCTGAATCGAATTCCCACGGCGAACACGGGCACGAGCACGACCAAGGCCTCAAGGGCATGCTTCGCTATCTGCGACACGCGCCGGACATGTGGAAGTCCGAGGTCAACAGCGCTGTCGTTGCGAGGATCGCTCCCCGATCGGGCGAGACCGTGATGGACATCGGTGCCGGAATCGGCGCTGGCACGATGGTCGCCGCCAAGTCGGGTTGCACCGTCGTTGCGGTCGAGCCGACCCCCTACATGCGAGCGGTGCTCCGGATCCGTTGCCTCCTTGCACGTGCCCAGGAGCGAGTGCGAATCGTCGACGGCAGTGCCGAGGCCACCACGGTCGCTGCGGGGTCGATCGACGCGGCATGGGCGGTGAACACCATGCACCACTGGACGAGCCTCGACGATGGCATCGCCGAGCTGGCGCGGGTCCTCGCTCCGGGTGGGCGAGTGCTGTTGGTCGATGAGGCCTTCGACGACCCGACTCATCCTGATTTCGAGACCTTCGGCGCCAAACGGACCGAAGAGCACAGCCACCACTTTCACACAGTCGACCCCGACGTCGTTGCCGAAGCGTTCAAGCAGGCCGGTTTGACCGTCACGTTCGCTGGACATGATCACATTGCGGCGCGCCCCTCCATCGTTGTCGAGGGTTCGGCGTAATGGGCACGGTTGCGGTGCGGGATCGGCTCGGTGAGTAGCGAGAGTGTCGGAATGGGCTTGTGGGGCCCGCGTATTCGGTCGTGTCGATCTAGCCGAATCGAAGTGTGCCAAGAATCTCTGTAGCGCGGGTCAGGAACTGGTCGTACCGAGCGCTCGATTGTTCGACCCACCAGATCGTCTGACCGTTCGGACCTTGGATTTCGGTGATGACGTTCGTGCCTTGCGACCAAAGCTCGATGTCGCCAAACGGGAAGCACGGACCGGCCTGACGACAGCCGAGCCGGTCGATTGCATCATTCGTCAGCCGAAGTTCCCATTCGGGAACGAATCCCTCGCCGGTGACTGCGACCGAATCGAGAGCAACGATCAGCCCTTCCAGTTCAGGATCATCGAGTTGTTCTTCGACCGTTCCCTGGTCGCTCACATCGAGGATGGTCACGAGGGCGCGGGGCTGCGATTCGTCACCCTCGAGACCCAGCACTACTCGGCCATCGCGTTCCTCGAGCACCTCGATGCCGTCAGCCACTCGGATCCATATGCCTCCACCAACCGCCTCGGTCCGATGCTCGCCCGACGGAAGGGCTATTGGCCGCTGCGCAATCTCTGAGACGAACCGCGAGGTGTCGACAGTGGCGACTTCGATCGTCGCCGGATCATCCCAGCGCTCGGCAATCCCAAACGCGATTGCCACACCGAAGCCGACGACAACCAGGACAGCCGCCGCCATCGCCCACCGCCGCGACAAAGGATGCGGTGCGCGGCTCGTCATCGCTTCGAACTCGATGAGCTCTACTGGCGCATCACTCAGAGACTCCGGTTCAGGGTGATCAGTGGGGCCTTGGTGTCTCTGGAACTCGAGGAGCATGCGCTCTCGAACCATTGCCCGCTCTGGAAAGGCCGGGCTCTCGCCGTTGACGATCAATGAGAGCAGCCGCTCCATCTCGGCATCGTCGAGTAGGCCATCGGGCTCCGAGGGTTCGGTCATGATCGGTCTCCTTTCCGTTGTTCTGATGCTTGCCACGCCTTGGTAAAGCCTCGTCGGCCTCGCGCCAGAAGCGACTCGGCTGCGCGATATTCAATATCAAGAGCCGATGCAACTTCTGAGACCGAGCACTCGTCGAGGTACCGCAAGGTCACGGCGGCTCGCTGTCGGGTTGGAAGTGACTGGAGTGCGACGAGCACCCGTTCACCTGTCTGGTTGACAGAAACTTCCGTCGCGCCGTCATGACCATTCGTCGTGAGCATGTTCCACACATTTTCGACACGGCGCCGATGTCGACTGGCCGCCCTCCATTGATCGACAATTCTTCGGCGGGCAGTGACAAAGAGCCAGGGTCGGTCAACCTGGTGACCGCGCCCATCGGCGAAGGCGCGGGCCGCCGCAACGAATGCCTCCGACGTTGCATCCTGGGCATTGCTTTCACTGCCTGTCCGGGCAACGCAGAACCGGTACAGGTCATCGACGTTGGCCTCGTACAACTCGACAAGCGCAGCCTGCCCGAACGCACCGCACTCATCGGAGGCCGTTTCAGTTGATGATCGAGGCAGCTTGCCCATGCGACTCCCTGTCTGCATGTATCCACAACGCCGGAGCGGCCGGCGATCCGTCGCTCAATCGGAAGTCTTGCAGCTTCTTTCTGCCGCATCGACGGAAACGCGGTCGAGTAGGCGTAGTAGCAATGGAACAGAGGGAGAGCCAAATGACATCGAGATGCAACCGACCGCCCGCCATCGTCACGTACCTCGCAGCCGCCGCACTACTAGCTAGCTCGTGCACCAGCAACCCAGAAGCCAGCGAAATCGAACTTGGGGCGGTGGCAGCAGAGGCGACAACCACCACTACCACTATCACTACCGAAGGCGTCGAGCTCATCGACATCGAACCCGCCGACGGGCCGACGAACTCCTACGTTTCGTCCGCGATGGGGGGCGTGCGCTTCGACGCACCGAGCGATCTCGTTGTGCGTATCAATGGCGACTTCATCTCCGTCACAGTCGAAGGACCTACGAGCGACAACTTGATTTCGGACGCATTCGTGACGGTGACTTCGATGTTGGCGAGTGGGGCCGAACTCTCATCGGCTGAGAGCTATCTGGAGACTCTGCGAGTGGCCAGTGTGGAGGTGACACCCACAGGCACGAAGATCGAGGTGCTCGGCTATGAGTTGATCGGCTACGAGATGCCAGTTGAAAGCGGCGACCTGGCCCTGTTCGCACAGGAACGTTTCGGTGCACCGTTTGAGAGCTGGCGCGGCCCGGGGGCAGGGACAAACATCGAGTTCATCGGCGATACGCCGAGCGGTGTATTGGTTGCTGGCGTAACAAATATGGACGGTCCGGCTAGAGACCTCTTGCCAGTACTCGGCCAACTTCTCAAAGGGCTCGAGCTGACCAGCATCGGGCTCGACCCTGCACTGCCGCCAGGTGAGACGGTCGAGTTCGCCGACGGGGG
>JBBKXQ010000054.1:0-16794 GCA_037969565.1 Acidimicrobiales bacterium | reverse complement strand
CGAAGAAACGATTTACAGCATCACGGTCAAGGCCACGAATGGCATCGGGACGGGAAGCGCCTCGGGTGCGATCACGAGAACCACGGGCACGAGCGCCACGGCCCCGGCCGCTCCCGCCGCGCCCGTCGCGACATTGTCGGGAGCCAACAATCAGAACGTGACGCTCAGTTGGGTGGCGCCCTCCAATGGTGGCAGCGCGATCACCAAATACACGGTGACGCCGTCTGTTGGCGCGCCGTTTGATGTGGTCGGGTCGCCTCCGGCAACCACAGCAGCGCTCCCCGGATTGGCTCCGGGGACGACCGTGTCGGCAAGAGTGACCGCGACCAATAGTGTTGGAACGAGCACATTGAGCGCCGCATCCAATGCTGTGACGACGGCCAATGTTCCCGGAGTGCCGCCCGGGGTCGGAGGAACGGCTGGAACCACGAGCATCGAGGTCACCTTCGGAGCTGCAGCAGCCAATGGTGACGCCGTCGATTCCTACACGGTGACCTACACGCCCACCGGTGGAGCGCCGGCCACGGCGACGGGAACTGGCTCGCCCATCACGCTGAACGGACTTGCCGAAGAAACGAGTTACAGCATCACGGTCAAGGCCACGAATGGCATCGGTACGGGAAGCGCCTCGGGTGCGATCACGAGAAAAACGGGCACGAGCGCCACTGCTCCGGCCACTCCGGCCGCACCCGTCGCCATAGTGTCGGGAGCCGACAACCAGAACGTGACGATCACCTGGGTTCCGCCCAACGACAACGGAAAGCAGATCACTGGTTACACGGTCTTTCTCAGCAACGGCGCCTCACTGCCGGCCCTGGCCTCGGCGAGGAGCGTTGAGTTCACCGGCCTGGCCGCGGGCACTACCGCGACTGCCACCGTCACCGCCACCAACATCCAAGGAACGAGCGGGGCCAGCCCCGCGTCGAACGCGGTGACGACGGCGAACGTGCCCGGTGTGCCACTTTCCGTGAGCGGATCGTGGGCCGGAGAGAACGCCCTGAACTCGATGGACATCCAATGGGCCGCACCGGCGAACAACGGCGACGCCATCGAGGGCTACATCGTCACGGTTTCGCCGGCCTTGTCCACTCCGGTCCCCGAAGTTGCCGGCACTTCCACCCGGGTGTCAGGCCTCGAACCGGGCCAGACCTACACCGTCACGGTTGCCGCCAAGAACAGCATCGGCACGGGACCGGCGTCGGCGTCCATTCAGGTGCTGATCCCGACCACGCCGGGCGCGGTCACCAACGTCACTGCCACGCAGCCACGGCCATTCGTCGACAAGGTCACCATCTCGTGGTCGGCACCCACCGATCTGGGCGGTTCTCCCGTGGTCGGATACCGGGTTGCTGTCGGAGCGCGATCGATCGACGTCCCTTCCACTCAAACGTCGGCGGCCTTCGAGGGACTCGCCGTCGGTGTCTCGAGCGCCACGATCAGAACGTTGACGCTGGCGGGTGAGGGTCCGATCTCCACCTCGCCGTCGTTCGAAGTGCGGGCCTTCGCTCCCTTCCGAACCGAAACCGAGTTCATCGAGCAGCTCTACGCCGACTTCTTGAAGCGCACACCCGACGGGCCCGGCCTGGCCTTCTGGGTGGGGCAGACCAACGACGACGGATCCAACATCGCGAACATCGTGAATGCCTTCATGAACTCCCCGGAGTTCTCGCCGCGGCGAGCCGTGGCCCGCATCTTCCTGGCCTACTTCAATCGTCAGCCCGACAAGGGAGGGTTCGACTACTGGACGGCGCTCCTCGCGTCTCGTCAGGCCGAGCTCCAGGCCGTGTCCGATGCTTTCGCCACGTCCGCAGAATTCCAACAAACCTACGGGTCACTCTCCAACGCCGAGTTCATCGTGCTGGTCTACAGCAACGTGCTCGTGCGACGTCCCGACGTTGCCGGCTTCAATTACTGGCTCAATCTGCTCAACCGGGGCACGTTCTCGCGTGGACACATGATGACCCAGTTCTCCGAGTCGCCGGAATTCGTGGCCAAGAGCCGGCCGGCGGTGGATGTCACGGTCACCTACGACGGAATGTTGCAACGTGAAGCCGACGTGGATGGCTTCAAATTCTGGCGAGATCTGGTCAATGATGACGTGAACTCGCTCGACACCCTCGTCCGGGCGTTCTTCGAAAGCCCGGAGTACGGTCAACGAATCGACCGCTGAGAAACGTTCGTTCGCCGAACGCAAAGTGCTAGTCTCACCACCCCAGGCGGTAAGAGGAGCACCAAGCGTGAGCGCAATCGAACACATCCAAGGCCGCGAAGTACTCGACTCGAGGGGCAATCCCACGGTCGAGGTCGAGGTCGGTCTCGAGTCCGGAGCCTTCGGTCGGGCTCTCGTTCCGTCAGGTGCGTCCACCGGTCAGTTCGAAGCTGTGGAGTTGCGTGACGGCGGCGATCGTTATCTCGGCAAGGGTGTGCTCACCGCGGTCGGCCACGTCAACACCTCGATCGCCGATGTGCTCGTCGGCGTCGAGGCCAGCGACCAACGGGCCATCGACCAGGCACTGATCGATCTCGATGGCACCCCGAACAAGAGTCGGCTCGGCGCCAATGCAATTCTTGGTGCATCGCTTGCGGTCGCCCGGGCCGCGGCGGTCGACAGCGATCTCCCGCTCTACCGATACATCGGCGGAGCCAATGCCCACACCCTGCCCGTTCCGATGATGAACGTCATCAACGGTGGCGAGCATGCCGACAACAACATCGACTTCCAGGAGTTCATGATCATGCCCGTCGGGGCGTCGTCATTCTCCGAGGCGCTTCGTTGGGGCGTCGAGACCTACCACTCGCTCAAGAAGGTTCTCGCCGATCGAGGGCTGTCCACAGCGATCGGCGATGAGGGCGGTTTCGCTCCCAATGTTGGTTCCACCGAAGAGGCGATCCAGCTCCTGATCGACGCCATCGAGAAGGCCGGCCTCACGCCCGGTGATCAGATGGCTCTTGCGTCGGATGTTGCCAGCACGGAGTTCTTCGTCGACGGCGAATACCGCTTGGCCGGTGAAGGCCGCAATCTCTCGCCTGCGGGCATGGTCGAGCTCCTCGCCGAGCTCGTCGACAAATACCCGATCGTGTCGATCGAAGATGGCATGGCCGAGGAGGACTGGGACGGCTGGGCCGCCCACACCGCCTCGCTCGGTGATCGTTGCCAACTCGTCGGGGATGATCTCTTCGTCACCAACACCGAACGACTCAGCCGTGGCATCAAGGACGGAATCGCCAATTCCATCCTGATCAAGGTCAACCAGATCGGCTCGCTCACCGAAACACTCCAGGCCGTCGGTATGGCAACCGCCAGTAGTTACACGTCGGTGATGTCGCACCGATCCGGTGAGACCGAAGACACCACCATCGCCGATCTCGCGGTGGCCACCAACTGCGGGCAGATCAAAACCGGGGCCCCGGCTCGTAGCGATCGGGTGGCGAAGTACAACCAACTCCTGCGTATCGAAGACGACCTCGGTTCGGCCGCGAGCTATCCCGGCCTAGCTGCTCTATCCCGGCACGGCTGATCATGGGCGGCACCACAAAGAATGGTCCGGACCACTCGAGCTCGGTGACGAGTGAACTCGACGAGTCCTCGATGCTCCGTCGGCTCTGGCACAACCTGCCGGTGATCGGTGTGATGTGCCTGTCACTGGCGATCATCGTGGGAATTGCCGTGTTGCCACTTCGCACCTGGTATCAGCAACGTGAGCTGGCGGCCGACACCCAGGCCGATCTCACGGCCATCCAGAGTGAAGTAGCCGAGTTGCAAGCCAACTACGAACTCCTCCAAACCGACGATGAAATCGAACGTTTGGGCCGCGACAACTTCGACCTCGTCTTCCCTGGTGAAGAGAGTTATCGGATTCTGCCGGCGCCCGAAGACTGATTGTCGACCCGCCTGGCGGGCCCGAATGAGCGGCGCCATCAACTTTCTCGTTCTGGAGTGGCATCTCCGAGTAACGATTGTCACAATGGGCGATCACAGTTGTCTCACGGGGGTTATTCGTGGAAATTTCGGTCGAAATCAACGGCGTCTCGAAGACGCACGATGTTGAACCGCGCACTCTTTTGGTCCACTACATCCGTGATGTCGTCGGTCTGACCGGCACCAACATCGGCTGCGACACCTCCTCGTGTGGTGCCTGCACCATTCACGTCAACGGCGAAGCCGTGAAGTCGTGCACGATGCTGGCGGTCCAAGCCGATGGGATGTCCCTCACCACCATCGAGGGCCTCGCCAATGGCGACGAGATGCACCCGATGCAGAAGGCGTTCATGGAGTGTCACGCACTGCAGTGCGGCTACTGCACACCCGGCATGGTGATGGCGTCGGTCTCGTTCCTGGACGAGAACCCGTCACCCACCGAGGCCGAAGTGCGGGAAGGGCTCGAAGGAAATCTCTGTCGCTGCACCGGCTACCACAACATCGTCAAGGCCGTCCTCAGTGCAGCCGAAACCGCCGTCTCGGTTGGAGGTGGGCAGTGATCCCTGTTGCATTCGACTATCAGCGGGCCGACTCCTCGGCCGCAGCCCTGGCCGCGCTCGCCGAACACGGTGATGAGGCCAAACTCCTCGCCGGCGGCCACTCGTTGCTGCCGATGATGAAGCTCCGACTGGCCTACCCGTCGGTGCTGATCGACATCGGTCGCCTCGACGACCTCAACTACATCAAGGACTCCGGCGATCACATCGCCATCGGCGCCCTCACCAAACACCGGGCCATCGAAATCGATTCGCTCGTCAAGGAGCACGCCCCGCTCTTGGCCCACGCAACGGCTCAGGTCGGCGATCCGCAGGTTCGTCATCGTGGCACCATCGGTGGTTCGTTGGCTCACGCTGACGCTGCCGCCGATCATCCGGCCACGCTGCTTGCGGTTGGTGGCTCGGTCGTTGTCAACGGCCCGAACGGCGAACGGGTCATCGAAGCAGCCGACCTATTCACCGGATTCCTCGAGTCGAGCATCGAACCGACTGAAATGATCACCGAGGTCCGCATTCCGAAACACACCGGTGATGGCTGGAGTTTCCAGAAGTTCAATCGCCGGGCACAGGATTGGGCCATCGTCGGAGTCTCCGCCCAGCGGGTCAACGGATCAGCCCAGATCGCTCTGGTCAACATGCACCCCACGCCGATCCGGGCCACTGCGGTCGAGGAAGCGCTCGCTTCGGGAGCGTCAGCGGCCGATGCGGCCGAGCAAGCCCACGTCGGCATGGAGCCGTCGAGCGATCTCAACGCCAGCGTCGACTTCCGTCAACACCTGGCCCGAGTACTCGTGAAGCGGGCACTCATCGAGGCTGGGATCGCCTGAGTCTGGGATCGCCTGAGTCTGACCTCGGCCTCCGGGTTTGTGCGCTACCCGGGGGCTCGAGGACTTGAATCCCAGTCGGTCGAAGTAGTCTCTCGAACATGAGGGAAATTCTCAGCGACCTCGATCGATGGCGCAAGCAGGGCAAACGCGTGGCGGTGGCCCGAGTGGTCGACATCGAAGGATCGGGTCCTCGTCTGCCGGGAGCCGCCATGGCCGTGAACGAAGACGGCGACGTGGCCGGCTCGGTCAGCGGCGGGTGCGTCGAAGGTGCGGTCGTCATCGAGGCGCTCGAATGCATCGAGAAACAGAGTCGCAAGATGGTGACGTTCGGCTACTCCGATGACGAAGCGTTCGCTGTCGGGCTCACCTGCGGCGGCACGATTCATCTTTTCCTCGAACCCCTCGACTGGTAGCCGTGACTGATTCTCAGAGCCCTGATACAGGCAAGAACGAGTCGTTGTTCGACGTGCTACGGGCGGCGATCAAAGCCGAAGAGCCCATCTGTCTGATCACGGTCATCGGCGGCGAATCACCCGGCGATTCGGTGGGAGCCAAACTGCTCGTCCGGCCCGACGGCTCGACCTTGGGGAGCCTCGGCAACGACGAACTCGACCGGGTCGTGGTTCGTGATTCAATCGGCGAGCTGGCCGCCGGCACCTCCGGGGTCCGTCACTACGGACCCGAGGGACAGGCCCGCCAGCACGAGCTCGACCTGTTCATCGAATCGTTCGCTCGTCCGCCGCAAATGCTCATCTTCGGCGCCGTCGACTTCACCGCTGCGCTTTGCCGAGTGGCGAAGATCCTGGGTTATCGGGTGACGGTGTGTGATGCCCGGCCGGTCTTTGCCACCCGCCAGCGATTCCCCTATGCCGATGACGTGGTCGTGGACTGGCCTCATCGCCTGCTCGACAAGGTTGGTGACGACCTCGGTCCTCGAGATGCCATCTGTGTGCTCACCCACGATCCGAAGTTCGATGTTCCGGCCGTGATTTCCGCTCTCAAGACCGACGCCGGCTACATCGGCGCCATGGGGTCGCGTCGTACCACCGACGATCGAAATCGTCGCCTCCTCGGCGAAGGTGTCGCCGAGTCCGACCTCAGTCGAGTTTTCGCGCCGATCGGCCTCGACATCGGGGCTCGGACACCGGAGGAAACGGCGATATCGGTGTGTGGTGAGATCATTGCGCTCAGTTCCGGGCGTGTCGCCCCGTCGCTCCGAGACGCAGAAGGCGACATTCATCGCTGATTGATGCGGGTCGGCCCCCGAAAAGGGCTGAAATTCGTCAGATCGCGGCCGACCATTGAAGGGTGACATCGGAACCAGGGCGTTTTGCCCCATGGCGCGTGTGGCGTCACCTTCGGCTTGCGCAGAAGGTGACCCTCGTAGTGCTGGCTTCGTTGATCCCGATCGTCGGTTTCGGGCTGTGGATCGCGTCGTTTGCCAGCAACCTCCTGCAGACCGAGGTGCAGGAGAATCTGGGACGAGCCGGCGAGCTCCAAGCCGAGCGGATCAGTACCTCGATCCAGACCGCCGCATCCAAACTGCAGGCGATCAACGATCCGGCGTTCCAGCGCAACGTTGATCTTCAGAGCGGACTGAACGGGGCGGTCGTCGCCGGTGAGTTCTTCGATGAGTTCGTGACCACCGAATGGCAGGGCGCGGAAGCTGACGGCCTGGAAGGAATCGTCGTCTACATCGCCGGGGGGACACCGGCCCGAGCGGGCCAGATCAGTCCTCAGGCCGACTTCCTCCGCACCCAGCTACCGGAAGGGACCGACAGCGTGATCGTCGGCGAGGCCTTCCTCACCGCGAGCGGAAACGAAGTCCACCTCCCCGTTGCCCGCCGGATCCTTCCGACCAACGACAAGGGCATCAGCGTGACGGTCGTTGCCGAGTGGAACGTCGTGTTCCTGGCCCGGGCGGGGATCGATCTCGAGACGCTCGGGGACACGGCCCAGAGTTTTCTCGTGCAGCAAAACACCGATGGCACCTTCCTCGTCGTGGAGGGCAGCGATCAGAACCTGCTCGGCTCGGCGGTCACGTTGCAGTCGAATCCCGTGGTGGGCGAGCGCGTGGTCCTCGAGACCCTCCGTATCAGCGATCAGCGGACCCCGGTGGTTCGGGTCACCACCCGCGTGCCCGGAGAACCGGGCTGGGTGTCGATCATCGAAGCGGAGCAAGGTGAGCTCTATGCCGAACTCGAAACGGTTCGAACTCGGCTGATCACCGTTTTCATCGCCGCTGGTCTGATCATCCTGACGGTCGTCGTGCTTGCCTTCCGAGGTTTCGTTCGTCGACTGGCCCGGATGACCGATCTCGCCGAGGCCGTGGCCAACGGTGACTTGACCGTCCGGACCAACGACAAATACCAGGATGAGCTCGGTCGGCTCTCGCTGGCCTTCGATGACATGACCCAGGCGCTGGCCGCAGACATCGCTCGCCGTGAACGAGTGGAGGCTCAGCTCGCCTACCAGGCGACCCATGATGCGCTGACCGGGCTCCCGAACCGCAGCCAACTGGTCGAACAGTTGGACCAGATGCTGCTGGAGAACGGAGAGACGATCAGTTGTCTTTTCGTCGACCTCGACGGCTTCAAACAGGTCAACGATCGACTGGGACATGGAGCCGGTGACGTGCTCCTCGTCCGCGTTGGCGAGCGGCTGCGAGACGTGCTCCGCCCCTCCGACTTCCTGGCCCGCCTCGGCGGCGACGAGTTCGTGATCGTGCTCCGTGGACTGGGCGTCATGGAGGCCGAGCGCCTGGCGAGCCGTGTGGTCGCCGCACTCGAACTGCCCTTCGTCGTCGTCGACGAGGAGGTACAGATCAGCGCTTCCATCGGTGTTGCCGCTGCGAATGGGCAGCACTCGACCGAACGGCTGATCAAGGAAGCCGATATCGCCATGTATCGAGCCAAGGCGCAAGGCAAGGGTCGAGCGGTACGGGTCACCAAGGAGACCCTGCAAGAGGTCGACGACCGTGTCTCGATTCTCAGCGAGTTGCGTGAAGCAGCAGCCCACAACGAACTGCAGCTCATGCTCTGGCCGATGGGGGATCTACGGGACGGTTCCATTCGCGGCATGGAAGCGACCGTGCGGTGGCATCACCCGACTCGCGGTCTCATCACTCCGGCCGACTTCCTTCCCCTGGCCATCAACTCCGGCTTCGCCAGCCAGATCGACGAGTGGGTGATCGTCCAGGCCACCGAACTCTTCGCCGGTTGGAAGGCGGAGGGTCTCCCCGTCGCCGACCTCGAGATGTCGATCAATCTCACGTCCGAGATGTTCATCGCCCCGCGCTCTCGGCAATTGATCACCGAGGAAATTGCTCGCCACGAACTCAAACCCTCGAACTTCCGCATCGAGGTGCCCGAAACGGTGCTCCGAAACGCCAACGAGTCGTTGAAAGAGGTGTTCGACACCTACCGCGCCGTCGGCATCCCAGTCACGCTCGATCGCTTCGGTTCGGACTATTCGAACCTCGACCTCCTTCCACGTTTCGCCATCGATGCCGTCAAGATCGACCTCCATCTCATCGCCGACCTCACCAACCGGATGTCGAGCCGTGCGCTCGTGAGCTCACTGATCACCCTCGCCCAGACCGCCGGACTTCGAGTTGCCGCCGCTGGAGTCGATGACGACGCCCTACGGCAGCAGCTACTCGAGTTGGGCTGCTTCCACGGTCAAGGTCTCTGGCTTTCCCGTGCGATCGACGCTGACGCTTTCGTCGAGCTGCTGGAAAGTCGACACATGCTGGGAATGGCCTGACCGACGCTGGGGTGGGAGATCCGCCGCTACGTTCTCGGGATGACCATTGCTGCGATTGTGTTGGCCGCCGGCGCGGGCTCTCGCTTCGAGGGCGACGGACACAAGTTGCTCGCTCTCGTTCAGGGCGTTCCGATGATCACCCGGTCGGTGCAAGCCGCAATCGACGCAGGATTCAACCAGGTCTATGTCGTCGAGGGCGCAGTCGATCTGGGGGCGGCCCTGCCGGAGGGCGTCACGCGGGTGCCGTCACCCCGTTGGGCCGAGGGGCAGGCGTTCACGTTGCAGGCCGGGGTATCGGCCGCATCGGCCGACGGTCATGAAGCGATCGTCGTCGGCCTCGGAGATCAGCCATTCGTGCCCCCATCGGCATGGCGCAGCGTGGGGGCCTCGCGGGGCGAGATCGCAACCGCGGTCTTCGACGGAAAGCGACGCCCGCCGACCAAGTTCGAACAGTCGGTCTGGTCTCTGTTGCCGGTGACCGGCGATGAGGGAGCGAGAGCCCTGATCGAGTCACGGCCCGACCTCGTTTCTGAGATACCGTGCTCCGGCGACCCCACTGATATCGATACAACAGAGGATTTGGCGAGATGGAACTGACCAACGACTTCATAATTGATCGTCCGATCGATGAGACATGGAAGGTTCTCACCGACCTCGAGTTCATCGCCCCCTGCATGCCAGGGGCCAAGCTCACCGAGATCGAAGGTGAGGAATACCGGGGCACCGTGAAGGTCAAGGTCGGCCCCATCGCCGCTCAATACAAGGGCAAGGCCTCGTTCCTCGAACAAGACGCCGTGAAGAGGTTCGCCAAGCTCAAGGCCGAAGGTCGCGATCCACGTCAGGGCAACGCCAATGCGTTGGTGTCCGCCACGATGGAAGAGATCACACCCGAGTCGACGAAGGTGACAATCCACACCGACCTCAAGCTCAGCGGCAAGGTGGCCAGTTTCGGTCGCGGAATCATCGAAGACGTGTCGAAGAAGATCCTCGGCCAGTTCGTCGAAAATCTCCGGTTGAAGCTGGAAGCAGACGGTGATCCCGACGTCGACCCCGCGGCCGCCGGCTCGGCCACCGCCAGCCCGGCCACTGCCAGCCCGGCCACTGCGGCCGCAGCAACGCCGAAACCCGCAACTGCTTCCGCCCCGTCCGAATTCAAGGCTCCGGCCGAGGCCGACGCTCCGAAAATTCGGAAAATCGACAGCCCAGAGGCCGAGCCGGTCAACCTGCTCGCTGTCACCGGCAGCCCCATCTTCAAGCGACTCCTCCCCGTCGTCGGCGGGGTCGTCGTTCTGATGATTCTCCGCTGGTTGCTCGGAGGTCGGTCCAACTGACTTCGATGGCGCCAGTTGAATCATGGCGCCAGTTCAATCGGCAGCAGTTGAATCAGGCAGCAGTTGAATCAGGCAGCAGCAGTGAACTCCGATCGCACACCTTTGACGGACGTCGAGGCCGTCACCGAGCTGATAGGACGCCCTCCCATGGGGGTGTTCGAAGTCGTTGTGCGTCGGCACGACGGAAGTCCGGTCGTGTTGTCAAATGAGCCGCTGCTCGACAATGGCCGCCCGATGCCCACCCGTTTCTGGATGGCGGATCGGGCCTTGTCGAAAGTCATCGGCCGACTCGAGTCCGATGGCGGAGTGAACCGGGCCGAACGCGAGATTCCCGCCGCCGCCATCGCCGCCACGCACGCCGCCTCCGAAGCCGAACGGAATGCCCGAATCCCGGCCGACCACGTCGGACCTCGACCCTCGGGCGGGGTTGGCGGCACCCGCCTCGGTGTCAAATGCCTGCATGCTCACTACGCCAACTACCTGGCTGGTATGCCCGACGTCGTCGGCGAATGGGTGCAGCGAGAATTGGCTGCCATCGGGGCCGCCTTCGATCCCACCGAACCCGGCATCATGACCACCTGGAGTCCCGAGTGACCGGGGCGGTGGCGGTGGTCGATCTGGGCACCATCAGCACTCGCCTGCTCATCGTCGATGCCGTCGACGGCGCGAACTCGACGCCGAAGAAGCGGCGGGAAACGACCGTCACACGAATGGGCGAGGGCCTGAACACCGACGGGCGCATCACTGAACAGGCGATTGCCCGCGTCGTTCGCTGTCTCGAGCAGTACCGAGCCTTGATCGATGACGCCGGCGTTCGACAGCTGCGGGTCGTTGCCACCTCGGCCGCACGCGACGCGAAGAACCAAAGTCAGCTCTTCGAAGCCGTCGAGTCGGTGCTCGGTGTCGTGCCCGATCTGCTGACCGGGGAAGAAGAAGGGCGCCTGGCGTTCGCCGGAGCCACCTCGGAAGTCGACCACGCAGGCGTGGTACTGGTGATCGACGTGGGGGGTGGCTCCACCGAATTCGCCATCGGCACGACGTGGGCTGGCCTCGACCACGTCTTCTCGGCCGAAACCGGTGCGGCCCGAGTCACCGATGCCTTCCTCCTCTCCGACCCTCCACGCGCCGACGAGCTCTCATCGGCGCTTTCGGTCATCGAGCTTCACATCGCCGACGTCAAGCGAGAGCTTCCCGGACTCGCCGACGCCCTCAGCAGCAGCGGCCTGATCATCGGGCTCGGTGGCACGGTCTCCACCATGGCCGCAATCGAGCTTGGTCTGATCCACCATGACCCCGGTGCGATCAACCAATTCGAGCTCACACGAGTGGCCGCGGAAGACGTCTTTCGAACGCTGGCCACCGAAGCGGCCGCCGATCGGCGCCACAACCCAGGGCTGCCCGAAGATCGGGTCGATCTGATCGTCGGTGGAGCGTGTGTCGTCGTCGAGACGATGCGCCAGCTCGACATCGACGCGATCGTGGTATCCGAATCCGACCTTCTCGACGGCGTGGCACTGGAACTGATGCAGGCATGACAACACTATTCGGCAGGCGGATCGTGCTTCGTCCACTCACGGTCGACGATTTCCCTCAATGGCAAGAAGTCCGTCGCCGCAACCGTGAATGGCTCACGAAGTGGGAGCCGGAACGCCCCGCCTCTTCCCCCGACGTTGTCGAAGACCGAAGCGCGTTCGCGCTCCGGTGTCATTCCCGAGAACGGGAACGCCAGTTGGGCTCGGGCTATGGGTTCGGTGTATTCGTCGGAGGAAGTTTCGCAGGCGAAGTGAACCTCAACTCGGTACAACGAGGGCCCTTCCAGAATGCCTACGTCGGCTATTGGATCGACCAAGCAAACGCCGGGAAGGGCTACACACCCGAAGCGGTGGCCGTGATCGCTCGGTACGCGTTCGAAGAACTCGATCTTCACCGCATCCAGATCTCGATCGTGCCCCGGAATGCAGCCTCCCGTCGGGTAGTCGAGAAACTCGGCATCCGATCAGAAGGTGTGGCCGAGCGCTACCTCGAGATCAACGGCGTGTGGGAAGACCACATCCGATTCGCCATGACCGTCGAAGACTGGGAAGACGCAGGCCAACAGCTCGTCGACAACTGGCTCTGACATTTGTTCGGCTGGCGCCACGGTGTTGCTTTGTTCGGCTGGCGCCTCGCCGGCTCCGCCGATCCGAGTCTCGCGTTCTGAGCGGGCCTCCTCCGTCGGCACCGCCTGACAGACGGGCAGACGGGCAGACGGGCAGACGGGCAGACGGGCAGACGGGCAGACGGGTTGACAGCCTTGTTACTTCTTGGTGGAGACGCGTGCTTTCAGGGCGGCGATCTTCTCTTTGAAAGCCGGCTGCCGGGCGGAGTGGGCCTGCGGGCCGAGCTCGTAGAGCATGGCTCCCTGCTGCGACGTGATTCCACGAACGTCGAGCATCGACCGCTTGGTTCGCAGCACGAGATCTCGCGGCGCGGCGGCGGTGCGGCTCGCCATTTCGTGAGCCCGAGCGAGAAGTTGATCGTCTTCGACGCACTCGTAGGCCAATCCGACACGAGCCGCCGTTTCCCCGTCGAGCACCTCGTTGAAGAGGATGGCTGCGGCGGCTGCTTGGGGCCCGCAGATGTTCTGGAACATCCACGTGTGGCCGCCGCCGGGGTGGATGCCGATCTGGAGGAACCGATCGTCGAACTTGGCCGACTTCCCGGCCAGGCGGACATCGCAGATCAGGGCGAGGTTCATACCGGCCCCGACGGCAGCGCCGTTGACGGCGGCGATCGTGGGCAGGGGACTCTGGCCGACACGAAGGAACCCTTCGTAGATGGCGAGGAGGCCTTCTTCTTCGCTGTCGCCGAGATGGGTGAGGTCGGCACCGGCACAGAACGCGCTGCCGGCTCCGGTCACCACCAGCGCTCGCACTTCGGGATTGGCTTCGATCTCATCGAGACCGGCGCTCACTTCGTCGCACATGGCGAGGGTCATGGCGTTGCGGCGATCGGGATCATTCAGCGTGACCGTGGCGACCACACCGTCGATGTCAACAGTGACTAGAGGCATCCGGGCAGTCTGGCATGAACCGCGACGAATCCTTGAACTCCCGGTCGCTAGCGGAGGTCGATACGAGGATCGTCGCTGCGGTCGTTCCCGGAGGAGTCGATCGATCGATGCCGTGAAACTGACGACCGCTGGGCCTCGATTGTCTCCAGCACGGTTGCGCTCACACCCTGCATGGTGTGGGCCAACGAGTCGAGAACTCGGGGGTCCTCGGGCATGTCATGCTCGAAACCCCACGGTCGGATCGCCCGGGCGATGGCATCGGCATCCTCGATCCGGATGGAGATGAAGCGGCGAGATTCCTCGAATGGGAAATCCCGCTCATGGAGGAAATGACGGAACAGGGCCACTCTGGCCGGTTCGTCAGCCGAGAGGGGCACGTCGATCCACGTTGGCTCGGCGTTGACCGCAGGCGCCACTTGGTCGGCGAGGCTGACCGCTTCGCTCGGGTAGTGCGAACTCGTTCCGCAGTGTGGACACGTGGTGATCCACGGGTCGAGCATGGTTTCGCAGCCGCCGCAAGCTGCTTTCGAATCATCCGGCCTCATCAAGCTCAATCGGCGGTGGAACCGATCTTGTGAGCTTCTCTCCTACAGTCAATGCCATGCCTGAGACCGGCTTCATCCAGCGGCCACGCCTGGTCCTGGCTTCCGCGTCGCCGCGGCGACGTGAGTTGCTCGCAAGTGTTGGCGTTGTCCCCGTGGTGATCGAACCTGATGTCGATGAGACGCCAGAGCCGGGGGAGCAGGCTGTCGCACTGGTTTCACGGCTTGCGGCCGTGAAATCGGGGGCTGTCGAGGTCGCCCCGAACGACATCGTGATCGGCGCCGACACGGTCGTCGTCATCGACGGCGACATCTTGGGGAAACCCACCGATGTCGAACACGCTCGTACGATGTTGCAGCAGTTGAGCGGTCGAAGTCACGAGACGATGACGGCCGTGAGCGTCAGAATTGGTGACTTCGTGGCCACTGAGGTCTCGACCACGGTCGTCACTTTTCGACATCTGGCCGACCCCGAGATCGACTGGTACCTCGCCACCGGTGAACCCTTGGGCAAGGCGGGGGCCTATGCGATCCAGGGCGCAGCGGCCCTCTTCATCACCTCGATCGCTGGCAGCTACTCGAACGTCGTCGGTTTGCCGCTTTCGCTGCTCGATGACTTGCTCGCCCACATCGGACGGCCGCTCATCAGCTGGAGTGCAGGCTGATGGCTGCGCGGTCGGAGGCAAGTTCGAAGAAAGCGCGGGCCACGCTCGTTCTCGACGATGCCGCCGCAGGATCAGCGCAGATCTCGGATTGGATCAAGCAGGGCGTCTACATCACGATCGGCACGATCGCGCTGTATCTGTTCGCACCGCAGCTGATCGAGATCGTCGAGCAGGCCCCGCGCCTACGCACGATTCGGCCCGAGTGGTTCGGTGTGATGGTGGTTTTCGAGATCCTGAGTTTCGTCTGTGTTTGGTGGCTGATCAAGATTGCGCTGCCGAAGGTCGACTGGTTCGTGGCAGCCACCAGCCAGCTGGTGAGCAACGCCGTCAGTCGTGTGGTTCCCGGTGGGGCTGCAGTCGGCGGAGCGACGCTCTACCGGATGCTCTCGGTGAGTGGGGTGCAACACTCCGAGGCCGCCGGGGCTTTGGCCGCCACATCGATCCTGTCGACCGCGGCCCTGTTCGCCATTCCCGCCACCGGTTTCCTGATGGCGGTGCTCGGCGCCCCCGTGCCCGAGGCCTTGTGGCCCGCTGCGGTTGCCGGCGGCGTGATGTTCGCTCTCCTCGTCGCCTTCGGTTGGATCGCAGTTGTGTTCGATCGGCCATTGCTGAGCCTCGGTCGAGCCATCGACTGGGTTCTGCGAACGATCTCGAAACGGAGGGGAACACCCCGCTTTCTCAACCCGCAGCGCCTCGTGCAGGAACGAGATCGGATGATCGACGTTCTCGGCAGCAACTCTCGCAAGGCCGTGCTGGCGGCCGCGCTCAATTGGGCCTTCGACTATTTGGCCCTGGTGGCTGCGCTCTTCGCCGTCGGTGCTGATCCCCGGCTCAGTCTCGTGCTGCTGGCCTATGCCGGAGCGGCCGTTCTGACGATGATCCCGATCACACCCGGTGGCCTTGGTTTCGTCGAGGTCGGCTTGGTGTGGTTGCTCGTGGTATCCGGAATCCCTCGCCAAGACGCCATCGTTGCCACCACCGCCTATCGGGCGATCTCGCTGCTGGTGCCCATTCTGTGCGGGGTGCCGGCCTGGCTGGCCCACCGCCGCCGCTATCGACACGAGCCCGTCGCCGCCGCTGGGTAATGTGCAGCCATGCGTGTCCTCGAACTCTGGCGATATCCGGTGAAGTCCCTCGGAGGCGAGCGGCTCGAATCGGTTGAAGTCTCCGAAGTCGGATTGAAGGGAGACCGGGCCTGGGGCTTGTTCGAACCCAGTAGCAACACGGTTCTCACCGCTCGTCGCGCCCCTGAATTGTTGTTCGCCTCGGCTCGGATGGTGGGCGACGAGGTGGTGATCACCTTGCCCGACGGCACCGAGACCAACGACGATTCGGCGCTGACGTCCTGGTTGGGCCGGGAGGTCACGCTGGTTCGACCCACCGACGAGGGTGCCACCTACGAGAACCCACTCGATGTGGAGCACGACGCCGATTGGGTGAGTTGGCAAGGACCGGCAGGTTCGTTTCACGACAGCAAACGATCGCAGATTTCGTTGGTCGGCCGGGATTCCCTCGAGGGCCGTGACATCCGACGGTTTCGCAGCAACGTCGTGGTCGAGGGAGGCGGCGAAGACCGTTTCGTGGGGTCGCAGATGAAGCTGGGCACAGCCCTGCTCGACATCACGAAGCAGATCGACCGCTGTGTCATGGTGACCCGCCCCCAGCCCGGCCTCGAGCGCGACCTGGATGTGTTCCGAGATCTCGTCAAGAGGCGCAACAACCTGCTTTCTGTCGGGGCGCTCGTGATCGAGGCCGGCACCGTGAGCCTCGACGACGAACTCATCCCGGCCGGGGCCTGATCGGGCCGGCGCTCATCGCCGGCCGTTCGTGGAGCCGGTCGGGTTTGGCGTCGGCCCAGTGGTGGTTGTCGGGTCTTCGGATCCGAAGCGTTCGGTCGGGTAAGAGTTTGATCGACCATTTGCCTTCGTGGACGGCGTGATGATGCCGGTTGCACAACGGCACCAGATTGTTCAGATCCGTGAGCCCGCCCGATTGGCCTGGGTGGGGGTCCCATTCTTTGATGTGGTGGGCTTGGCACCAACTGACCGGCCGATCGCAGTCTTTCCAACCACACGATGAGTGGATGGCTTTGAGGGCGGCCCATTGGCCGTCGGTAGCGGTGCGGGCGCTGCGCCC
>JBBKXQ010000053.1:0-32895 GCA_037969565.1 Acidimicrobiales bacterium | reverse complement strand
TGCTGGCCTTGGTGTCCCACGGCAACGGCCATCACGGCCGAGCCCATGTGACGTTGGTGGTCGACGCCGAAACGGCGCTGCACGGCCCGCACGAGCACTCGATCCGCCAAACCGTAGATGGGGCCCTCAAAGCCATCCACTCAACGTGTGGATGGAAAGACTGCGACCGGCCGGTCAGTTGGTGCCAAGCCCACCATATTCAGGAATGGGATCCAGGCGGATTGACCGACCTCGAGAATCTGGTGCCGTTGTGCAATCTGCATCATCACGCTGTCCACGAGAGCATCTGGCCTCCCCTACCAACCCTGGGTTCCGGGACCACCCTTGATCGGTCCCTTGATCCGGCTGGTCACCCACCCTGCGTACACATCGCCGGGCTGGGGAGAGACCGGTTCGTCGTCGACGAAACAGGCGAGCTTCCCGGGATAGAAACCGAAGTAGCCGGCGATTTTCCCGTAGCCCTGACCGAGATCGTTCAAGGGGTCGGGGTATGAGAACGCGGCGTGGGTGATGCGGTTCGAAGGCGCCACGAGGTCAAAATGGACGGCGGCTCCCTTCCATTCGCAGATGGTGACGTGGCCGGTTGCCGCCAACCACTCGACCTGCACGTCGTCAGGCGGAAAGTACGGAACCGGGGCCCCTGCCGTCTCGACCACCATCAACGCCTGCGTGGTCCGGGCCACGCAGACATCGCCCGACCACACGATCAGTTCCGATTCGATCGGCCGAACTTCGGGCGGACGGGGATAGTCCCACACCGACTCTTCGTTCGGTCCGGTGGGCTCGATTCGTTCCGGTCGGGGGCTGGTGGCCCAATGCTCCCGATACGGACCGACTCGTTCGATCAGCATCGCCTTGTCCGGAAGTGCGGGGAGTCCGCTCATCGTTCAACCCTGTCTCGACCCGCGCTTCGTTCGGCGTTCATGTTCCAATCGTGGCAGGCCGAGCCAGCCGAGAGCCGATCAGGTTCCGTTCTTGTTGACGGGTGATACGTCATCGTGGTCGTGCTCGAGAACGCCGTCATCGAGAAGGCCACCCTCGTCATGCTCGAGAACGCGGTCATCGAGAACGCGGTCATCGAGAACGCCGTCATCGAAAGCAGGGTCCGAGGCCGGGCGTCGTCCCAGAATCACGAACCAAATGGCCCCGATGATCACGGCAGCCCCGCTGACCCAATGATTGACGCGAATGCCGGCGATCAGTGAGGCCTCGTCGGTCCTCATCCCTTCGATGATGAAGCGGGCAATGCCGTAGAGCGCGATCCAGAGCGGCAAGATCTGGCCCGGCTTGAGCCACTTCTTCTTGTCGACCCAAATGAGTGAGGCGGCGATGGCGAGGTTGAGTAGGCCTTCGTAGAGGAAGGTTGGATGAAAGGTCGAGAACTGGGCGAATTCCGCCGGCCGAAACCGTTCGTCGATCTCAACCGCCCAGGGCAAGTCGGATGGCCGCCCGAAAATCTCCTGATTGAACCAGTTCCCCAGACGACCAATCGCTTGCGCTACCGGGATCCCAGGGATGATTGCGTCGACCAGACCCGTGATGCTCCAGCCCTTCCTCCGGGCAAACAAGGCTCCAACCAGCACCCCCAAGAACAGGCCACCGGGGATACCGAGTCCGCCTTCCCAGATCTTGAACGCATCGAGCCAGCGACCCTGATATCGCTTCCAGTCGGTGGCGACGTGATAGATCCGCGAACCGATCAGACCGGCGGGCACCGCCCATTTGGCGATCTCCAGAATGTCGTCCCGTTCGCCGCCCCGAGCCTCCCAACGACGGCTTGCGATCTCGACCGCAGCCAACACGCCGAGCGCGATCATCAATCCGTAGTAGCGGAAGGTGAGCGGCCCCAATTCGAGCGCATTGCTCGATGGTGACGGAATGGAGGCCAGCACGGCGGGAATCAGCACCCGAGAGAAACTAGCGGCGGCGTCGAAGCCTTCCCGTTCGCCCCCGAAACACCACGGCTGGCATCACCTCAGGCCAACTGTTCCGCCGTGAGGGCAAAGAGATCGTCGGCGCCTGCCGTGACGGCATGCAAGAGGCCGTTGGCCGTGGGGAGGATCTGCTCGCCGAAGAACTTGGCCGACACCATCTTGGCTCGGTGGAAATCGGCGTCGTCATCTCGACCGTGCGAAATCAGGGCCGAACGAGCCAACAAGCCACCGCAGACAACGGTGCCCAGCAGTCGGAGGTAGGGCGACGAACCGGCGAGGGCAGCGTTGAGGTCGGTCTGACCATGATCGAGCAGCCATTGGGTGGCCTCGCGAGCCGTTTGGCAGGATTCGGTGAGGCGGGCACCGAAGGCGGCCAGTTCGTCGAACTTGCCGAGCTCCACCGCCGACGATTCATAGCTCGCCAGCTGCTCGAAGATCACCGCACCGCCCCGCATCGTCAGCTTTCGACCAACCAAGTCGGCCGCTTGAATGCCGTTCGTGCCCTCGTAGATCGGGCCGATGCGGATGTCTCGGTAGTGCTGGGCCGCACCCGTTTCTTCGACAAAGCCCATTCCTCCGTGAATCTGCAGATTGATCGAGGTGAGCTCGCTTCCCAGATCGGTGCACAGGCTCTTCGAAAGTGGGATCAGCAGGTCGGCCAACTCCTGCGCAGCCTGCTTCTCATCGGGTTTCGTGGCCGCCCGGGCCCGGTCGATGGCCACGGCATTGGTGTAGGTGAGCACCCGCATGGCGTCGATCCACGCCCGTTGGGTCATGAGCATCCGCCGCACATCGGCGTGGTCGATGATCGAACTCTGTACGCCCTTCGTACCGTCGACCGCCGTTCCCTGCTTGCGTTCGACGGCGTAGTCGAGGCTCTGCTGGAAGGCTCGTTCGGCCAGCGACAGACCCTGGAGGCCAACCGACAGACGAGCGTTGTTCATCATCGTGAACATGTTGCGCATACCGGTGAACTCGTCGCCGATGGGCCAGCCGATGGATCCGCCATGGTCGCCGAAGGCCAGCACGCACGTGGGGCTGCCGTGAATTCCGAGCTTGTGCTCGATCGAAACACACGACACGTCATTCTTGGCGCCGAGCGATCCGTCGTCGTTCACGAGAAACTTCGGGACGACGAACATGGTGATCCCACGAGTTCCGGGGGGCGCTCCGGGTGTGCGAGCGAGTACCAGATGGATGATGTTCTCGGTCAGGTCGTGCTCGCCGTAGGTGATCCAGATCTTCTGGCCGGTGATTCGGTAGGAGCCATCCCCGACCGGTTCAGCCTTCGTGGCAACCGCACCGACATCCGAGCCCGCCTGCGGCTCGGACAAGTTCATGGTGCCGGACCACTCGCCGGTGAGCATCTTCGGCAGATACATGGCTTGTTGCTCGTCGGAACCGTGGTGGAGGAAGGCGTCGATGGCGCCCTGTGTCAACAGCGGGCACAAGGAGAAGGCCATGTTGGCACTCGTGAGCATTTCTTGGATGGCGAGCCCGACGACCCAGGGGAATCCACCGCCACCGAAGTCGGGCTCGAACGGAATCGCTCCGAACCCCGACTCGACGTACTGCCGGTAGGCCACCTTGAACGAGTCGGGCGTGACCACCGAGCCGTCGTCCTGCCATTTCGTACCGATTTGGTCGCCGTCGACATTGGTCGGAGCGACCACATCCCCGATCCAGCGACCGACCTCCCCGAGGACCATTTCCACCGTGTCGACATCCACGTGGCCGAATTGCTCGGTGTCGAGCAACTCCGGGAACCCCGAGAGTTCGTTGAGGACGTAGAAGATGTCTCGGAGTGGCGGGGAATAATCAGTCACGGCGAGAGGCTACCGACCGGTAGCCCCCAGAGGGAATCGGGGATGAGCAACTAGCGTTCGGCAATGGCCCCGATTTCCGACGATGCCGACCTCATCTTCGACCGATCCGACCCCGAGCCGACCAACCTCGTGCCGGCGCCGGGTGATGATGTCGAGCCCATCCTCGTCGAACTCGGCACTGGCGTCTTTGCGTTCACGCATCCCCACCCGGTCTATGGCCAGAGCAACGTCGGCCTGGTCATCGATTCCGATGGACTGACCGTGATCGACACCACGGGCACCCCGTATCGGGGCAAGGTGATCCGCACCGCAATCGAGAAGCTCACGGCCGGAATCGTCGCCCCGCTACGCCGCGTCGTACTCACATCGAGCCGGGTGCCGTTCAGCGGAGGATCCGCCCCATTCTGGGCTGCCGGGTTCTACGGATCGCCCGTGGCGAGCGACGAACTCGATCAGCCGATGAACCGGGCCGCAATCCGGGCCCTGCTCCCCCACTTGGCTCCGGCCTACCACGACGGTTTCGACACCCGGCCGATCACCCACACGGTCGACCAACCCGCCTGGCTGACCCCGGCCGTTCGAGTCCTGATCGAAGTCGGAGAGTCAGCGTCGAATCTGATCGCTCACACCCCTGGCGTCGGCGCACTGTTTGCCGGCGCCATTGGCAGCTTCGGCGTGACACCCTTGGCGTACGCCGGCAACCCCGCCGTGTGGGCCGAGACGCTCGACGGCCTCGCCGAGATCGGGGGCACCGTGATCCCTGGTCACGGACCGATCGGCGGAGCCGGCGACCTTGCCGATCAAGCCGACTACCTCCGGGCGTGCGTGAACGCCGGCGGCGACATCAACGCCCTGACCGACGGTCCGTGGGAGAACTGGAGCAATCGAGCGTTCGATGCCGTGAACGTCGAACGGGCGGCCCGCTTGGGCCGGGGTGACGAGAGTATTCCTCGGTCAATGTTCGAATTGCTCGGGATGGCCTGACCAGCGGTCAGCCCCATCCCTGATCAACCGAGGTGGACTTCGACCTGCTCGAGGGCGTCGTCTTCGGACACATCGAGCGAGAACGACAACTCCGAAACGAGCACCTTGCGAGCCTTGGAGTACATGTTCTTCTCGCCCGCCGAAAGACCTTTGGCGCTTTCGCGAAGCGCCAGGTTTCGTACGACTTCGGCCACCTGATACACGTCGCCCGACTTGAGCTTCTCTTGGTGGTTCTTGAATCGGCGACTCCAGTTCGCCGGTTCGCGCACGTCTTTCTTGGCCAGAAGCACGAAGAGGTCTTCGACGTCTTCACCACTGATGGGAGGGCGCATGCCAACTTCTTCGGCCTTGTCGACGGGGACTCGAACGGTGAGTTCGTCGTGGGCGGTTTTCAGCACGAAGTACTTCTTCTTCTCGCCAAGAAGTTCAACCATTTCGGTTTTCTCGATGATGGCGGCCCCATGGTGGGGGTAGACGACTCGGTCGCCGACTTTGAACGTCATGAATCTCCTCGACAAACACCCGGCAGGGTGGCCCCCAACGACGGAGATTAAGGATGGCACCATTCGCGCCGAATCCCGCCCTTCCGATGCAGAACCTCACAATGGAGCAGGACCCCGCCACGAAACAGGAGGACGGGGCCAGAAGAGCAGAACAGCGCTGGTGCACCGACCAGCGTCTCGACTCATGCGAGCAAGACGATGAATCCGGTGAGCGTGGACAGCACCATGGCCGCTGCCGCGACCATGATGGCCCAGAACATGAACGGGTTCCGTTTGTGAAGGGGCCGAATTCCGGTGTCGCCGGGCTCGACCACATCCTTCTTCGGAGTGGTCCGACCCGAAAGCTTCCGGCCGCCCGATTGTTGTCTCGCCATGGTCGGTTCCTCCGATCAGGAAGTTCGAATCACGATCGACTTGGCGACCTTGTCGGCCGGGACCTGACGACGTGAGTCGGTGAAGATCATGACGACGGTTCCAAGGAAAACGATGATACCGATGAGGCTGCCCAAGATCGGGATGGCTCCGAGGGCCGAGAGAATCAGGCGTTTCATGGCGCCATCCTGACCGAGCTCGGTGCCGTCCTCTTTCACGACCTTGATGTTCAGCGCCTTCTTGCCCGGCGTGGCACCATCCTTGGCCAGGAAGTAGTACTCGTAGGCCACCGCAATGGCGGTGGTGACGATGCCGCTGATGAAGCTGGCGGTGAACGACACCCCACCATCACCACCCAGTCCGTAGAGACCGCCACCGATGACTGCACCAACGACGACCAGCGGGATGATCAGGATGAAGAAATCGATGATTCGCGCTCCGAGGCGTGACCAGGGCGAGGCAATCAGTGCCGCACCGTCGGATGCTCCATAGGCGCTCGCGCCACCAGCTGCCGGCACCGCTTGGGGTCCACCCTGCCATTGGGCGCCGTCCCAATATCGTTGGGTTCCGGGCGGATCGCCTTGGGCGTAGTACCACCCCGGTGGTTGCGTGGGCGTGTCAGTCACGTTGATTCTCCTCAGGTACGGACACGGGCACAGTAGCGAACGAGACGCCGGACCGCAGACTTCTCCCATCTCTGCGTGTCAGCTTCGATCGACTACCTCGATTGGCTGCTTCGACTGGCTACTGTTGCCAGCACGCACACAACCGTTCCGGGCGTCACGGTATGGCCGGAGCCTTTTCGACGGAGAGCGATGACTCGAACGATCCTGGTCACCGGTGGAGCCGGATACATCGGCAGCCACACCACGGTGGCGCTGCTCGAGCGGGGATTCGACGTCGTCGTTGTCGACAACTTCTCGAACAGCTCACCGAAATCGATCGAAGCCGTCGGACGCCTCACGGGCCGACAGGTCCACCTGATCGAGGCCGATCTCACCGACGCTTCTGCTCTCGACCCGATTTTCGCCGCACACCCGATCGAAGCCGTCATCCACTTCGCCGGCCTCAAGGCCGTTGGTGAGTCGATGGAGCAGCCCCTTCGTTACTACCAGGTCAACCTCGTCTCCACCATGAACCTGCTCGAAGCCATGGCCCGCAACGACGTGTGGGAGTTCGTCTTCTCCAGTTCGGCCACGGTGTACGGCGACCCCGAGATCCTGCCGATACCGGAAACCGCGTCAACCGGCCCCACCAATCCTTACGGCCGCACCAAACTCATGATCGAAGACATCTGTCGTGACGTCGCCGCCGCCGACCCTCGTTGGCAGATCTCCCTCCTGCGATATTTCAACCCGGTCGGCGCCCACCCCAGCGGCGAGATCGGCGAAGATCCCAACGGCCCACCCAACAACCTCGTGCCATACGTGATGCAAGTGGCGGTGGGCAGGCGAGACAAGGTGCTGGTGTTCGGCGACGACTACGACACCGCTGATGGCACGGGCGTCCGTGACTACATCCACGTCATCGATCTCGCTCTCGGCCACCTCGCCGCTCTGGAAAACATCGAACCCGGTTGCGACGAGATCAACCTCGGCACCGGCACCGGCGCCTCAGTTCTGGAGATCATCGAAGCAACCGCTCGAGTCAGCGGCAAAGCCGTGCCCTATGAAGTCACGAGCCGGCGGGGCGGAGACATCGCTACGTCACTCGCCGACCCATCAGTGGCCAACAAACGTCTCGAGTGGCGGGCCGACCGAAACCTCGAAGTGATGATCAAAGACGCCTGGAATTGGCAATCGAAACATCCATACGGTTTCGGCGAGGCCCCAGCCGAAGACTGAGGCCGGACCAGAAACTGAGGCCCGATCAGAAGTTTCGACCAACGCTTGTTCAGCCGAGCGCCTCGACTTGGGCCCGGGTCGGGATCGAGAGCTGCGCTCCGCGGCGGGTGACCGTGACCGCAGCAGCGCGTACGGCCCAGCTCACGGCGTCCACGAGATCAGCCTCACCAACCAGGGCGTCAGCCAGTGCGCCGCAGAACGTGTCTCCGGCTGCGGTGGTGTCGACCGGGTCGACCGGAATCGACGGCACGAACGAGACACTCGTGGGTTCGACGACGAGTGCTCCGTCGGCGCCCAGGGTGACCACGATCGACGGGACGTCGAGTTGACGAGCCTGGTCGACCAATTCGTCATTCGACCGGGCTTCATCAGCACCGACGAGCGCCGCCAACTCGCCACGGTTCGGCACCACGATCGACGCGCCGGCGATGGCCGAGGCCGCACCGGGCACCGCCGGGGCCGGATTGATGATCACCCGTCCGCGGGCGCAGGCAAGGGTGGCCACGACACAGTCCAATGGAATCTCGAGCTGGATCAGCACAACGACGGCATCCCTCACCGCCGCCGAGGTTCGAACCACCTCAGGACTGAGCCGGCCGTTCGAACCCGGGCTGACGACGATGCTGTTCTCCCCCGAACCATCGGCGGCCACGGCGATCATGGCCAGTCCGGAGGGCGCTTCGGCGAGCCGGACACCGGCGAACACCACCCGATCGGCGTCGAGACCCGCAAGCAGGGTCTCGCCTGCCGAGTCAGTTCCGACGGCCCCGACCATGGCAACCCGACGTCCGAGACGGGCTGCCGCCACCGCCTGGTTGCCGCCCTTACCTCCGGGAGACCACAGAGCATCCCCACCGATCACGGTCTCACCCGGCACCGGAAGATGAGGGGTCGACACCGAGATGTCGAGATTGAGGCTCCCGACGACGGCGATCTCGACGGTCGGGCCTGCGATCAACCCTTCATCGCCTCGAAGATCTCTTTGCATTCGGGGCAGATGGTGAACTTCTCGGGATCTCGGTTTGGCACCCACTTCTTACCGCACAAGGCAATCACGGCCGATCCGTCGATGGCACTCGGCATGATCTTGTCTTTGCGGACGTAGTGGGAGTAGCGATCGTGGTCGCCGCCGTCGTCGAGAAGTTCATCGGTTCGTTCGTCGAGGATGGTGTCACTCATGGAAACATCCTGGCTCATGATTCGGCCGCCGCCAACCACAGTTGTTCGATGGTGTCGGTCGGAAGTTCACCAGCCGACCGGGCAATGACCTCGTTGTCGCCGCTCAGATAGACGGTGTAGGGAAATCCACCGGCGCCATAGGCCCGAAGCGCTTCGAAGTCGGCGCCGTCCCGCATCACCGGCTCGGCCCATTTGACCGTCTCGAGCCACGTCTGCGGGGGATAATTCGATTCCCCTTCACGGGGAGCCGTGCTCACGAGAACGATCGAGAGGTTCTCGGGCTTGCGGCCGGCCGTGATCAGATCGATCACCGCAGGCACCTCGTTCTGGCAATGTGGGCACCAGTGGGCGACGAACATCACGACCTTCGGCGTGCCGTCGGGGGCCACCGTCACGTCGGCCCCGTCGAAGCCGGTGCCGGTGATCGTGGGCGCAACCATGCCAATCGCCGGATCGATCGCCGCGTCCACGGCAAAGGGCACCCCATCGGGGAAGGCCGGCAGCGCCTCGCCGTCGACGACCACCGGAGCGGTCTGCTCGCCCACCGGCGACGGCTCGCCAGATGCTGTGTCACCCGACGTTGGGTCGCCGACCTCGGACGACGAACTTCCGCAGGCGGAGAGAAGGAAAACAAGTGAAGCGAAAATGATCAATGCGCGCATCGCAACAGTCTCGCAGCCAGAACAACGACTTCGGGTGCATGGGCAACGCCGACTACGTTGTCGCAACTCGACGTCAAACGACGTCGGAACGTTCGAAGGAGCGGGCACATGCTCGAAGCAGGCACCACAGCTCCGGTGTTCACCGTCAACGATCACACCGGTATCCCATTCGACCTCACGTCTCAGCGCGGCCACTGGGTGCTGTTGTGGTGGTACCCGAAGGCCGACACCCCTGGTTGAACGCTCGAGGGAAAGGGCTTGCGTGATCAAGCCCAGACGTTCATCGATTCGGACTGCACCGTGCTCGGCATCTCGTTCGACACCCCAGAGGACAACGCCGCGTTCCGCGCGAAGTTCGATTTTCCGTTCGCGTTGTTGTGCGACACGGACCGGTCGGTGGGCGTGGCCTACGACGTGCTCCGCAACTCCGATGATCCATTTGCCGACTATCCCAAACGGATCAGCTACCTGATCGACCCCGAGGGCCAGATCGCCAAGTCCTACGAGGTGACCGACCCGGGTGGGCACGCCACCGAAGTCATCGCCGACCTCGCAGCACTCAGGAACTGACCACCGGCTCCCTGGCCGGGTGACGATGTGGTCAGCGCACAGCCGATTTGGCTGCGGCGGCCACCTCGGCAACGGCCTCGGCGCCGGCGGTGATCAACGGGCCCAGCTGGAAGAAGATGTGAACCATGCCGTCATAGTTGGTGTGGGTCACCTGTACCCCGGCGGCCCGCAATGCAGCAACGTATGCCGTGCCTTCGTCTCGAAGGGGATCGAACTCGGCCGTGATCACGAGCGCCGGCGGCAACCCCTCCAGCGAATGGGCCAGCAGTGGCGAGGCCCGCCAATCTTCGGCCTGCTCGGGATTGTCGAGGTACTGGGCCCCGAACCAGCGCATGGTCTCGCGGGTCAGCACGTACCCCTCGCCGTTGGCTTCCAGACTGTCGAATTCGCTCATTCGCATGTCGGTGCCGGGATAGACCAGTAGCTGGGCCGCGATCTCGGGCCCATTCAGGCCCCGAGCGAGAAGGCACATGACGGCGGCAAGATTGCCTCCGGCCGAATCTCCGGACACCACGATCTTCGCATCTTCGGCGGCCAACTCCGCCTTGTGGGAATCAACCCACTTCAGTGCGGCAAAGCTGTCGATGACGGCGGCCGGAAACTTCGCCTCGGGGGCGAGTCGATAGTCGACCGACACCACGACGGCCCCCGACTGGTTGGCGATCTCACGACACGGCTCGTCGTGCGTGTCGAGGTCACCGATCGTCCAACCGCCGCCGTGATAGAAGACCACGATCCCGACGGCATTCTCGGGGGTGTACACCCGGACCGGGATGTCGGTGTCCGGGCCCGGAATGGTGCGGTCGACCACGTGATGCACTGGTGGCCCGGCCGGAAGCGCGTCGAGCAACTTGTGGTAGGCCTCGCGTCGTTCGGTGACCGTCTGTTCCCATATCGGAGGAGCGGCTGCCGCTCCGGCGTTCACCAAATCGACGAGCGGCTTGATCTGAGGATCGAGAGGCATCGTCGGAAGCTAGCGCGACTCCAAGCCGCTGACCCAAGCCAACCCTCCCTCGGAGCTGCGTCAGGGCAGCGTGTCCAACGGGAGGGCCACCACCCCGAATTCACCGGCGAGATGGGTCATCGGGATGTCATGCGGTTCGGATGGAATTCGATCGACGATGAATCCGTTGGTGACGCCGATCCGCACCACATCGGGCGCCAGGCGGGCCAGGAATCGATCATAGAAACCGGCACCGAAGCCAAGCCGACCACCATGTCGATCGAAGGCCAAAGCAGGTACACAGACAGCGGCAATGTCGCCGTCGGCGACGATCGGAGCGTCGGCCACCGGCTGGGAATATCCGAAACGATGTACCTCGCGAGGAGCTCGCACCGGATGCACCGACAGGACTCGCCCCTCGTCGGGGGTTCGAGTCAGTGCGAAGTCCCTTCCAAGACCAGCCTCGAGCAGCGATGCAAGATCAGGCTCACCGGCCATCGCGTCGAACAGCACGATCCACCCAGGCCGGAGGCCAACGATGAAGTGAGCAAGTCCACGGCAGACCCGATACGAGTCGACCTCGAGGCCCACTCGATTGGCTTGTGCTCGCTCACGCAGATCCGCCTTCTCAGCCCGGATCGCACGGTCAACCATCGGGCAACTCTAGGGCCATCGCTCCTGCGCCGTGGCTCCGTCGAAGTTCAGGAAAACCACAAAAATCTCGACGTTGCGTGAGCCAATCTCACCCGATGTGGGCACCCCAATGGGTGATTCCACCCTCCTCCCCAACAACCGCCTTCAGCTTGGCTAGAACGTGCATGTTGCCGGTCGCCGACCCAACACATCCCGCCATGTTTCAAGACGCTCTCGCCACCATCCGGTCACCGAGGTTCGTGCTCGCTCTCGCACTCTCCACGCTTTCGGCCGCCGCTCTCGCGGGCCCCCTCGCGTACCAGGCGCTGCAGGCCAAGAGCGAGATCGACCTCACCTCCCCGGCCGGCCAGTCGGGGCTGTCCACGCCATCTTCTCTCGAAGACCAGGCCAGCGGGCCGGCCCTGACCAGCTTCGATCCTTTCCGCGATGGCGATACCGTTCCGAACGGAGTGACCACCGCCTCGGCCACAACCTCATCGAGGTCCGGGCCCACACCATCCGTCGCCACGAGCACTGCGGCGAACACCACCCCCGCCGGCCCCACGGTCGATCCCGGCGGATCGCCGACGGATACGACAACCGCCGGCGCGACGACATCATCAACGAACACAACGGCCACCCCGACGACTCGGGCCTCGACCGTCAGCACCGGACCAGGACCGGTACCTCCGTCGACCTTCCCCGACACCATCCAGTTGGGCTCGACCACGGCGCCGATCAGAACCACGACGACCGGCCCCACGTCCACCACAACCTGCGGTTCGACGAGTTCGGACACCCAGCCCGGGTCGACCACGACGAGCACAGCAAATCCGCTGTGCACAACCACCTCGCTCCCCGAACTCGAGCTTCCGACCACCACGGCTCCTCGCTCGACCACAACCTCGGAGAATCCGTCTACCAGCACGACGCTGGCAACGGGGTCGTCAACCTCGTCGGCATCACCCTCGGGACCATCCTCGACGGCGTCCACGGCAACGACCTCGGCCGTCAATCCACTGCCCTGAGCCTCGACGTTCGGCGACGGGCCCAGTCGTGACGAGCTTCGGTTGACGAACCACTCGGTTGACGAGCCGCTCGCTTGACGCGCTACTCGGTTGATCAGCGGAGACAGGGCGGACCGACTCCAGCCGAGGTGAGACTCCGCTTCGATGGCGGGGACAACTCCGACGTTGCTCGTTTCCCGTGCAGGCCACGAAAACGGGTCACGGCCCGCATCAGAGGTGATGCGGGCCGTGAACTTGGTATGGCTGTGTGAATTTGGCTGTGTGAATTTGGGCTGCGCGAGCAGCGGGGTTCAGCTACAGCCGCTGGTGTTGCCGCAGCTGGGGCAGGCGTGACAGCTGCCGGAACGGTTCATCGTGACACCACACTGCATGCAGAGCGGCGCATCGGGGTCGGTCCGGGGCTGGTTGCTGGGAGCAACCGGCGAGACCGGAGCGGCCGTGATGGCTGCGGCTGCTGCGGCCGCCTTGGTGATGATCTCATCAACGGTGTCGACACTCTTGGGATCGGATGCCATCTCGTGGCCTTGGACCGAAACGGCTTCGTCGACCCCGGGCAAGGTCTGTTGGGTGCGCTCACCGGTGGTGAAGATTCCGAGCTCGGCCCGTTCCTTGGGGTCCATGTAGAGCACGGCGAGCTTGCGGAAGAGGTAGTCCATGATCGACGTGGAGATCCGAATGTCGGGATCGTCGGTCATACCGGCAGGCTCGAACCGCATGCCGGTGAAGGTCTCCACGTAGGTGCGCAATGGCACGCCGTACTGGAGTCCGTGGCTGAGACTGATGGCAAGAGCATCCATGATTCCGGCCAGGGTGGAACCCTGCTTGGACACTCGCAGGAAGACCTCTCCGGGTCGGCCATCGTCGTACTCGCCGACCGTGACGAATCCCTTGCAGTCGGCCACCCGGAAGTCGAAGGTGCGGCTCCGGCGATCGCGAGGCAGACGCTCGCGGACCGGCTTGTACACGACCTTCTCGATGATCTCGGTGACCTGGACCACCGGGGCTGCTGCTGCCGCCGCTGCAGCATCGGCGGCCAGGGCGGCGTCGGTGAACTTTGCGTCGCCGTCACCCTTCTTGGCCATGCTCAGGGGCTGGGCAACCTTGCAGTTGTCGCGATAGATGGCGATGGCCTTCACACCCATACGCCAGGCATCGATGTGCAGTTGTTCGACGTCTTCGACGGTGACATCTTCGGGCATGTTGACCGTTTTGGAGATGGCGCCGGAAATGAACGGCTGGACGGCCGACATCATCTTGACGTGACCGAGGTAGTGAATGGGATTGTCTCCCATCGAGCAAGCGAACACCGGGTAGTGAGCCGGATCGAGAGCCGGGGCTCCGAGGATGGATTTGTGCTCGTCGACGTAGGCCTCGATGGCCGTGACCTGCTGATCGGTGTAGCCGAGGCGACGAAGGGCCCGAGGTACCGACTGGTTGACGATCATCATCGTGCCGCCACCAACGAGCTTCTTCATCTTGCAAAGACCGAGGTCGGGCTCGATGCCGGTGGTGTCACAGTCCATGAGCAGACCGATCGTGCCGGTCGGGGCAAGCACCGTGGCCTGCGCGTTACGGACGCCGACCTTCGGGGCGAGCTCGACGGTGTTGTCCCAGGAACGCTGGGCCGCAGAGAGAAGATCGGCCGGAGCCAGTTCTTCGTCGATCTCGGCGACGGCGGCCTGGTGTTGACCGAGCACACGAAGCATGTGTTCTTTGTTCTCTTCGTAGCCGGCGTGGGCGCCCATACGGGCCGCCGTGCGAGCCGAGGTGTAGTAGGCGTGACCGGTCATGAGCGCCGTGATCGACGCCGCGTAGGCCCGGCCTTCCTCGGAGTCGTAGGGCAGACCCAGGTTCATCAGCAGGGCGCCGATGTTGGCGTAGCCGAGTCCGAGCTGCCGGAACTTCAGGCTGTTCGCACCGATCGCCGCCGTGGGGTAATCGGCCCGGCCGACGATGATCTCCTGGGCGGTGAGGAAACACTCGATCCCGCGCTCGAAGCCGTCGACGTCGAAGGTGTCGTCGTCGTTGAGGAAGGTGAGCAGGTTGAGGCTGGCCAGGTTGCACGCCGAGTTGTCGATGTGCATGTATTCCGAGCACGGGTTGGAGCCGTTGATCTTCGCCGTGTTCGCCGAGGTGTGCCAGCGGTTGATGGTCGTGTCGAACTGCATGCCAGGATCGGCGCATTCCCAGGTGGACTGGGAGAACTGTCGCATCAGATCACGGGCCTTGACGGTCTTGACGATGTCGCCCGAGGTGCGAGCGACGAGATTCCAGTCGCCGTCGCTGAGCACCGCCTCCATGAACTCATCGGTGACCCGCACCGAGTTGTTGGCGTTCTGATACTGGATCGAGTGGCTGTCGACTCCGTCGAGGTCCATGTCGAAGCCGGCTTCGCGCAGGACGCGTGCCTTGCGTTCTTCGGTGGCCTTGCACCAGATGAATTCCTCGACGTCGGGGTGATCGATGTCGAGCATGACCATCTTGGCTGCCCGGCGGGTTTTGCCGCCGCTCTTGATCGTGCCGGCCGAGGCATCGGCTCCGCGCATGAAGCTGACCGGCCCGGAAGCTGTGCCCCCGCCCTTGTGCATTTCGGCGCTCGAACGGATCCGGCTGAGGTTGACCCCGGCTCCGGAGCCGCCCTTGAAGATCACACCCTCTTCCACGTACCAGTTCAAGATGGAGTCCATCTTGTCGTCGACCGACAGGATGAAACAGGCCGATCCCTGCTGCGGCACGCCTTCGACGCCGATGTTGAACCACACCGGCGAGTTGAACGCACCCTTCTGGTGCAGCACCAGGTACTTCAGTTCATCGGAGAAGGTGTCGGCTTCGTCTTCGTTGAGGAAATAGCCGCCTTCACGGCCCCAACGGGTGACGGTGTCGACCACGCGATCGATCACTTGCCGAAGCGACGATTCGCGTTCGGGCAGTCCGAGCGTTCCCCGGAAATACTTCTGGGCCAGGATGTTCGTGGCGTTGACCGACCAGGTCGATGGCACCTCGACACCAAGCTGTTCGAAGGCAACTTCTCCCGTTTTCCAGTTGGAGATGCGGGCATCTCTCATCTCCCAGACGACCGTGTCGTAGGGATGAATCTCCGGCGTGGTGAAGTGACGCTGAATGCCGATGCCAGCGTGTTCGAGTGCGAGGTGTGCGGGTGCGATTGCCATAGGTACTCCTGGAAGGCTTGCCGGCGTCGACCATACGGATTCGAACGAAGGCGGTTTGTGATGGACGAAATTGGTCTTGGTTGCCTCTGGCTCGAGCGAAGCCTGTTCAAGGAGCATCTGTTCGAGGAAAGAACGGGACCAGCGGGAGGAACGCTTGCGGTGAGAACCACTTGCGGTGAGAAACACTTACTGAGCAGGAGAACCGGCTGCGAAGCCTGATCTCGGAGAAACCGGTCTTCGGACACTCCGGTCGTGACGGACCTGATTGGTGAAGAACGTGGTTTCGAAGAAACACGGTTGCGGTGAACCATCTTCCAAACTCGATGGTTTCATCGAGACTGGAAACGCTTGGAAATAGATGGGGGAGCTCCCAGGAACAGACCGCTTCGAAAGTGGGCCGCCGCTGCAAATTCCACCGTTGCCAGGCCCTTTCGCACGCAGTCCGTGGCTCCGATCACCCCGGATCGTCGCCCAGAAGGCGATTTTCGGCGGATTGACCGTCACTACTAGATGTTGTGTTGCGGGAACCGTTTGGCGTCGCGAGACGCACAAGATGTGGGTGCATATTACAACACCGTAATTACGTCGATGTCAACGGTCGATCACCAGAACTCTCGAGAAGTTCTGCCGCGAGGACGAACAACCCCTCACAGACTGGATTCTCTGACCGTGCAGCGCTGAGGTCGGCCCGAGACAAACGGGTCAAGGTTCAAGTGCGGACGAGCTTCTCTGGCGACAAACCAGAACTCGGACGTGCTCTCTCCCAAGGGCGCCCCTCAAACGAGCCCCGTCTTTCCACTGTCTCGAACCGACCTCACCACCGGCTTTGGTCACCATAGAGACAACACCCTGTGGATCAAAAGTGGATGACCCTGTGGGTTTCGAGAAACTTCTGTGGATTCCGGTGCCTACCTGTGGACCCGGCCTGGGGATGACCAACACCGGCGTTCTTCGGGCCACCGTCCGGTTCCCCGCAGTCCGGTTCAGGGAAGGGGGTAGTTTCGTCCCATGCCGATTCAGCATCTCGTTCCTCACGCTTCGGGCGACGTCGATCCCCTGGCTGCCCTCGCCGCCGAGTCGAGGCCGGCACCGGCGGGTCGCCCGTGGCTGCTGGCCAACATGGTCACCACCCTCGACGGAGCCACGGCGATCGGAGGCGTCTCCAAGCCGCTCGGCGGGCCTGCCGACAAAGCTGTGTTCAGCGCCATCCGATCCGTGGCCGACGCCATCCTCGTCGGCGCCAGCACCGTGATCGAAGAGCGATACCGGCCGCCGCAGCCATCGGATCGTGTGGTCGCCAGCCGTCAGGCTCAGGGCCGAGCCGACCGCCTGGTGATTGCCGTGGTCACGTCGTCGCTTTCCCTTCAGCCCGACCTCCCACTTTTCGATGATTCCTCATATCGACCGCTGATCCTCACCGTTGCCACCGCACCTCGAGAGCAGCGAGCGGCGCTCGAATCGGTGGCCGAGATCGTCAACGTTAAGGCCGATGCCGATGGACGTGTTGATCTGCTTTCTGCCTTGGTCGAGCTCCATCGGAGAGGTCATCGCCAAGTGCTCTCCGAGGGCGGCCCATCCCTCAACGGTCAGTTGGCGGCAGCCGACCTCATCGACGAGTGGAATCTCACACTGTCACCGATTCTGGCCAGCGGCGATTCGGCCCGCCCGGCCCATGGTCCCGCTGTGGCCGATCCCCAGAAGATGACCCTCACCCGACTCTGGCAGGGCGACGGACTGCTCTTCGGGCGCTGGGTCCGCTCAGCCGACGCCGGTCTCGCCGACTGACGTAACCGGCTGGTTGTCCGGGCCTACAACGGGCGGCGGAGCCAGTTCGACGAGTCCCCGATACCGGGATCGAGCGGCCATGACGTCGCTGCCGTACTGCCCGGACCGGTTGTAGCCGAGAAGTGCCGTCCGGAAGTTGCCGTCGGCATCGAGACCGTTGCGAGAACGACAGAGGTGTTCGGCCGCCGCCAGCGCGGCGTCATAGACGTTGTGTGGATCCTTCACGCCATCACCGTTGCCGTCCTGGCCGTAGATCTTCCAGCTTCCGGGGATGAACTGCATCGGCCCGACGGCGCGATCCCATTCGACGTCACCGTCCAACGCTCCACCATCGGTGTCTGCGATCGCGGCGAAGGGGTCGCCGTTCAGCACCGGACCCAGGATCTGCCGTGAGGTACGGCCATCGCGGCCCACCGAGCTACCACCAAACGAGCCGTGCCGTGTCTCGATGAGTCCGATGCCCGCCAGCTGATCCCAGGTGACCCGACAGGAAGGGCGAGTCGCCGCCGTCGTCACCTGGGCCGAGTAGTAGGCATCGATCACGACGATCGGGAGGTCAGTGCCGGCAATGGTTTGGAGCACGAGGGCTCGCTCGAAGGCCGGAGCCAACTCGGCGACACGACGCTCGGCTTCCTGCTTCGCCGCTTCGGCCTCGACGAGTCGGCCACTTGCTTCGTCGATGGCGGCATCGATCTCGGCCGCCGTTCGCTCCGCATCGGCGAGTCCCAGCCGACGAGCGGCAAGCGTGGCCCGATCACTGGCCAGCCGCTGCGTCAGTGCTTCCTCCGCTGAATCGGTGAGTTCGGGAACGGGACTCGAAACACCGTTCAGGGCGAACTTCGCGAGATCGAGTTCGACGTTTCCCACGAACGTGCTCACTCCGTACAACCCGACATTGTCGTGGGCCTCCGCTTCGGCGAGAGCGGCGAAACCTTCGGCTGCTCGTCTCGAATCGAGCACCACCCGATGCCCCCAACGATCGACCAGGAGTTCGGCCCGGTCACGCAATGCCGTCACCCGTTGGTCCTCGGCCAGATCACGTTCCAGGTACGACTGCGTCAGCTGGGTGACGAGGGTCCGGGTGGGTCCGGGCTCGATGACCACTTGGGCCATGACATCGGGATGGAAGCGTTCGGAATCGGGCAAGAGTTCGGCGAGCGAGAGGACCGGCAACGCTCCCCCGTCCACCGGTACCGGCCCCGGTTCAGCGAGCTGTGCTGTCTGACCGAGCTGTGCTGTGCGACTGAGCTGTGCTGCCGCCGCTGATCCAGCGAAATCGCCGAACAGCACAAGCGATGCGACAAGCCCAACGATCATCGGGACGCGTCGCATTCGGCAATTGGTGGCCCGAGGCATCCAGACTGGATCGGCCGGTCACCGCCCCGAGTTGAGTACGAAGTTCTGCGATGCCGTGTCGGGCCCCGACCAGCTGCGGCCGGAACCTCAGACGGTTGGTCGTTTGATGAGCGTCAATTCACGCTCGAAATCGGCGACATCGTTGAAGCCTTTGTAGACACTGGCGAAACGCAGCGCTGCCACCTCGTCGATGGCACGCAGTCGTTCGAGGACGGCAATGCCGATCCACTCGGTGGACACACAGGAGCCGACGGCCCGGACCTGTTCCTCGATCTCGTCGGCGATTGCTTCGAACACGGCTGGCTCGAGCGGACGACCTTTGGCCGCCAACGAAAGGCCTCTGACGATATTGGTTCGGTCGAATGGGCCCCGTGCACCGGAGCGCTTCTGCACGACCAGCGTGGCTTCTTCGATGCGTTCAAAGGTGGTGAATCGATGGCCGCACTGTGAACAGGAACGCCGGCGCCGGATGGCACTGCCTTCCTCGGCCGCCCGTGAGTCCACCACGCGGGTGTCTTCGAATCCACAGCCAGAGCAGCGCATCGCCACACCATAACGGCCTGCAGGAATTCGCATCGCACCCCATCCCTCGCTACCCGCTCAACGCACCGATCAGCCCCGAATCGAAGCCGGAATCACGATCTGCTGCCCGGCATCGAGCGACGATCCGCCGTTGACCGAGGTGAGAACTCTGACGACTTCAACGGTGTCGATGCCGGGAGCAAACTCTTCGGCGATGGCCCACCATGTATCGCCCGGCTCGGCCACCATGACCACGTCGGCCAGCGCGAGACCGTCGCTCACGTCGGCGAGTGGACCGGCGTTTCCCGCGAGAACAACAGAACCTCGGCCCGCTTCTGATGCAGCGCCGATCTCGGCCCACGTCGAGGCGGGCGGACCGCCCTGCAATACACGCAGGGCGACGACCACGAGCAGCACACCGACGATCCCGGCCGCAACCAAAGCCGTCGAATACGACGACACCGCCCCCGGCCGATCGACGACGAGCCGCAGGTGGCTCGGACTCGATGAAGGACGGGCCCGTTGCCCACGAACCGGCCGGACCAAGGACCCCGGCTGGTAGATGTCGTCGGTTGGGCCCGAACCGTGGGTGGGTGCGAGGTGGTGATTGGGTTGGAGAATTGCGACCATGACGACATCTTCCTCAGGGGGTGTGACAGCGTGCGTGACAGCCAGCTGTGATGCGAACGTTTTGACGTGGGCGAGGTGGCTGGAACGAACGACGCCACCGTGCGTTCATCCCAGCCTCCCTCGAAGGTTGCTGCCCCCAGCACTCCTCGTGTTCGCTCAGTCAACACGAACGTTCGTTCGACCGCAACCCTTTTTTCGAACAATTGTTCGAGTGGCTGTTCGAGTGGCTGTTCGAGAGCCGTCGAGCGAACGGTTCGAACGATCGCCTGGGCGTCGACCCGCCACGAAATTTCAGAGAATCGAACACTTGTACGTGGACTTGTGGCAAACTCTGCAAACACACGTTCGATCCGAACCCAGAGGAGGCCCTCATGGGCGAACACAAACTCACCGAACGACAACAGTCGATTCTCGAGTTCATCAGTAGTCAGATGCGAGATCGGGGCTTTCCGCCCTCGGTGCGAGAGATCGGTGCCCACGTCGGGCTCACCTCCCCCTCCACGGTTCATTCCCACCTCGCCACCTTGCAGCGCGAGGGATACCTCCGTCGCGATCCGTCCAAGCCCCGAGCCATCGAAGTTCGTTGGGACTCCAACACCGGCGCCCACGACGTCGAACGACGTCCGGTGCGCCATGTGCCTCTCGTCGGGTCAGTCGCAGCCGGCACCGACGTGCTCGCCGAGGAGCACGTCGAGGAGACCTACCCGGTTCCGGCCGACCTCACCGGCGACGGCGACCTCTTCATGCTGAAGGTTCGCGGCGACTCCATGATCGAGGCCGGCATCCTCGATGGTGATTTCGTCATCGCCCGGGTCCAGAGCGATGCCAAGAACGGCGACATCGTCGTTGCGGGTATTCCCGGCGAGGAAGCCACTGTCAAGACCTACAGCATCGATGCCAAGAAGGGCCAGATCGTGCTGTTGCCGTCCAACGCCGCCCTTCAACCCATGCGGTTCGATCCCGGAGACGTCGAGATCTTCGGCAAGGTCGTCACCATCATGCGCCGACTCTGACCGCTGGTTCGCCTTCAGCCCGCACGAGAAGCGCAAGCACGAGAAGCGCAAGCACCTATCAACAGCAACGGGCCCCGGGCACATGCCCGGGGCCCGTTGCTGCTGTCGAGTGTGTTCGGTGTGACTGATTCGGTGTGACTGACCGAGGTCAGGCGTCGGCGAGAATCTGCGTCGCCATACGTTCGGCTTCGGCTTCGGCCCGTTGTTTGGCCGATGTTTCGGCGATGTCGGTCACTTCTTCATCGGTGAACCCGGCCATCTTGCGGAACTTGCGGGCCAAACGGATCGGTGAATCCTCTTCCTCACCGCGCTGGCCCCGGAAGTTGAAGAGTCCGTCGACCACTCGCTGGAACTCGAGTGCTTCCTTGCGTCGTTCGGGATCGCCCTCGGTGACTGATCGAAGCCACTTCGATCCCATCCGGACGTGGGTGACCTCGTCGGCCAGCATGTAGTCCTCGCAGTATTCGAGGATCGGGTCACCCATCTCGGTACCGAAGTCTCGCATCTGGGTGAAGACGTCGATGGCAAGACCCTCGAGCGCCCGGTTGACACCGGCCAGACGGAACACCGGATCGTTGTGGCACGCCGCCTCGAAAAGTGTGGTGGTTTCGACGTACTCGCCGAGTTCGCCCCCCATGTGTTCGGCCAGCTTGATCGAGATCTCGCAGTGCCGGGCTTCGTCCCAGCATTGGCGAGCCATGTCGAGCTTCAGCTCGTAGGGGATCTCGTCGGTCGAGAAGTCGAACGCTGTACGCCCGGCACCCTCCAGCGCCTGGATCTCGCCGACGAAGATGCCATGCATCCGCCGCCGAGCCCGATCGGCGGCATCCTCGGCTTTCGGATCTACCGAGCCAACGTCGAGCGGATTGCGGTGATCGTCGAACCGCGCCTCGCTCGATTGGCGATGGAATCGATCGTCGCGAGCCAGCGCTGACGGTGGAATGTTCTTCCGCATGTATCTATCCCCCTGCTAGGTCTTGGTGTACACCGTAAACCAGGATGTGACTCGAGCGCCAGATCCACCATCACGCCGCGCCGGCACCGCCGAGCACCGCCGGGATGGTTCGGGCCAGAATTTGCAGATCGAACAAGAGCGTACGACGCTCGACGTACTCGATGTCCAGCTCGAGCATCCCGGTCATCGAGATGGTGTTCCTACCCGTGACCTGCCAGAGTCCGGTGATCCCGGGTCGGACCTCGGATCGGCGCTTGAACTTGGGATCGAACATCTCGACTTCCCACGCCAGTGAAGGTCGGGGACCCACCAACGACATGTCTCGTTTCAGGACGTTGATCAGTTGCGGTAGTTCGTCAAGACTCAAATGACGAAGGTGGGCTCCCACCTTGGTGATCCGGCTGTCGTTCGGCAGGGCGAAGTCGTCGAGATGGTCCAGCTCACCGGCCAGCTCCCGTCGGTTGAACTCGCGATGGGCCGCATCATCGCCGCCGACGGTCATCGAGCGAAACTTGTAGAGCGTGAACGGCTTCCCGTGCAGTCCGATCCGCTCCTGACGATGAAATGCAGGACCTGGGCTCGTGACGCGCACGATCACGGCCACGATCACCATCAGCGGGAATGCTATGACCAGAACGCTCCCCGCGATGACGACGTCGATCAACCTCTTCATCCGAGAACCCGCTAGGCGTCGCTCGACGTGAGCTGTCTGATCTGGTCGCAGACGTACTCGACGTCGTCTCGCTCGATGTGGCTCCACAACGGAAGCGACATGATCTGCGAGGCTGCGAGTTCGGCTGCGGGCAGTTGCACCGCTGGTAGTGCGGCAAAGGCCGGCTGGAGGTGGCACGGGACCGGATAGTGGATGCCGGTGCCGACGCCGCGCTGGGCGAGTGCGGCTCGGAGCGCCGCTCGATCGTCGACCCGGGCCACGATGAGGTGATGGGCGCTGAGTGCATTCGGCCGCTGGGTGACCAGCCGTGCGGTTGCCGGGAGCATCTCCTGATACCAGGCGAACGCTTGGCGGCGACGGCGATTCTCGTCGTCGAGTGAGTCGAGACGAACAAGGAGCATCGCTGCTTGCAGCGTGTCGAGTCGGCTGTTGCGACCGATCGAGAGGTGCTCGTAGCGATCTTCGGGCGATCGCCCATGAGCGCTCAGCGAACGGATACGTTCGGCCAGCGCAGGATCGGTGGTGACCACCGCTCCCCCGTCACCGAGGGCACCCAGGTTCTTGCCGGGGTAGAAGCTGAACGTGGCGGCTGCGGACCTGCTGCCGATCCGCTGACCCTTGTATTCCGCCCCGTGGGCCTGGGCTGCGTCTTCGATGAGCACCACGCCGGCCGAGGCCGCCACTGCGGCCAGTTCGTCTATTTCGCACGGCTGGCCGAAGAGGTGAACGGCAATGATGGCTGACGTGCGGCTGTTGATTGCGGCTTGTGCACCTTGTGCCGTGAGCAGAAGTGTGTCGGGGTCGACATCCACGAATCGCGGCACCGCCCCGATGTTGCTGACGGCAGCAGCCGTTGCGACGAAGGTGTTGGCCGGGATGATGACTTCGGAACCGGCTTCGATCCCCAGCGCCAAGAGGGTGAGTTCGATGGCGTCAGTGCCGTTACCGACACCAACACAATGTGGGGCATCGCAGAACTTCGAGAACGCGTTCTCGAACTCCTCGACTTCGGGACCACCGACGAATTGGCGATGCTCCATCACCCGGCGCCAGGCCGCGTCGAGACGCTCCCGGGAGCCGGCCAGTGCGAACTCGAGATCGAAGAAACCGACGTTGCGATCGTTCATGCCACAGCCTTGTCAGCAGCGATGAGCGGCGTCCAGGTCTCGATGTCCATCTGGCGCCCGGCGTCGAGCGACGACATGATCGCGCCTTCGATGGCCCGAACAACTGCGAGTCCGCTTGCTCCGTCGGAGAGTGGAGTCTCCCCCGTCCGGATGCAGTCGATGAAGTGACGATCCTCGACCATCAGGGGCTCATTACTCCGAACTCGGGGAGAATGAATATCGCCGTTGCGGTACGAGAGTGGACGGTTGTGAATCGGTTCATCCTGATCACAGTCGACACCGACGTCGTAGATGCGAATCGGTTCGTTGAGATCGACGTCGTTGTAAACCGCCATCTTTTCGGAACCGACCACCGTGACCCGGCGCACCTTGCGAGGATCGAGCCAACTCACGTGGACATAACTCCGCACATCGGGCTCGGCGTAGGTGAGCTGTAGATATGCGACATCTTCGAAATTGGTGGGGATATGACGAGTGGCCCACGCCGAAACCTGGTTGGGTGTTGACCCCAGCAAGTAGTTCGTGATCGAGATGTCGTGTGGTGCGAGGTCCCAGATGACATTGACATCGGGTTGATAGAGCCCGAGGTTCAGCCGAGCGGAGTCGATGTAGTGCACGTCGCCGAGATCGCCGTTTTGAACCAGATCACGCAGCATGCGGACCGCACCGTTGTATTCGAACGTGTGACCGACCATCAGTACGACATCGTTGCGATTGGCGGCCTCGATCATCTTCACCGCGTCGGCCGAGGACGTTGCCAACGGCTTTTCGACCAGCACGTGCTTGCCGGCCCCGAGCGCGGCCAGGGCCAGCGGGGCGTGGCTCGACGGCGAGGTCGCCAGGACCAGCGCGTCAACCACCTCGAGCGCCGCCTCGAAATCGGACATACACACAACATTCGGAAACGCAATCGAGGCTTCCGCCAACTTGATTGCATCTCGCTCGATGATCACGACGCTCACATCGGTCATCGACTGGAAGACTCGAACGTGCTTCGAACCCCAATACCCGTAACCGACCACGCCAACCCTGATACCCATTACCAACCCCCGCTCAAATGCACCCCCGCCTAGAGGCAACGCCAAGGTAGCCCTCTCAGGACGAAAGAGGCAATAGTCGGAGGGAGAGACCTTTCACCTAAATGTCGACCGCAAGTCGGCTCCGGTACATGCGCCGTCCGGCTCATTGACAGCGTTCTCCCCGCCGTCGGACGGGCGTTTCGAACCCATGGACATCTGCCCTTCGGCGGATGTCCATGAGGGGTTACAGTTGCTCGCCTTGACTACTTCGCGCAGAACACCGACGAAGCTGGATCCCGATTTAGCCGATGACAACGCGGCCCAGGTCCGTCACCTCATGCAGCGTTCTGAATACGCGCCGGTGTCTCAGTCGACGGGTTTGAAGTGGGTCGTTCTCACCGGCCTGAAGGCGATGCCCATCGCATTGGTTGCGGGCGCCTTGGCGTTCGCCGCGGTGATGACCCTGTCGGCGGCCGGCAATACCGAGTCCGCCGTCACCACGGCCAGGATCGGTCTCACCGACGAGGTCAACTGGCCGTTCTTCGATCCGGTGATCGCCCGCACGTCGCAGCTCGCCAGCGCCGACGAACTCAGCGCCACGCTGCAGACGCAGTTCGGTGACACTCCGTTCGTCATCAGCACCGATGTGCCTGATCAACTGGCGGCGATCATCGACATTGTTGTCGAGGCCGACGACGAGCAAACCGCCGAAGCGGTAGCCGAGGCAGCGGCAACATGGATCGTCGAGAACGGCAACAACGAACGGCGGGCGAAACTCGAGAGCGTCACGGTGGCGCTTGCCGAGTCGATCGCCGCTCTCGACACGAACTTGGCCGAGTCCGCAGTGCTCGCCGACCAGGCCGCAGCGGCCGTCGCAGTTTCCACTGATCCTGCCGTCACGGAAAGTCTGCGCCGACAGCTCCGGCTGACCAACGACGAGATCGACGCCTTCCAGAAAACCAAGCTCGATCTCGAAAACGAACTGGGAGCCACGCAGCGTCAGCTCGAGGTTCTTGCTCCGGAAACCATGATTGCCAATGTCACCACCGACGTCACCACCACCGGCGAGTCATTGCCGATGGCCGTCGCCGTCGGCATCGGCGCCGCCCTCGTGGCCATTCTCGCCTTCCTGATCTTCCAGCGAGAGCACGGCCGGATCAGCTCGACCGACCAGCTACGAGAGGTGCTGGGCGTCGACGCCGGCACGTTCCCGGCCGCTCCCGGCACGGTTCCACTCGCTGGGATGTTCCGACAACTCGCCAAAAACCGAACGTCGATCGTCGGGGTCGAACACGGGTCGACAAATCTCGGATCCGCCGAAGACATCGCTCACGAGCTCGAGATGCTCGGATTCTCGGCCCGGGTTGCAAGCAGCTTCACGGGCAACGAGTTCGGAGACCACCCAGACGAGTTCAGCGACCGTCCCGACGGCGGCCTCGGTGGCGATATTCGAGTGGTCGACTTCAGCCTCGCCGAACACGCGATCGCCGAGTCGATGCGATGTGACCATGTGCTCCTGGTCTTCGACAGCCGGAAAGACCGGATGCGAACCGCCCGAGCCCGAATCCGTACCATGCAGGAACTCGGCGTTCCGGTCCTCGGCCTTCTCCTGGTCAAACGAGCTTGATCACCACCACCCAACCGGTTCCGACTCGACTCGGCCCAGCGCAGCCCGACTCGGGGCGCCAAGGGTCGACGCGGTTCGAGTCGGTGCGGGGGACTCCCAACCCGCTACTGCTGGCGCTGCTCGGATTGCAGGTCGGATTGTTGGGTTTGGACTTCGGTAAGGTCGGCCTCACCTCGGCCGGCGGGATCGACCTCGGACGTTGGTTGGTGATCCTGCCCGGCCAAGTCCTGATCGGCGCAATCGTGCTGGCGCTCAGTCCGCAGCTCTGGCGTCGCCTGCGTACTGCTCCGGCACTGCTCCTCGGAGCCTGGCTCATCTGGAATCTGATCGGCGTTGTCTGGTCGGTCGACCCCCGGCAAACGCTCCTGCAATCGTTCGGCGCACTGAATCTGTGGTTGGGCGGGCTGTGGTTGGTGAGCCGCTACGGAGCATTCACCTTCTTCCGACTCACGTCGAGATCTCTGGCTGCGGTCGTCGCACTCGGCATTGGCTACCAGTACGTGATCGGGATCGATCGAGACACGGGACGACTCGAAGGCCTCTCCGAGGGATTCAACCAATTCGGCGTGCAGTGTGCCTACGGACTGCTCGTCACGATCGCGGCCCGAACGGCGCAAAAGGCTTCGACCGGCACGACCTCGAGAGCCGACATCTGGATCATGGCGCTGTTCTCCGTTGCGCTGTTCGGTTCCGGGGGGCGAGGGGCGCTCGCCGCCACCGTGGTTGCGCTCGTCCTGTACTTCGTCCTGACATCCGGCCGAAAGCTTCTGAGAGCCCGAGTGGCTGCTCCGGTCTTCGTTGTCGTCGCCGGTGTCGCCTTTGCCCTTTCGCAAGGTGTCGCCACCTTCTCCCGTGGGAATGACAACGCGCTCAATGGTCGAGAAATCATCTGGAGCCACGCCTGGTCGCTGATTCAAGGCGCCCCGTTGCGGGGCCACGGGATGATGGCCGGATTGTCGTTGTGGACCGAAGCCGTCGTACAGGGCCTCGTCGACTTCACTCCCGGAAGTGCCCACAACATGTACCTCGAGGTACTGGTCGGCGGAGGCACGATCGGCATGGCCCTGTTCGCGTCGGCCATCGGCGCCACGATCTTCGGACTGATCCGAGGCCGACAGTGGGCCGCGATCTCCCTGCTGGTCATCACCTTGACCACCGGCCTCGTCGAGTCGTTGATCGCCCGGCCTGCCCTCACCCACTGGGTCCTCGGGGGAATGGTGGCCCTGGCCGCCATTCGGCCCCGCAACGGCGCTAGGTCAGCATCACCAGACCTTGAGGCACAACAGCCCATATTGGAACCGGAGTCGGCCCGCCTAGCTTGAATCGGTGCGCGGCGCATCGACGATCGACCAAATCCGTCCCCATCGGACGACATGACGACCCTGGTCGTATGCAGCATCGGCGGTCATCTCTCGCAGATGCATGCGCTAGTCCCTCGTTTAGACGGGGTGGATTCTGCCGATGTTCTCTGGGTGACTCACGACTCGGCGCAGAGCCGATCACTCCTCGATGGCCAGAACGTCGAGTACGTGCCCTACATCGACGAACGCGACGTCTTGGGAGTGGCGAAGGCCGTCCTACCTGCGATCGGCCTCATTCGACGATCGAAGGCCGAGCGAGTCATCAGTACGGGGTCAGCGATTGCCGGTGCGTACCTGCCGGTGGCTGCAGCCTTGCGCCGCCAATCAGTGTTCATCGAGTCGGCGGCGATGGTGCACGGTCACACTCGAACCGGACGAATTCTCGAACGGGTCCCCGGTGTTGCGCTGCTGACCCAGTCGCCTGCCACCGCCGATCGGCGCTGGAGACATTGCGGGTCAGTGTTCGACGGCTTCACGGCGTCCAGACAAACGATCGATCGTCAACCAAAACGCTTGGTGGTCACGGTCGGAACATCTCGTGAGTTCGGTTTCCGGAATCTCATCGAACGCCTGATTCGGGTTGTTCCCGACGACGTCGAAGTGCTGTGGCAGACGGGTTCAACCGATGTTGCCGATCTACCGATCGTGGCCACGCCGTGGCTTCCCTCGTCCGAACTCGAGGCCGCGATCCGCGATGCGGACGTCGTGGTCTCCCACGCCGGCGGTGGTTCGGCACTGGCATCGCTCCTGAACGGGAAGCGTCCGATCCTCGTCCCGAGGAGAGCCTCTCACGCCGAATTCAACGACGACCATCAGCAGGAGATCGCAAAACTCTTGGGTGGACTGGATCTTGCCGTTCCGACGCCGATTGAAGACCTCAACTGGGATCTCATCTCGGATGCCGCCGGCTGGACGGTTGTCCCAGCCGACATCGGCAGTCCGATCAAGCTCGGAGCCGTCGCATGACAAAGGAACCACTCATCGCCACCGTCAATCCATGCGAAAATCCGGAGTGGGCTGAACTCGCCGCAACCGGCGACGTCTTCCATTCACCACCATGGATCCGTGTGCTGCGAGACGCATTCGGTGTCGAACCCCACGCCCACCTGATCACCGAACCCGATTCGCACAAGCTGGCCGGCCTGCCCGTTTGCCGGATCGACGACATCGTGGGCGAACGACTCTCGACGATGCCGTTCAGCGACTTCGCCGGCCCCCTCGGTGTCGACGACGATGACGATGCCGAGTGGTCGGCCTTGCTCACGCGCGTGCTCGACGACGGTCTGCCGTTCAAACTGCGGACCCTGCATCATTCCCGCTTCGACCGAGACGAACGACTCGAAGCCGTCGGTCGGGCCAAGTGGCATTCGGTCGATCTCACCGCCGACATCGAAACGACGTGGGACACCATCAGCTCCGCAGCCCGGCAGGCGGTCCGTCGGGCCCGGCGCTCGGGTGTGGAAGTCAGCATTTCCTCCGACCGCGCCGCCCTCGCCGAGTTCGAGGAACTCCATCTCGCGCTCCGGCGCCAGAAGTATGGGATGTTGTCACAGCCCCCAGAGTTCTTCGACGCGATCGTCGCCCACTTCGCCGCCGATTTCGCCGTCGTCAAGGCCGACCTCGAGGGTCAGGCCGTGGCGGCCATCGTCTTGCTGCGCTGGGGTAACAAGGCGTACTACAAATTCAATGCGTCTCGGATCGAGGCCCTGTCGAGCCGAGCCAACGATCTGGTCATGTGGGAGGCGATCACCTTCGCCGGAAAGACCTGGGGCTGCGAATCGCTCGACCTCGGCCTGAGCGACCTCGATCAACCCGGACTGATCCGATACAAGGAGAAGTACGCCTCGAACAGCAACGATGTCGTCACCTATCGCTCCGTGACACCCGACGAGTCGTCGTTGTCGCAAGAGGCAAGAACGCTGACTGCCCGGATCGCCGCCACGGTTGCCCGCGAAGGCACGCCCGAGGCCGTGTGTGCCGACGTGTCATCATCGATCTATCGGTATTTCTGCTGATGACGGGGCGCAAAGCAACCGTCGAACGACAGCAACCGGCCGCCGTGGTCATCGGCTTGGACACCATGCAAGGGATCCAGACCGCTCGGCTCTTGGCCGAACGGGGCGTCATCGTCCACGGCTTGGCCGGAAACATTCGCCATGGCAACGTTCGCACCCGGGCCTGCGCCTCGGTCGTTGCCACCCCCGGTGGCGGGCAGGCAATCATCGACGCACTGCTCGAACTCGGCCCGAGCCTGGGCGAACGAGCCGTGCTGTTTCCCTGCCAGGACTCTGCGGTCACCACCATCTCGGCCCACCGCGATCAGTTGAGTCCCTGGTATCACGTTGCCCTTCCAAGCCACGACCTCGTCACCACACTCATGGACAAGGTCGCCTTTCATGGATACGCCGTCGAGCACGAGTTGCCGGTACCGACCACCCACATTCTGCGAACTCGGGACGATGCCGTAGCAGCGGCCCGAGCGCTCGATTTCCCGTGTGCATTGAAGCCGGCCTATCGATCTGGCCTCTGGTCCGAGAACACCACGATCAAGGCGTTCAAGATCGAGAGTTCCGATGAACTCATCGAGCGATATGACCAAGTGCAGTCGTGGTCGGAGCTGCTGCTGGTCCAGCAGTGGATTCCCGGCGGCGAAGACAAACTCTTCTCGGTCAACGCCTACTTCGATGCCCACGGCAAGCCGCTCGCCACCTTCGTCGCCCGCAAGATTCGGCAGTGGCCACCCACAACCGGACAGAGCAGCCTCGGAATCGAATGCCGTAACGACGATGTTCTTGCCACGGCGCTGCGCCTCTTCACCGAGGCGAACTATCACGGGCTCGCCTACCTCGAGATGAAGCAAGACGTCGACACCGGGATGCACTACATCGTCGAACCCAACATCGGGCGGCCCACGGGTCGGTCATCGATCGCCGAAGCCGGGGGTGTGGAGCTTCTCTACACCGCGTACTGCGACATCGTCGGACTGCCGCTGCCCGAACAACGGGAGCAGTCCTATGGCGACGTGAAGTGGATTCACCTTCGCCGCGACTTCCAGTCGGCCCTCCATGCATGGCGGAACGGCGGGCTGTCGTTGCGGGAGTGGCGTCGATCGGTCAAAGGACCGAAGGCCTACGCGATGTGGTCGCTCCGTGATCCGGTTCCGTTCCTCGCCGACCTGGTCCAGACCGCTCAGGCCCTTGCCTCGAAGAAAGAACGTTCGCGACGACTTCCCGTTTCGAGCACAACCACCGACTCGACTGAGAACGCCTCAGTCCAAGATCAAGCCGAAACCCATTTGGAGAGCAGGCCACAACGATGAAGATTCTCATCGCAAGCAAGGTCGATCCGGCCACCACCGAACAACTGGAGCAGCACCACGAGTTGGTTCGCGCTGTCGACGGGAAAGAAGCAGAACTCGTTGCCGCCGTGGAGGGTTGTGACGCCATTGTTTTCCGCAGCGGCGTGCAGATCAATCGCACGGTCATGGAGGCTTCGAAGAACCTGAGCCTTCTGGTCCGAGCGGGTTCCGGTCTCGACAATGTCGATGTCGATTACATCGAAGAAGCCGGACTGGAACTGGTCCGGATCGGCGAACCGGGCGGGAAGGCTGTCGCCGAATTGGCCTTCGCCTTCATGCTCTCGCTCTCTCGTCACCTCCGTCGGGCCGACCGGCTCACCCGAGAAGGAACGTGGGCGAAATACGACCTCCCCGGACGCCTCGTGTCGGGCAAGACCCTGGGCATTGTCGGCTGCGGCATGATCGGCACCCGAGTCGGAGCCATGGGCGCGGCGTGGGGCATGGAAGTGCTCGGCTGCCGAGACCCCGAAAATCACCGGCCCGAGGTCGACATCGGCGAAACACCGATCCGGCTTGCACCGCTGGAAGAAGTACTTCGCTCGGCCGACTACATCTCGGTTCATGTGCCCCTCACCGACGCCACCCGTGGCTTACTCGGGGCCGCGGAGTTGGCACAAATGAAACCGAACTCGTATCTGATCAACCTGTCCCGAGGCGGTGTCGTCGACGAAGCCGCACTGCTGGCCGAACTCACCACACCGGGTCGCCTTGCCGGCGCCGCCACTGATGTGCACGAACGAGAAGGGGCGGGTGCCATCTCGCCGTTGGCCCACCTCGACAACGTGCTTCTCACGCCGCACATGGGGGCCATGGCGATCGAAGTCCAAAGCGAGATCGGCGAATGCATCATCGCCGCCATCGAACACCATTCGCTGACGCACCTCGACGGCGACAGCGCCTACGCCAACTCGACAAGCGGAAGAGAAACAGCATGAGCAAGTCAGCAAGCCTGCGGGCGATGCTTCAATCGCCCGAACCAGCCTTCATCATGGAGGCCCACAGCGGACTCAGCGCCAAGATCGCCGAGGAGGCCGGCTTCGCCGGTTTGTGGGGAAGCGGCCTGGCCATTTCGGCCGGCATGGGTGTTCGTGACTCCAACGAGGCCAGCTGGACCCAAGTGCTCGATCAGGTCGAATACATGACCGACGCCACGAGCATTCCCCTCCTCCTCGACGGCGACACCGGCTACGGCAACTTCAACAACGTCCGCCGCCTGGTCACCAAGCTCGAGCAACGCGACGTGGCTGGTGTCTGCCTCGAAGACAAGTTGTTCCCCAAGACCAACTCCTTCATCGACGGACACTCGCAGCCACTGGCCGACATGGCCGAGTTCGCGGGGAAGATTCGGGCGGCCAAGGACTCCCAGACCGATCCGGATTTCTGCGTGGTTGCCCGCGTCGAGGCGCTGATCGCGGGCCATGGCCAGGACGAAGCCCTTCGTCGGGCCGAGGCCTACTGCGAAGCCGGCGCCGACGCCATCCTGATCCACAGCAAGGAATCGACGGCGAGTGAGATCCTCGAGTTCTGTTCCCGCTGGCATGGCGGCTGCCCGGTGGTGGTCGTTCCGACCAAGTACGCCGAAACCCCCACCCAGGAACTCGTCGACGCCGGCGTGAGCCTCATCATCTGGGCCAACCACCTCGTTCGGTCGAGCATCGCTGCCATGCAGCAGACGGCCGCCACGATCTTCTCGAACCAATCAGTGGCCGGCCTCGATGGATCCATCGTGTCGGTCGACGAGATCTTCCGGCTTCAAGATGCGGCCGAGTTGAAGGCTGCCGAAAAGCGTTACCTGCCCGTCGACGGCTGACGGTCGGGGGC
>JBBKXQ010000052.1:0-4077 GCA_037969565.1 Acidimicrobiales bacterium | reverse complement strand
CTCTTCGGCCCGATGCCAATCGCCGACCAGTTCGAGCACTTCGCCCAGTTGCAGAAGCACCGATGAGCGGTCGGCGTCGTCGCTGATGGACGCCAGCCGCTCGAAGTAATCGATGGCCGCTCCGTTGACATAGCCCTCCTTGGCTGCGTTGCCGGCCCGCCGGAGGAATTCGATCTTCTTCGCCCGATTGTTGCTGTTCCAATAGTGGTGGGCGAGCAGGTCGAGATTGAACTCGATGGCTTCGCCCGACCCAGCGATGTAGTCGCCCGTCGCTTCATGCAGAGCGGCCCGCACGGAGAAGGGGATGCTCTCGTACGCAACCTCTCGCGTGAGCGCGTGGCGGAAGAGCCACGACGAGTCGAACTCGCGGTCCTCGGTGATCAGATCGGCATCGCTCAGGATGGCGAGAAGGTGGGAGATGAGTTCGGAGGTGCCGAGCTCGGGGAAGACGCCAGGCAGTGTCGGCTCGTCGAACTCGCGCCCGACCACGCTCGCAACCTTGGCTGTGCGGCGAGGTCCCTCCTCCAATGTGTCGACGCGACTCAGAACCAAGGCGTGGAGGCTGTCGGGAAGTTGGAGGTGGCTCAGCGCATCCGAGTCGGTGACGTCCAGCCCGGATCGGCGAAAGAGGTTGACGAGTTCCTCGACGTAGAAGGGGTTGCCTTCGCCCCGGGCCGAGATCAATCTCAGGAGTTCGGGGGACGGTGCCACGTCGGCGCCGAACTGTTGGGTCAACTTGGCCCGTGCAACCTGCTCGATGTCGTCCGGTCCGAGATCCTGAAGCGTGATCTCGTGGAACGAGTTGAGGGCGACGATCCGGCTGTGGGTTTCCGGATCCATCTCGGGTCGGTAGGCAAGAATGACGAGGAAGGGGAGCCCGAACGTCTCTCTCACCAGCACCTCGAGAATGTCGACTGATGCTTGGTCGATCCACTGGCAGTCTTCGAGCACGATCACAATCGGTCGTTGCGACAATTCGTGCCGAAGGGTTTCGGCCAGCAGGCTCTCCAACGAGGTCTTCCGCAGCTTTGCGTCGAACTGAGCTGTGATCTCGTTGTCGGGGATGTCGATCCCCAGAACGCTGCTGAGCAGTGGTGCCCGTTGCGTGAGAACCGGATCGATCGAGTTGAGTTTGGCTTCGATCTTTGCGATCTGGTCGATCGCAGGACCGTCACCGATGTTGAAGATCGACAGCCACACTTCGCGCCAGACGAGATAGCTCATGTTTCGGCCGAAGGCCTGCGTTTCGCCGAAGCCGACGAAGAGACCGGATGCTCGCATCGTTCGGATCAGGTCGGCAACGAGACGAGACTTGCCGAGCCCGGCCTCGGCGGTGATGCCGATCACCCGCCGCCAGCCGGCGAGGGTTTGCTCGAGCAGGTCGGCAATTTCGGCCCGCTCGGAATCTCGACCGACCATGGGTAGCGGGTAACGCTGCCGTCGAGCCACGGCTTGTGTGGCCTCGGCTCTCAACTTGTGAGCCACCACCGGCTTGGCCTTGCCCTTGAGGGTCAGCGGTTCGAGCGTGTCCCACTCGAAGCGTTCGCCCGCGGCCGACTTCACGATGTCGGAGACGAACACTTCACCTTCGCCCGCCTTGCTCATGAGGCGGGCGGACAGATTCACCGCGTCGCCGAGACAGGTGAAGGTTCGTCGTAAGGAGTGGCCGTAGGTGCCGCTGAAGATGCGACCGCTGGAGATGCCGATCTGGAGGCCGTGCACGGCGGTGCTCTCGCCGAGTTGGCTCAGCTCCAAGGCGGCGCTGACAGCGCGGGCGGCATCATCCTCGTGGGTGCGAGGCGACCCGAAGGCGGCATAGAGGTACGCGCCCTTGTCGCCGACGGTGAGTTGCAGAAGGCTTCCGCCGTAGCCCTCGAGGATCTCCTGGGCTCGACGGATGAAGCCGTCGAGTTTGGTGGCTGCGTCGGGGTCGTTGTCGTAGTCGATTCCTTCGAAGCGGACGAACATCGGGTAGGCGACCCGGAGCTCGGCCAGAAACTCGCCGCCACCGGTGGTGAGCCGTTCGTACACCGTTGGCAAGAGCCATCGCCGAGCCTCGTCCTCGTCGATGGCTTCGAGCGTTGTTGGCGGATCGTTGGTGCTGACCTCGACCAGAAGCTGGTCGACGACTCCGCACAATCGTCCCGTGGCCTGGTCGGTTCTGGTGTCGCGGAGGCTCACACGATCGCCGAGCGACTGGACGGCGGATTGGTCGAGGATCACGTCTCCCTTCTCGGCGAGCTGCTCGGCCGAGGCCAAGTGGTCGATGAGTTCTCCTGCCAGCACGTCGATGTACTGGATGTCGGGATCGCCGACGAGAAACCGTCGGGCCGGTCCGACGGCGACGGCCACCTTGATGGCGAGCTCCACACTGGCTCCGGCCTCGGTTTCGAATCGCCCGAGGTCTTGCATCGTCTCTTGGATCCGGAGGGCGCAGGCGGTGGCTTGTAGACCGTCGTCGCCGTCGATCCAGCACGTGATGGCATCGCCGCTGAAGTAGAGAACCTCGCCGCCGTGGATCCGCAGGTCGTCGATGATGCCCTCGAACAACATGTTGAGAATCGACGCGAGCTCTTCGGCGCCGCGCTGTGGGCCGGTTTCGATGGCGAGCAGTTCGGTGAGAGGGGTGAACCCGGAGATGTCGGCGAAGAGTGCAGCACCGGTGGCGCGGTCGGGGAGGGCTTGGCCTCGGGCGAGCGCCCGACGACGCGCGTGCGGGATGTAGGCCCTGGGGTCTTCGGGCAGCCTTCCCGCCCCTCCTTGGTTTCTCGGCACCCCCATCTCCCTCGACCTTCGGTACTGCGCAATCGCTGGCCAGAGTAGACCGCCGGTCCGACTTCGCTGGGTTCGGGAACCAGAGCCCATCTTTCATCGTCCGATCGCCATGGAACGATTCGGATCGATGAGCCCCCTGGGCCGACCAGCGCTGAGTCGGCGTCTGAGTCCCAGCCTGCTGATGGCGATTGTCCTACTGGCCGGCGCTTGCGGTCCGGGTGTTGAGGACGCGCTCGACGGTTCGGCTTCGACCGACCCCGGCGCGGTCGAGAGCAGCGTCCCGAACGTGACACCGGATCCGGCCGCTCCCGATCCGCAACCTGCGGGGGTCACCGCCGATGATCGAATTGTCGTGTCGCATCTTGATGTTGCTCAGGCCCGGGTGGAGTTGAACGCGGCAATGGTGCGTTGGGCTGCGGTCGGTCCCGCCTCCTACGGTCTGGCCCTCACGCTCTCTTGCGAATGTGATCAACTCTCGGCCGAGTCGGTCGTTGTCGATGGCGTATCGATCAGCAGTTCCTTCGCATTCGACGTCGAAGCCGGATTCACGCCGGTCGTTCCCGTCACGGTCGAGGAACTGTTTGCCATCGCCGACGGATTCGTGAACCGTCTCGAGCAGAACCCGGAAGGGGTCGCCCAGGGCGAATGCGACGGTGCCACGCTCGCCCTGGAACTCGATGCCGTCAGCGGATTTCCCTACCGGGTCAGCGACGACACGCCCTGTGACGGTGGTATGGCTTGGTCAGCGACCCTCGATCTCATGACCGAGACGGCACCCGACCGAGCAAATCCAGAAGGGTTCGAACCCGTGACTCTGGATCAACCGGAGATCGTGCCCGCCGGCGTCGACGGGTTGGTGGTGGTCACCGCCCACGGCTTCGTGGCCGGTGACATCGAGGAACTGTTTCGGAATGAGTTCGGCTCTCCTTGTTCATCCGCCTCCGACCCCGGCGAATGCGCAGCCGCGGTCGAAGCATTGTTGATCGATCCGATCGCCTCTGCGGTGTTCGACTACGAATGCCCGATGTGCCTCGGCTCTTTTGTTGCCATCGTCGCAACGGTTGGCTACAACGTGTTCCTCGTCGACCGTGAGAACCTCCTCGACGTGCTGGGCACCATCGACACGCCGACCGAAGCCGTGCTGGTCGCCGGCTCCACCGGGCTGGATCGAGGAGTCGATGAAGAGTGGGAGATCCTGACGAGTCGGGTGGTTGCCGATTGCGATCCGATCATCGAACGAGGAGCGTTGGTCCGAGTCCCGGCCGACGGCCGGTTCTACGAAACCGACCACTGGTACACCAA
>JBBKXQ010000051.1:0-13656 GCA_037969565.1 Acidimicrobiales bacterium | reverse complement strand
GGTGGAACCAGATCAGCAGCGCCTATTGACGCGCTGGATGTTGCGTGCTCGGCGGGCCCGGAACATCGGCGGACTGTGCGGGTTGCTCGCGTGGGTCCTCGCCACCCGAGCCCAGGGCGACATTCTGCTCTTGGGTGTCGGTGGAATTGCACTCGGGGCGATGGCTGCTGAGCTCCACTCGGTGAAGCCGCAACGAGGGGCCCGTACGGCAACGCTCGATGTCCGAAACCTCGGCCACTACCTGATGGACCAGGATCGCAACCGCATGATCGGCGTTGCCGGCGTTTCCTTGATGCTCACCGTTGTGGCCCTCGCCACCGACGGGTTCGGGCTGGCGGCGCTGTGTGGAACGGCTGCTCTCGTCATCCTCGGTCTGGCCAACCTCGTGCAACGACGAGTGGCCTCTCGGCCCCGACCTGCCATCTCGGCCTCGTTGCGCCGGGCCGACGACCTCGCTCGGGAATTGGCCATCGGCAGGGGACTGGCTCGACCGGCCACGTTCTTCGGCCTCGCCCTGTTCGCACGAGGTGCGTTGTCACTCGACGGAACGCTCGATGGGATCGGCACCGTCTTGGGTGTCGTCGCTTGGATCTACGCCTTCTACCTGTGGTGGAGCAACCGGCGCCTGGGCCTCGACTTCCTGCTCGACCGATCCGCAGCGATCTCCGAGCCCGCCCTCACATGATCATCGCAGTCGACCCGGACCGGGCTCTTCCTGTCTACGAACAGGTGCGGGAGCAGGTCGTTCGGATGGTTGCGTCTGGCATTCTCGGGCCGGGAGCGCGGCTGCCGACGATCCGACAACTGGCCCAGGACTTGGGTCTGGCGAAGGGCACCGTGGCGAAGGCTTACGAGCTGCTCGAATCCGATTCGGTCATCGAAACGAGGGGCCGGCGAGGTTCGTTCGTGCTCGAGATGGAACGGGCAACGGTGAAGGAGCAACGGTCGGGTCTGAAAGAGGCCGCCGAAAGCCTGGTGGTCGTTGCCCGACAGCTCGGGGCTGACGAGGCGACGGTGGCGGAGGCCGTCAAGCAGGCATGGAATCGCTTCTGACGGGTTGAGAGGCTCGATTTCCCGGCCACCAGTTTTGGCGGGTTCGTCCTGCCCAGCGCCGAGAGTTGAACGACTCTGCGATCCATCGGGGGCCGGCAACTAGGTTCGTGGTCATGAAGCAGCTAGCACCGAGGGCCAAGGGACCGAACCGTAGAACCAAGAGGCGCAGACGCATGGTCGTCGCCTCGGCGGCGGCGATGTTCATGGCCTCGATCATGGCTGCCCCTGCGGGGGCGGCAAGTGTCGATTCGGGAGCCGATGGAAGTGTGACGTTCGCGGGGAGATCGTGGACGGTCAAGCAGAGCGAGGGACTGGCCGGTCCGGGGCCGAACGTGTTCAGCGGGGACAATGTCTGGGTCGATCGCAAGGGTCGACTCCACCTGCTGATCACCGAGCGAGGCGGCGTGTGGACGTCGTCCGAAGTCATCCTCGACGAGCCCCTCGGATTTGGTTCGTATGCGTTCGACGTCAATACGCAGTTGGGAAATTTCGATCCGAACGTGGTGCTCGGGATGTTCACGTGGGACACCACGGGCGGGGTCCACAATCGTGAACTCGACATCGAGATTTCGCAGTTCGGGAATGCCGACGATCCGACGAACGCCGGCTTCACGGTGCAGCCCTATACAACGGTGTCGAACATCGAGCGGTTCTCGATCAACGCCCGCCGCACAACGCACACGATCGATTGGCAGCCCGATCGGGTCGGGTTCAGCACGTTTGATCGTCGCCGCACGATCGCCAACTGGGAATTCAACGACGCCACGGTCATTCCCGACGAGGGGGCCGCTCAGGTGCGGATCAACCTGTGGCTGTTCCGAGGCGCGGCGCCAACCGACGGTCAGTCGGTCGAGGTCGTCTTCACCGACTTCCGTTTCCAACCCTGACACGACCAAACCCCGACCCCAAACCCACTTCCCGATTTGGCACCGAAATCCGGTCGATTCGCGCCCTGATCTCGGTGCCAAATCAGGTTGAGGGTCCCTGGCGAGCTGATCTGGCACCGAAATCTTGTCGAAATTTGGGTGGATCTCGGTGCCAAATCGGCAGAGAACGGGGGGATCAGGGTGTGGGGGTCATCGCAGCAGTTTCAGCGCGACGGCCTCGATGCCGGGCGCGTCCAGCTGGTAGTGCGCATACAGCGCTCCGGGCGGCCCGATCGGCACGTGCTCGTCGGGAACCCCATGCCGGTAGAACTTGACGTCGCGAAACCCTCCCTCGAACAACGCCTCGGCCACCGCCGTACCAAGCCCATTGGTGCGGTTGTGTTCTTCGACCGTGAGCACCACACCCGTTGCCGCTGCCGCTGCAACCGCAGCGAGGTCGAGTGGTTTCACGGTGTGCACATCCCACACCGCAACACTCACACCTTGCTCACCCAGGCTCTCGGCTGCCCGGAGCGACGGATACACCTCTGAACCCGTCGACAGAATCGTCAGGTCGGAGCCACCTCGCAGTTGGATCGCCTCGCCGAAACGAATCGTCGGAACCTCGGAATAGACCTCGGGATCACGACCCCGACCCAATCGCAGATACATGGCGCCCGGGAAGTCGAGGCTTTCGCGTAGCACCGCCCGCAGATGGTTGGCATCGGTGACGCAAACCACCGTGAGTTCAGCGATCGAACGGAGAATGCCGAGGTCTTCGAGGCTGTGGTGGCTCGTGCCGTAGAACCCCATCGACATGCCGGAATGGTGGCCGACGACTCGGACGGGCAGATTGGGATAGGCGCAATCGGTGCGGATCTGCTCGCATCCCAGCAAGGCCGCGAACGACGAGAAGGTTGCCGCAAACGGGATCATGCCGCTGGCCGCCATGCCGGCCGCCATCGTGATCATGTTCTTCTCGGCGATCCCCACGTTGACGAAACGGTCGGGATGGCGCTCGGCGAAGTCGGTGGCCCGGTTGGCTTTCGCCAGGTCGGCGGTGAGCACGGCGATCCGAGGATCGTTGTCGGCCAGGTCGGCCAGCTCTTCCCCGAACACGAACGCCGGTATGGCTCGCGTATCGCTGCCGTCGGTGGAGCGACCGTCACGGAGCTTGCTGTCACCCCCCGAGGTGCCTCGGAAAACCTCGCTCGTGTCCTGCTGTTCTTGTTCGCTCATCAGTTCCCCCTCGGTTGGAGTCCAGCCGCCAATTCAGCCATCACGTCGTCGTAGTCGTCGCCCACCAGGTTCCCGACATGCCAATGCGTCGAGAGTTCCATGCGCTCGACCCCCCGACCCTTGATCGTGTCGGCGATCACGACCCGGGGCGGACCGTTCGGGTCTCGACTCTGATCGGAGAACACATCGAGGATGGCGTCGAGATCGTGGCCGTCGATTCGTTTGGCGTCCCAGCCGAACGACTCGAATCGATCGGTCAGCGGCTCGACGGTCATCACCTCGTCGGTGAAGCCATCGATACAGAGTTGGTTGCGGTCGACGATCGCAATGAGGTTGCCCGACTTGTGATGGCCAGCGGCCATCGCCGCTTCCCAGATCTGCCCCTCGGCCAGCTCGCCGTCGCCCAGCATGCAGTAGGTGTGATGATCACTGCCCTGCATCTTGGCCGCCAGCGCAATACCCAGGGCAGCCGAAAGTCCATGGCCGAGCGAACCGGCCGAGAAGTCACAGCCCGGCACCTTCTTCATGTCGGGGTGGTCGCCGAACGGGCTGCCCATTCGCGTGTACTCGTTCAGCAGGTCCGGGTCGAAGTAGCCGAGATCACCGAGTATTGATACAGGCCGATCGCGGCATGGCCCTTCGACAGGACGAATCGATCGCGGTCGGCCCAGTCGGGGCGAGCCGGGTCGATGCGCATCGTGCCGTAGTAGAGGGAGACCAACAGCTCGGCCGCTGAAAAAGTGGAGGCGTAGTGACCAGCGCCGGCGATCCTCGACAGGCGAACCGTCTCGGTTCGAACGAATTGGGCACGCTCTTCCAACCGTTCGGTGAGCTCGAGTCGATCGGGTGTGTCTCGTCGTGGAATCATCAGCAGCTCCCGGTGCATGGGTTGGTCATTTGGTTTTCGTCTTCGGTCTGGACGGCTTCGTCTTCGGCTTGTTCGTTTTGGAATGGCTCGCCTTGGACAGGCTTGGCTTGGACTGGCTCGACTTGGGCTGGCTCGGCTTGGGCTGGCTCGGCTTGACCGGCAACTGCGCCGGATTGTTCAGAACGGCGGCGGCCCCTTGAAGCGATCGGATCTGGGTGGCGAGGAGGTGCTCGACTCGCTCGGTTGTCATCAACTCGGGGTACACGAGGGCCTGCAAACCAATGCCGTCAACGAAGGCCACAAGAACGTCGGCCAGATCCTCGGCCGGAACGTTGTTCGACAACTCGCCGGCCTGTCGGGCTGATTCGACCGCTTTCCGAACTCGGTTTCGCCAAACGTCGTGATCTGCGTGCTGCAGCTTGCGAAGGGCCGGTTGGTTCAGCGCCCGGGCCCAGAAGTTGACGTCGAGCGTGAGCTCGTAGGTGCGTTCCTCATCGAGAGGCAACGATTCACTCAACACACGGACCAGCCGTTCGAGCGGGGCGACATCAGGTGGAATGGCATCGAGGCGTCGACGAATGTTGTCGTCGGCCTTCTCGAGCGCAACCCGAAGAATGTCGTCTTTGTCGGCGAAATAGTGGGAGAGGGTGCCGGCCGAGAACCCGGACTCCTTCGCGATCAGCCGAACCGTGACGTTCTCGATGCCGTCACGAGCGATCACGCGCCATGCAGCTTCAACGAGGACCTGCCGGCGCTCTTCATGATCAACGATCTTCGGCATGGCGATCCTTCGCTCCATTCGATGAAGGCAACAGCATCGCCGTTTGACGAAGGTCACACTTCCGATGATACTTGGACGAACGTCCGAAATAAATACCTGGGGAGCCATCACATGAACGTTCGTGCTGAACAGTCCGCCTTGAACGGCGGTTCCCGGAGGCGATCCCTCCTTTCACTCATGTCGCTGCTGTTCGCGATGGCGCTCATCGCCGCCGCCTGCGGCAGTAGCGCCGACGACAACGCATCCGACGATTCCACCGACACCACGGCGGCCAGCGGCACCGATGACTCCACGGCCACCACCGCCGGTGAGACTGACGATGGCGCCGAGCCATCGGGCGATGAGGCACGCGAACTGATCATCGCTCGGGACATGGACACCAACTCCCTCGACCCCAGCCGTTCGTTCTGCGACACGTGTCAGATCTATCTCACCGCCACCTACCAAACGCTCATCGGCATCGACACCGCCGACCCCGATGTCCAGGTCCCACGCCTCGCAACCGACTGGTCGTCCAACGACGACAGCACCGAATTCACCTTCAACCTGAACCCCGACGCGGTTTTCAGTGATGGCTCGCCCGTCACCTCGGCCGACGTGAAATGGTCGTGGGAGCGCCTGGCCAACTTGGCCGGTCCGCCGTCGTTCCTGATGGGCGGCTACACCGCAATCGACACCCCCGACGACCAGACCGTCATCGTCACCTTCGAGAATCCCAACTCGGCCTTCCTCCCGATCGTGAGCGCGGCCTACATGAGCATCATCAACTCCGAGGTCGCCGAAGCGGGCGGCGCCATTGCGGCCGAAGGGGCCGACGTCAACGACCAGGCCGAGCAGTGGTTCTTCGAGAACTCGGCCGGCAGCGGCCCCTACGTTCTCGATTCGTATTCCGACGGCGAATCGCTTGTGCTCACTCGCAACGAGAACTTCTGGCAGACCCCGGCCACCTTCCCGAAGGTGACCATGAAGCAAGTCCAGGATTCCACCGCTCAGCTCCAGCAGCTCCAGCAGGGTGACGTCGACATCGCCATGCAGATCAGCATCGATGCCGTCAGCCAACTCGAAGGTGATCCGAACGTCACCGTCGGAACCGTCGACTCCTACAACTACGTGTACGTGGCCTTCAGCCCGGGTGCAGTCGGAGCCGACCCGCTTCTCGACGACAACGTTCGGAAGGCCATGAAGCTGGCCCTCGACTACGACGGCATCCTCGATGTGACGGTTGGTGGAGCAGGCAAGCAGCAGGCTTCCCCCATCCCGAACGGCTTCCTCGGCAGCGCCGATCTCGACCTTCCCGAGCAGAACGTGGACGAGGCGAAGAGCCTCATGGAAGCCGCTGGTTACGCCGACGGCTTCACCTTGATGGCGATGTATCCCACCGTCAACGTCTACGGCGTCGACTTCGACACGATGATGCAGAAGGTCCAGCAGGATCTGAAAGCCATCGGCGTCGAGCTCGAACTGCAGCCGGTCGAGTTCCCGCAGTGGATCGATCAGATCAACGCCGACGGCATTCCCGTCACGGCGGTCTACTTCGCTCCCGACCACACCGACTCGAGCCAGTACGTGCAGTACTTCGGCGAGATCGCCGACTCGTCCTGGGCCCGCCGTGCAGGTGGTGGCGATGCCGGCACGCCACTGTTCAAGCAGAGCGAGCAAGACCTGCTCGCCGAGGCACTTTCTGCCAGTGGCGATGCGAAGGCAGATCTCTACCGGCAGCTGGGCCAGGCCATGATGGATGACAACGTCATCGTGCCTCTGGTCAACCCGCAGCTGGTGCAGGCCTACGCCTCCGACATCACCAACATGCACAACAGTGCATGCTGCAACCTCGAGCTGGGGTTGCTCGGCCTCGGCTGAGCAAGACCTCATTCCGAAGCACGCCGTCTACCTCATCCGAAGCACAATCCCAGGAAGCAGCAAGGCCTCGACGTGGGACGTTACGTACTGAAGCGACTCGCCATCACTCCCTTTCTCATGATCGGAATCGTGACCATCGCGTTTCTGATCTCCCGACTGATTCCAGCCGATCCGCTGGTGTCGATCGTCGGCGAGCGAAACATGGGAAATGCGGAAGTGGTGGCGGCCGCTCGGGCTCAATGGGGGCTCGACGACAGTCTGTTCGGTCAGTACGTGACCTACATGTCGAACCTCGCGAGGGGAGACCTCGGAATTTCGTTCCGCACGAAGGGGAGTGTGGTCGGTGATCTCTGGGATCGATTCCCGGCCACCGCCGAGCTGACCATGACGGCAATGTTCTTCGGTGCGATCACCGGGATCCTCTTGGGCGCAGTCGCTGCGGTTCGACGGGACCGAGCGGCCGATCATGCTTCTCGGTTGTTCGCCTTGACCGGCTCGTCGATCCCCGTGTTCTGGCTGGGCCTGATCCTGTTGTCCATCTTCTACGCCCGATTGGGTTGGCTGCCCGGGCCCGGTCGGTTGCCGCCCCGAACCGACGCCCCACCGAACCTCACGGGGCTGTACACGGTCGATGCCCTCGCCGCCGGTGACTTCTCGTTGTTCTGGGCGGTGGCCAAACGGTTGATTCTTCCGGCCTTCGTTCTTGGTTGGGGGCTCACTGGCATCGTCTCCCGACTCGTCCGGGCCGCGATGCTCGATGAACTCTTTGCTGACTACGTTCGAACCGCTCGAGCCAAGGGGTTACGGGAGCGGTCGGTGATCTTCGGTCACGTGCTCCGAAATGCGCTGCTCCCGGTGGTCACGATTCTCGGTCTGTCGTTCGGCACGTTGCTCACCAGCGCCGTGCTCACCGAAACCATCTTTTCCTGGAACGGCATCGGGTCCTATGCCGTGGAGTCCACCCGCAACCTCGATTATCCGGCCATCAATGGTGTCTGCATTCTCGGTGGCGCGATCTTCCTCATGACCAGCCTTGTCGCCGATGTCCTCTACGCACTCATCGATCCGAAGATCCGTCTCTCATGACCGTTGCCATCGAACCCCTCAGCGTCGGCGATGCCCCGGTTGGTCGGCCCATCTGGGCCGCCATGCGGCGACCACAGTTCGCCTTCGGTCTGTTGGTCATCGGCTTCTGGCTCGTCGTGATCGTCACCGTCGACTTCTGGGCCCCACACGATCCCCTGGCGGCGGCCGGAGACCGATTGTTGTCACCCAGCAGCGACCACTGGTTCGGCACCGACACACTCGGCCGTGACGTGTTCAGCCGGGCGCTCTATGGCGCTCGCTATTCCCTCCCGACCGCGGCCGGCGTGATCATCCTCACCGTCCTCATCGGTTCCACCCTCGGGGCCATTGCCGGGTTTCGGGGTGGCTGGGTCGACTCCATCGTGATGCGAATTTGCGACATCGTCTTGGCCTTTCCACCGATCCTCCTGGCTATGGCGGTGGCTGCTGCGCTGGGCCCCGGACTTCGCAATACGGTGATCGCGCTGGTCATCGTGTGGTGGCCCATCTACGCCCGGTTGCTCCGGGGTCAGACACTCGCCATCAAGAATCGGGATCACATCGAGGCCGCGGTTTCGATCGGCGTCCCGCCCCGGCGGATCCTCCGCCGTCACATCCTCCCCCTGGCCGGCACACCCGTGTTGATCAACGCAACCATGGACTTCGGCCAGGTCGTCCTGCTCACCGCCTCCCTGAGCTTTCTCGGCCTGGGGGCCGTTCCACCGTCGCCCGAGTGGGGTGTGATGATCGACGAGGGTTCGCGCAACTTCTTCCAGTGGTGGATCGCACTCGCTCCCGGCCTGGCCATCCTCAGCGTGGTCCTCGGGTTCAACTTCCTGGGTGACTCCCTCCGTGACTTCTTCGACCCACGCAGCCAACGATGACGAGTTCAGCGCTCTCGAACTCAGCGACGCCCGCGCCGACGTCCGAGCCCCTGCTGGAGATCAAGGATCTGCGGGTTTCCTTCGAAGGACCCCACGGCCCGATCTCGGCCGTTCGGGGAGTGAATCTTCGGGTCGGTGCCGGTGAGGTCGTCGGCATCGTCGGCGAGTCCGGATCGGGAAAGAGCGTGAGCATGCTGTCGGTGCTCGGTCTGCACGGGCCGGGAGCCACCGTCGAGGGGTCGATCAAGTTCCGGGGCCGGGAACTCATCGGTGCGCCGCCCACGGTCATGCGCAAGATCCGGGGCGGCAAGATCGGCATGATTTTTCAGGACCCGATGACGTCGCTCAATCCTTCGCTCACCATCGGGCGACAGTTGGCCGAGGCCGTCATCGTTCATCAGCGGTGCTCCAAGAAGGAGGCCTGGGCCAAGTCGGTCGAGCTTCTCGAATTGGTGGCGATGCCCACGCCCGAAGCTCGGGTGAAGGCCTATCCCCATGAGCTGTCGGGTGGCATGCGGCAGCGGGTTGTGATCGCAATGGCCATGGCAAATGATCCCGATCTGCTGATCGCCGACGAGCCGACCACTGCGCTCGACGTCACCACTCAGGCCCAGATCCTCGAGGTTCTGGCTCGTATCCAACAGGAGCGAGATCTGGCGATTGCGCTCATCACCCACGATCTCGGGGTCGTGGCCGGCATGGCCGACAAGGTCAATGTGATGTACGCCGGCCGAATCGTCGAGAGCGCGGCGGTCGACGACTTGTTCTACCGCCACGAGCACCCCTACACCGCCGGCTTGCTGGCGTGCCTTCCCCGTCTCGACGCTCGGGCCCCCCTTCATCCCATCGGTGGAGCGCCTCCGTCCATCGATGATCTGCCTCCGGGTTGTTCCTTTCAAGCTCGTTGCCCACACGCGGCCGAGGCGTGCGCCGTCACCGACCCCACCCTCGAACCGGTCGGAACCTCCCAGGTTGCTTGTGTGCTGGCCCCGGTGCCGGCCCTGCACCGATCCGAGGTGTCGGCGTGAGCGTCAGCGACCAACCACAGCCCTCACCGACACGTTCGCAGTCGCAGCCGCTGCTCAGCGTGAAGGATCTTGTGAAGGAGTTTCCGATCCGGGGATCCTTGTTCGGCCGCTCCACCGGGTCGATCCAGGCCGTGTCCGGCGTGTCGTTCGACTTGAATCGGCAGGAAACGCTGAGTCTGGTGGGGGAGTCGGGGTGCGGAAAGAGCACGACCGCCCGCTGCGTGATCCAGATCCTCAAACCCACGTCGGGATCGGTCACCTTCGATGGGCAGGAACTGACGGCGGTCGATGGTGAAGACCTGCGCCGCATGCGGCGACGCTTTCAGATGGTCTTCCAGGATCCGATGGCATCGCTCAATCCTCGGATGACGGTGCGACAGACCCTGTCGGAACCACTGCAGGTCCACGGCCACGACGGTGCTTCCATCCCGGGTCGGGTGGAAGAACTCATGGAGTTGGTGCAGCTCCGACCGAGCGATCTCGATCGGAACCCCCACCAGTTCTCCGGAGGGCAACGCCAACGCATCGGGATCGCTCGGGCCATCGCCCTGTCACCGGAACTCGTGGTTCTCGATGAACCAGTGAGTGCGCTCGATGTGAGCATCCAGGCCGAGATCATTCGCCTGCTCGAGGAGCTTCGCGATCAGCTCGGTCTGGCCTTCCTCTTCATCGCCCACGATCTCTCGGTGGTGCGACACATCAGTGACCGAGTGGCGGTGATGTACCTCGGCAAGATCGTCGAGTACGGCAGCAACGCCGACGTCTACGAGCGATCGACCCATCCCTACACGCAGGCGCTTCTGGCTGCGGCTCCGATCCCGGATCCGATCAAGGAACGGCAGAGGAAGCGCATCGTGATCGAAGGCGAAGTGCCGAGTCCGTCCGATCCGCCCTCGGGCTGCCGGTTCCGGACTCGGTGTTGGAAGGCCCAAGACGTTTGTGCCGAGAGCGAACCGCCGTTGGTCGATCCCGGCGTCGGCCACCTCGTTGCTTGTCATTTCCCCGAAGAGGTGAACGTGGTCGGCGGACACAGCCTGGGCGGTACCAGTGTTGGCAGCAGCAGTGTTGGCAGCAGCAGTGTTGGTGGCAGCAGCAGAAACAATCCTCTCGAGCAGCGCTCGAACTGAGAAGGTCGAAGAATGGAAACCGGCGTGTCAGAAGCCACTGTTGGGAACGAGATCGAAACTGGGGCGGCGCCCGACGGAACGCTGCACCTCGCACGCGATCGGGGGTGGCGCAAACGGGCCGCACTGGTGATCCCGGGCGGAATGTACGGTCACCAATCGGTCAACCGTTTGCCCGACATGTATCCGCAGTTCATGGCCAGGGCCGAGGGTTCGAAGGTGTGGGATGTCGACGGGAATGAGTATGTCGACCTCATGTGCAGCTACGGGCCGATCATCCTCGGTCACCACCATCCCGGAGTCGACGCCGCCGCTGCCGCTCAGGCTGGCTTGGCCGATTGCCAGAACGGTCCGGGAACCGTGATGGTCGAACTGGCCGAGAAGATGGTCGAGCGGGTCGATCATGCCGACTGGGCGATCTTCGCCAAGAACGGCACGGATGCCACCACCACGTGCGTCACCATCGCCCGTGCTGCCACCAAACGGAGCACCGTGCTGGTGGCCAGGGGGGCCTATCACGGTGCGGCGCCGTGGTGCACGCCCAATCCCAACGGGGTGTTGGCCGAGGATCGGGCCCACCTCGATCACTTCGTGTTCAACGATCTCGAGTCGGTTCGCGATGCCGTGGCCCGGCACGACGGTGCGATTGCGGGAATCGTGGTTTCCCCGTTCCGCCACGACGCTCGCCACGACCAGGAGCTGGTCGATCCGGAATTCGCTCGGGGCCTGCGCCAGCTCTGCGATGACACCGGCGCAATGTTGATTCTCGACGACGTTCGTTGTGGCTTTCGCCTGGCCGACGGCGGAAGTTGGGAACCGATCGGCGTGGCCCCCGACCTGTCGGCCTGGAGCAAGGCCATCGCCAACGGGTATGCGTTGGCTGCGGTACTCGGCAATGACCGATGCCGCGATGCGGCCAGCCAAATTTTCGTGACCGGCTCGTTCTGGTTCTCGGCGGTGGCGATGGCGGCGAGCCTCGCCACCTTGGATGCCCTGGTCGACGAGGCTGCGATCGAGAAGATGGAGCAGGCCGGCAGGCGCCTTCGGGAGGGGCTGGCAGCCCAAGCGGAGGCCTACAATCTGGCGATCAAGCAGACCGGACCCGTACAGATTCCGCTGCTCACCTTCGATGGCGATCAGGATTTCGAGATGGCCAACGTCTGGGCCAATGAGTGTCTGCGTGGTGGGGCCTACGTGCACCCCTGGCACAACTGGTTCCTCAGCGCAGCTCACACCACAGCCGACATCGACCGGGCATTGCTGGCCACCGACGACGCGTTCGGCGCCGTCAGACGAAAGTTCGGTGCCTCCGCCTGACGGAGGTCGTTCTCACCGACTTCCGCTTCCAGCCGTGACAACACACTCGATCTGGCACCGAAATCCGGGCGAGAATCGACCGGATTTCGGTGCCAAATCGGGCTTGGGGGCCATCTGGCACCGAAACGTTGTCGAACGTTGGGCGGATTTCGGTGCCAAATCGGCAGGGGTGGTCACTTGCCGCTGTGGATTTGTATGGAACCGCCGCCGAGGGCCGTGCCGTCGGGGCTGTCGTCACTCGACCCCATCTTGTTGTCGTAGACGGTGGCGCCGGTTGCGATGTCCCAGATCTTGATCCGGAAGGTGTCGGGATCGGCTGCCTTCTTGCTGTCGCCGTCCTTGGCCGTGAGCATGAAGCCGTAGTTGCCGGCGCCGTTGATCGTGCCCACGCCCTTGAACTTGGCGTTGGATCCGGCGATGACGAGCCAGTCGTAGGAGACCGACTCGAATTTCAGGTCGGCGGCCTTGAACTTGAACTGGGTGTCCCCGGTCGGGATGCTCTGACCCTTCTTGTACTTGGCCACGAAACCGAAGCTGGCCTTGCCGGTGAGGTTGGGGTCGGGGGCATGGGCCCCTGGAGGTGAATCGATCCAGCCGCCGCCGGTGACGAAGCCGCCGACAGGGTCATAGACCACGACGTATTGGAAAGTCACCGTCGTGAGTCCATCCGTCTCGGTGACGGTGAGGTTGACCTCGTAGACGCCCGGAGCGGCATAGACGTGTGAGTCGTTGACCGACGCGATATCGCCGGGCGAGGCCACGGTGAAAATCGCTGTCGACGTCAGTCCGTCGCCCCAGTCCCAGATCGCAGTGTGTGATCCAGTATCCGCGGCGACGAACGTAGCGGAGGTGTTGACCGCCGTTCCGAGTGGGAGGACTGCCCCTGTTACCGTGACTGGCGACAGAATCTGCAACCGAAGCGCCTTGGAGGCACTGGCGGCTCCGTAGGTCGAGTCGTTGAGTGTCAGCTGACCTGATGGGACAAGCGGGATGACGCCAAGGAATCTGGCCGTGACGGTGTAGCTGCCTTCTGGCAATGCAACGGTTCCGAGGGTGGCCTGTCCGTGCAGGTTGGTGATTCTGGCAACGGTTTGGCTGCCCTCAGGGCCGGCGATCGAGAAGTAGACCGTGCGTTCCTTCAACGGCCCACCGTTGCCGTCGATGAGCGTGGCCACGATGCCGGTTGGTGCGCCGGGCCGAACAGCAGTTGCCGGATCCGTGAGCGTCAGGGTGGTTGGCGATTTGTTGATCGTGAACCCTGCTGTTGCCGATGCCGCCTGTAGGTCGGGCGTGCCGGCAAAGGAGGCGGTGAGCGAGCGACTACCGGGCAGCGAGGTGAGGGCGATCGTTGCCGTGGCCACGCCGCTGGCGTTGGTGGTGGCCACACGAGCGCTGACACCGATGGTGTAGATGACCTGCTTACCAATGGCTGGGCCGTCGCCGGTTGCGAGGGTTGCGCTCACGCTGACGCTCGTGCCGAACTGGCCCGAGGTGGGATTACCGCTCAGGGTCAAGGAGGTGGCGGTTGGCGTCGGGGTCACTCCCTCGGCTGTCACTCGGTAGAACGCTCC
>JBBKXQ010000050.1:0-38025 GCA_037969565.1 Acidimicrobiales bacterium | reverse complement strand
TCACTCTCACGGTTCGTCCGCTCGAAGTACCGACTTCCCCCTAACTCAACCGATCCGGCCTCGCTTTCTTTGTCTGGGATCTGACGGGCCCCATGTGGGCCTGGGGAAGTACGTCGAATGTCTTGCGCCACCAATCTCGCCAGCGAGTTAGAGCGATTCAGTGAACACCTCGGCGTTGTCGAGGTGGCCGGCCTGGACGAGCACGGGCTGCGGGTGGCCACATCTGGGATCCGAAATCTGGAGCGGGCTGCGGCCTCACTGAAGCTGCGGATCGGTCAACGAGCCAACCAGCTCGCTGCGGCCGGTGCGGGGGCTGATGCCGGGGCGGTGTTGCTCGGGGTTGGTGACGTGTCGGCCGGTACGGCACGGAAGGAAGCGGCCCGAGCAGATGTGGTCGACACCATGCCATCGCTGGGTTCAGCTCTGGCTGACGGCCTCGTTGGTGCCGAGCACTTGGATGCGATCGCTCGCACGGCCCGTTCGTTGGATGAACCAACCCGGCAAGCGCTGGCAGGTTTGCAGGACGGCTTGGTGGAGGCCGCTGGGCGGATGCCAGTCGATACTTTCAACCGTCACCTTCGCCGCGAGGTGGATCGGATCCGTCACGATCACGGCCTGAGCCGGGCCCTACAGCAACGGGCAAGATCCGAACTCAAATACTGGATCGACAAAGATGGCATGGGCCAACTGCACGCCACCCTCGATCCTGAGCGCTACGCCGTGGCGGTAGAGGCCATTGACCGTCAGATGACCGCCGTGGCCAATGCTGCCGACGGGCCCGTCACCAAAGGCCCGCACCTGGCCGTCGAGGCCTTGATGGATCTGATCTCACACGGCAACGGCCGCCACGGCCGAGCCCATGTCACGTTGGTGGTCGACGCCGAAACGGCGTTGCATGGCCCGCACGAGCACTCGGTCCGCCAAACCGTTGATGGGGCCGAACTCCCACCCGAAACCATCGACCGGTTCTGCTGCGATGCGGTGATCCGCAAAGTCGTCATCGACAAACGGGGTGTTCCCATCGATGTCGGGCGTAGTGCCCGCACTGCCACCGACGGCCAATGGGCCGCCCTCAAAGCCATCCACTCAACGTGTGGATGGAAAGACTGCGACCGGCCGGTCAGTTGGTGCCAAGCCCACCACATCAAAGAATGGGACCCCCATCCCGGCAAGACAGGCGGATTGACCGACCTCGAGAACCTGGTGCCGCTCTGCAACCGGCATCATCACGCTGTCCACGAAGGCAAATGGTCCATCAAACTCTTACCCGACCGAACCCTGCAGATCCGAAAACCCGACAACCAACACTGGGCCAACGCCAAACCCGACCGACTCCGAGAATCGACCCGTGCCTGGCAGGCAAATGTGGCTTCGTGGGCCATCAGTCCGGCCGGATCAGTTCAACTCCACACGGCGCGGGCGGATGCGGTTGGCGACAAGTAGTCTCGACCTCCAACATGGATGGAGCTTGATGATTCGGCGGAGCCGACGACTTCACCGCCATCGCGATCGGCCCTCGACGAAGAGTTCAACAGCAGCCTCACATGACTTCTCATCCACCAGAAATCACCCGTGCGGCACGGCTCGCAGCAGTCGCGAGGGCCACAAAGGTCGACACCAATCGTCGTCAGGCCTTTGACGATCTGACGAAGACAGCGGCCCAAGTCCTGAACGCTCCGTATGCCCTCATCAGCATCATCGATGGCACACAGTCCGCATTCAAGTCCACGTTCGGGATCCCGGACGCCATGCGTTCCGAGCCGGCCGCCGACTCGTTTTGTCAGTATGTGATCGAGGGACAAAGTGAATTGTTCTTCGACGATGTCCGATCCAACGAAATCACCCGATCCAACCCAACGATCGAGGCCAAAGGAGCGCGAGCCTGGGCCGGATGTCCGATCGAGCTCGACGGCGAACTTCTCGGCACCCTCTGTGTGATTGACTCAGCTGTCCGAGACTGGTCGAGCGATGACCGTGACAGTCTCCGCTTGCTCGCCAAGCTCGTTTCGCACGAAATTGCCCATCGGGTGGAACTCAATGAAGCCAGGCAGGACAAGGCCGGGGCCGACTACGAAGCGACTCGTCTGAATGAATTGCTCGACACGGTTCGAGTCAGTTTCCTTCCCCCGGTCCTTCCCACCATTCCGTCCCTCGATCTCGCTGCGTGGTTCGAGCCAGCCGCCGACGGCAACATGCTGCTCGGCGACTTCTACGACGTGTTCCCGTTGGGTGCCAACGACTGGGGCTTCGTGATCGGCGACGTCTGCGGACACGGAGCCGAGGCAGCCAGGCTCACGTCCCTCGTCCGATACACGTTGCGCTCGGCCGCCGTCCATCACACCGACCCTGCCGAGGTGATGCACGAAGTCGATGCTGCAGTGCGAGCCGACTCGATCGAAATCGGACGATTCGCGACGGTGTGTTTCCTGCGAGTCTCCGCTGGCGATTCCTGCGAGGTCCGGTGGGCCCGGGCCGGACACCCTTTCCCGGTTCTCATCGAGGGCAACGGTGCCGTCCGACTCTGCGAGGAGGCCAATGGCCCGCCGCTGGGCATCGCCTCCGCAACAACCGTGTCGTCGTGGACAATCGGAGAGCGGACACTCGCTCCGGGCGAGCGCCTCCTGCTCTACACCGACGGACTCAGCGAAGCACGCCATCACGGCACCCACGAACGGCTCGGTGAGGGCGGTGTCCTCGAAATGGCCGCCAGCGCCTCGAATGCCGCAGACTCCACCGCATTCGTAAACAGCGTCGTGAGGCAATTCGAGAGCCACGCAACGGCGAGGAACGACGACATGGCCATTCTGGCGATCATGGCGATCGAGGCCCCCAAAGCCTGAGCAACCCCTGTCCGGCGCGTGCCAGCAGCCCAAGATGCAGATTCACGGCCCGACCCAGATCACCTCGCCGTCGTCGTCGAACGCGCCGGAGTGAACAAGTCCGAGAGCCGATGCAACTCGTTCCGATGCCACGTGTTGCGGGTGGATGTACGCCTCGAATCGATCCACTCCGCAGCTCACCAAGTAGTCCTTCATGACCCGAGCCGCCTCGGTTGCGAATCCCCGACCTTGGTGCGCCGTTCCAACCGTCCATGCGATTGCCGCCCCCTCACCCGTCACGGTTGCCTGAACGAAACCGATCGCACGAGAACTCGAGTTCTCCCTGAGGATCCAGTTCAGCCACTGCTCATCGGCATCTCCGGAGCCCCGCACTTGAGATTCGTAGCGTCGCGTGAGCGTTCTGGCGTCGGGCGGTTCACCGCCGGTGAACTCATAGAGCTCGAGATGGCTGAGCACCTCGACCATCTCATCCACGTGCGATACAGCCAGCGGTTCGAGCGACAGTCGGTCGCTGTGAAGCATCGGCGCCTGAACAGCAGTCACCGTCGGATTGTCGCAGCAACCGCCCGACCTCGCCCGCTGATTCCACGACGGGTGAAGCGACGTGAAAACTTCGACGGAAAAGTTTGCGGCCACGTGTCGGTTTGGCTCGTGCGATTCGTAGAAGATGTGACAGCGAGCCCCGCCGTCACAACTCAGCAGCGATGCAACCCCTGCATCACGCAGATGAAGGAGAAAACTCATGAGTCAGTACCTGCTTTCGGTATGGCACGACGACAGCTACGAAGTCGACTTCGAAAGCCCCGACGCGCAGCGGATGTTCGCTCAGGTCGATGCTTTCAACGACAAGATCCAGGAGTCCGGGGTCTGGGTGTTCGGCGGAGGCCTACATCCGGCATCGTCGGCCACCGTGATCCGCTCGTCGGACGGCGATGTGTCGATGACCGACGGCCCCTATGCCGAGTCGAAGGAACAGATGGGTGGCTTCTGGGTCATCGAAGCGCCAGACCTGGACGCCGCACTCGAGTGGGCCCGGCAGGGAGCAGCAGCCTGCGAGGGCCCGGTAGAGGTACGCCCATTCCACGGTGAGTGACGAACTCGCTGCCGTATTTCGTCGTGAAGTCGGCCGCTGCACCGCCACGTTGATCCGCGTTCTCGGCGACATCGACCTCGCCGAGGACGCGGTCGGCGAGGCGTTTGCCATCGCCGCCGAACGATGGCCCACCACCGGAGTGCCACCCAACCCCGGGGGGTGGATCACGACGACCGCCCGCAATCGTGCCATCGACCGACTTCGCCGCGAATCGACACGCGCCGACCGCCACCTTGCTGCCCACCGACTTGCTGCCCACTACCTACAAGCCGACGACATGGGTTCTGATCTTCCGCCCGATCTCCACGACCTCGACACGTTCGTGCACGTCGTCCCCGACGACCAGCTCCGGCTGATTTTTCTGTGCTGCCACCCAGCGCTCGCCCCCGACGTCCAGGTGGCGCTCACCCTCCGACTGCTCGGTGGTCTCGAGACCACCGACATCGCCCGGAAGTTCTTGGTCTCCGAAACCACCATGACGCAACGGATCGTCCGGGCCAAACGCAAGCTTCGCGACAACCATGCTCCCTACCGGGTACCCCCGGCGGCCGAGCTACCGGACCGCCTCCATGGAGTGCTCAACGCCATCTCGCTGATCTTCACCGAAGGCCACGCCCCAACATCGGGCGATCGTCTGGTCCGCACCGATCTGTCGGCGGAGGCAATCCGGCTCGGCCGTGTTCTCTCCGACCTGATGCCTGACGAGCCCGAAGCAATAGGCCTCCTGGCGCTCATGCTGCTCACCGATGCCCGGCGACCAGCCAGACTCGACTCCAACGGATCGATGGTCCGGCTCGCCGCTCAAGACCGTTCCCGCTGGAACACCGAGCTCATCGCTGAGGGCCATCAACTCGTGCGGGCCTGTCTTCGCCGAAATCAACCCGGCCCGTTCCAGATCCAGGCCGCGATTGCCGCCGTACACGCCGCAACGCTCACCGCCGAAGACACCGACTGGGCCCAGATCGTCGCCCTCTACGATCAGCTCTACGTTCAACGCCCCAACGCCGTCGTTGCGCTCAACCGGGCGATCGCCGTCGGCGAACTGCATGGCCCTGTCGATGGACTCCGCGCTTTGAACGGACTCGACGACGTCGGGCTCGACGAATACCAGCCGTTCCACGCGGCCCACGCCGACCTCCTCGCCCGGACCGGTGCCGTGGCCGACGCCATCACCGCCTATGACCGGGCCATCGAGCTCTCGACCAACCTCGCTGAACGGCAGTTCCTGATCCGACAACGCGACCTCACGTCTCGGACTGGTCGTGGCGAAGAAGCCATGCCATCGTCTAAAGCAGATCTTCCTCGTGCCGACCCGTGAGTGTGGCTGCTGGGTGGAAAGCCGCAGCTCTCTATGTTAGAAAGTTCTTACATGAGCGAGGCCGTGCAACCCCCTCCGATAGACGCGGTGGCCCGGGCTCTGTCCGACGCCACCCGACGGGCGATCCTGCACCTCGTGCGAGACGACGAGCGTTCCGTCGGCGACCTCGCATCGGAGTTCCCCCACATGACCAGGCCCGCGGTGTCGCAACATCTCGCGGTCCTGAACGAGGCCGGCCTCGTCACCGTGCGTCCCGAGGGAAACCATCGGATGTACCGGACCCGACCCGAAGGACTGATCGAGATGCGCCAGTTTCTCGACGACATGTGGGACGACCGGTTGTCGAGGCTGAAGAATGCGGCCGAACGTGCCGAGTGGCCCGACCGTGAACGCAAGCGGGCTGGTCTGGGCAAGCCGCCCGACACCCTCAAGAATTCCAACGGGAAGAGTTCATCGTGAGCGATCGAGTGATCGAACAACGTGTCCGGATTGCGGCCCCACCCGAAGCCGTGTGGAGGTTCTGGACCGATCCCCAGAAACTGTGCGAATGGTGGGGTTCTGCGGCCGAGGTCGAACCCCATCAGGGCGGGATCTTTCGGGTGGAGATGAGCCCGGACGGCCCGGTGATGCGCGGGGAGTATCTCGAACTCGAGCCCCTCAACCGACTCGTTTTCAGCTTTGGTTGGGAAAACAACGCCGCCGGCGAGCCGATGGCGCCCGGCAGCACCCGGGTCGAGGTCACGCTCACGGCGGTTGGCGACGAAACCGACGTCCATCTCGTCCACCGGGGCTTACCGGCCGAGCAAATCGAGCCCCACTCCGAAGGCTGGCAATTGTTCGTCGGGGAGCGACTCGTCGCAGCCGCGGTCGGACCCGGCGCATGAATGTCGACGTCACCTCCGAGTTCCAGATCCACCGGCCCGTCGACCAGGGGGCGTCGCGAATGATGCGACACCACGGTTGGCGTTAGGGTGCTCGGGTCCGGTCACTGCTGAGTCCGATCTCGACTGGCAGGAAGAGAAGAGGATTCCACTCGGTGAGCACACGAGACACAGCATCGCTGGACGATGCTCTGGCCCAGAAATTCGCGGCAGCTTTCAAGGCCATCGGCGACAACATCGAAGTGGTCGTGCAGGGCAAACGGGATGTGATCGACCTCTCGGTTCTCTGTTTGCTGGCCAGTGGCCATCTCCTCGTCGAGGATGTGCCCGGGGTCGGCAAGACGACGCTGGCGAAGGCGCTCGCAGCGTCCGTCGGTGCCCAACTCGGCCGTATCCAGTTCACTCCCGATCTGCTCCCGGCCGATGTCACCGGCGTGAGCATCTGGAACCGGAATGAGTCCACGTTCGAATTTCGGCCCGGCCCCATCTTCACCGGGCTCGTCCTGGCCGACGAGATCAATCGCGCCTCGCCGAAAACGCAGGCCGCGCTCCTCGAAGCGATGGCCGAAACCCAGGTCACGGTCGACGGCACAACCCACAAACTTCCTTCCCCGTTCATGGTCATTGCCACCCAGAATCCGATCGAACAAGAGGGCACCTATCCCCTGCCCGAAAGCCAGCTCGATCGCTTCCTCATGCGGATCTCGGTCGGCTACCCGAGCCGGGCCGACGAGCTCGACATCCTCGAAACCCACCAGACCGACAATGTGGTCAGCCGCCTCAAACCGGTGATCGGGGTCAAGGACATCGCCACGATGTGCGCCATGGTGTCCACGGTTTCGATTGCTCCTGAACTGCGCACCTACCTGATCGACATCGCCGAAGCCACACGCCGCCATCCGGCCGTGACGCTCGGCATGTCGCCTCGAGCCACACTGAGCCTCCAACGAGTGTCCCGAGCGCGAGCAGCGGCCGCCGGCCGCACCTTTGTCACCGACGACGACATCAAAGCCACCGCAACGTCGGTCATCTCGCACCGCCTGCTGCTCAACGCCGAGTCGTCACTCAAGGGCACCTCGCCCGACCAGATCGTCGCCGACATCCTGCGGGCCGTCCCCGTTCCCTACGACCGAGTCTGATGCGCCTCACCCGAGCTGGGATGGCCCTCATCGTCGTTGCGACGGCGAGTTTCGTGGTCGGCCGAATCTTCGGGGCCCTCGAACTCTTCCTCCTCGGATCGATGATGGTCGTCGTGCTGCTCATTGCGGTGCTCTCGACATCGACGTCCCGGCTCGATCTGGCCATCGGGCGGACGGCGGCTCCGGTTCGGTTGCGGGCGGGTGCGCCGGCGCGAATCGACCTCACGCTCCGCAACAACGGTCGTCGGTCCCCCGCGCTTCTGCTTCGCGACGAAGTACAAGAAACCAAAGCGGCCACCCTCATGCTGGCTCCGATTCCTTCAGGCGAAACGGCCCGAGTGGCCTACCGCCTCCCCACTCGCCGGCGCGGAATTCTCCGGGTCGGGCCCCTCGACCTGACGATCGGCGACCCACTCGGACTCACCCGTTCAGTCGTTCGTGCCTCACGCGATGTTTCGCTCACCGTCCACGCCGCTCTGGTCGACCTCGAAACACTGCACGCCAGCGCCGGGCGCGATCCCACTGCTGACCAGCAGGCGATCCGCACGCTCGCCGTCAGCGGTGACGAGTTCTACGCATTGCGACCCTACGAAATCGGCGACGAACTCCGGCGAGTGCACTGGCCGGCCACCGCTCGCACCGGAGAATTGGTGGTGCGGCAGGAGGAACGATCGCGTACGGGGCGGGTCACGGTTGTGCTCGACCGCAACCGAGTTCTCTACGACGAGGAGGGGTTCGAGCGAGCGGTGTCGGCTGCCTTGAGCGCCCTTCACGCCGGCTGGAAAGGCGACGATGCGCTCCGATTCGTCGCCGCTGGGACGGGCCGGTACGCCGATATTCGAAGCCGCTTGGAGCTCGATGCGATCGATGAGCAGCTGGCGACGCTCTCGTGGAGTGATCATGCCTCGTTGATCACCACGATCGATGAAGTCAGCCGCATGGGAAAGGGTGGAACACTGGTCATCGTGACTGGGCTCGCCACGGCCGACCTCAAACCCTGCGTCGAGCGGGCTCGCCGTTCATTCGGACGCATTCATGTGGTGGTTTGCCATCAAGCAACCGAGCACCTCCCGGCCGAAGCGATCGTTCACGACGGCCAAAACGATCTTCCGAACGCCTGGCGGCAGCAGATATCCCGTCAGTCCCGCAGGAGCTGAACGAATGAGCCCCACCGCACCCGATCTGGCCACTCGTCCCAGTCAGACTCCCCCTGGCCAGACTCCGCCAAGCCACATTCAGCCAGATCAGCCTCGGCCAAATCGAAACGAGCCGAATCTGCTGCTCGAGTTGGCCGCCGCCTTGCTCGTTCCCGCCGGTGCGGTTGGCTTCATTCGAGTGTTCGACGACGTGAGCAGCGTGGTCCCCGTCGTCGGAGCCAGCCTCCTTTCGACCGGACTTGCGCTCGTACTACGTCGCCTCCGAGTTTCACTTGTCCTGTCAGCGCTGGTCTCGTTGGCCAGTCTCACACTCCTCTTCGTCAGTCGTTATGCCCCAGGAACCGCCCGCCTCGGGATCATCCCGACCGGTGAATCGCTCACCCAAATCGATCTCCTCTTCCAAGACGGACTCGACCAGTTCCAAGCGCTCCGGGCCCCCGTGCCCGACCTGCCGCCATTCATCGCGGCCACGATGATCGCGGCCTGGGTCATGGCCTTCCTCACCGATTGGGGAGCCCAGCGACTCCGTCTGGCGTTCGAGCCCGTTCTCCCTGCTTCGTTGTTGTTCATCTTCTCGGCCGTGTTGGGCGGCGGAGGTCGACGGGGTGCGGCCACGGTGATCTTCGCCTTGGCCGTGATCTTCTGGGCCGTGGCCCATCGAGCCACCAACCTTCAAGTCCACGCCATCTGGCTGAGTGCCGACCGCCGACGGGGGCCAGCGGGTATTGCCCGAAATGCTGTGCTGATCTCGCTTGTGGCTCTGGTCATCGGGATGTTCGTCGGACCCCGACTCCCTGGTGCCGACGAAGAGGAACTCTTCTATTGGCGAAGCCGATCCGATCCATCTCGAACCGTGCTCAGCCCCTTCGTCGAAATCGGCGATCGACTGGTCGAGCAGCAAGAGATCGATCTCTTTCGGGTGACCGCTGACCGGCCGTCCTATTGGCGGATGGCCGGCCTCGACACCTACGACGGCGAGAAGGCCAATTGGACGACGCAACTCCAGTTCACGTCGGCCGGCGGTGAACTTCCCGGCCTGGCCGAGCGAGCCGGAACCACCGTTTCGATCATTCAGCAGATCGAAGTCCAGAACCTCGCCGGGATCTGGTTGCCCGCCGCCTATGCCCCAACGGAAGTGGTCGAGTCGGCCGAAAGTACGATCTGGAACCTCGAGACGGCGTCACTGGCTCTGAGCGAGGCCGACGGCAACGCTCCGAATCTCTACGAAGGCATGACCTACACGCTCGAGTCGGTGCTGCCGCTCTACACGGCCGAAGAACTGAACGCAGCGTCCGACTTCGTCCCGCAAGACATTCGCGATCGGTTCCTGCCACTTCCCGACTCGCTCACGCCCCGGATCCGGCGAGAGGCTCTCGAGATCACCGCTGGCGCCACCACCCGCTACGAGCAGGCGCTCGCCCTCCAGAATCATTTCCGTTCGTTCGACTACAGCCTCAGCCTCAGCCGCAGGGTCGGCGATCCCGTGGAGCAATTCCTCGACGAGCGCGTCGGATTCTGCCAGCAGTTCTCGGGCACCTTCGCCCTGATGGCCCGATCGCTGGGATTGCCGACACGGGTGGCGGTCGGCTTCACCTGGGGCGACCCAGTCCCCAACGAACCAAACGTCTACCAGGTCACCGGTCGCCAAACCCATGCCTGGCCCGAGGTGTGGTTTGACGGGTTGGGCTGGGTGGCCTTCGAGCCCACGCCTGGTCGTGGTGCCCCGGACGCGGCCTACACCGGCGTCAGCGAGCGTCAAGACTCGTTGGTACAGGAGACGCTGGACGATCCGACCACACCGACCACCGTCCCTCTGGGAAGCCCCACCACTACTCCCCGCATCTTCGAAGAGTTCGATCCCCAAGCGGGGCTCACCGGGGGCAGCGGGGAGACGACCCCAACCGGGGGTCGTGGGTACGGCCCGACGTGGCTGTGGTATTCGATTGCGGCCGCCGGCCTGTATGCCGTGGCGATGCCAGTGCTGTTCCGCATACGGCGGGCGAATCGGCATCGCTCGGCCCGGTCGGCTGCCGGCAAGGTCGAAGCAATATGGGCCGATGTCGCCGACGACCTCGAACGCAACTTCGAACTGCGTCGGGGTCCATCCGAGACCCGCGCCGAGTTTGCCGAACGAATCAGCCATGATCGGCGGGTGCCCGACGACGCCATCATCTCGTTGGCCAACGCGGTGACCATCGCCCGTTTCGGCGGTGATGAGTCAGCGGCAGGAGTCGTCGACAAGGCTGAAGAGGACGGAGCCACCATTCGGGAACTCATCCACAAACGGACCACCGTGTGGGAGCGGTGGCGAACCCTGAGCCATCCCCGTCACTTGCTGCGATCAACGGCTCGACTCTTGCAGCCCTGAGGTTCAGCCACACCGTTCAGCCAGCCTCGTTCAGCCAGCCTCGTTCAGCCAGCCTCGTTCAGCCAGCACCGACGTTCAGCTTTCTTCGTCGCTGCTTTCGCCCCGGCGGATGTTGGGGTTGGCGGCCCGGAACGCATTGGTCACCGAGTTGAGGCCGGCTCGGCCCATCAGCCGCAGGTTTCGCTCGAATCCGAACGCCGCGCCCAACATCAGCAGGAATCCGGCAAATCCGGCCAGGTAGTGCCAAGTCAGACCGGCGACCATGACGACGAGGCCGATGATGAACAGCACAACCAGCCACCGGAGCGAACCCAAGGCATGCCGGTACACGGTGGTCTCACTGACCTCGCGAGCCAACCTCGGGTCGGATTGTTGGAGTTGGCGCTCGATCTCGTCGAGGATGTTCTGCTCGTTCTCTGACAGCGGCATCTCTTGCCCTTCACCCATCTGCACCGTTCTCGTCCTTGTCTCGATGTCCATGCTGGCCAACTCACCGGAGAATGAGCGTTCCACCACAAACATCTCAATGCGGTCGTTGCCGACTGATTGGTTAGTTTCGCGCAGTTGAGGCGTTCCGACAACGCGGGAAGAACAAGTCCTCGCCGACCGAACAGCCCAAGAGCTTGTGCATTTTGTCACAAATCCGGCCGCTCGGCTACATCCGGCGGTCGGTCAGGCCCCCATTGTTGCTGACCTTTTGCCTTCCGACGGATCCCGCCCTTCTCCACCAGGCGGGCCGGACCGATGGATCCCCTGCCATATCGGGCCCGGATTTCATCGATGGCAGAGTCGGCGGCTGCACCGGAAAGCAGGTCGAGAGCGGTGCGGCTCGCGGCCGCCGTCGCCGAATCTCCAGCTCCCGCATCGAGCAGTTCATCGAACGAAAGTTGGTCGGCCATCACCGTAGAAAGACCCGACACCCCGACACCCAGCAGCCGCACACCCTCCTCGATGGCCACCCCATCCAGCAATTGCATCGCTTCGGTCAAGATGGTGCGCCCACCGTCGGTCGGCCTCGAGAGCGTGTGCGAACGGGTGATCGTCTGAAAGCTCGGATACCGGACCTTGACCGTCACCGTCTTGCCACGCAGGCCAGCCCCGCGCAATCGGTCGGCCACCGAGTCGCTCATTCGCACCAACTCGGTTTGGAGGTCGTTTCGATCGACCAGATCAGTGGCAAAAGTTTCTTCATGGCTCACCGATTTCGTGGCTCGGTCTGACTCCACCGGTCGGGAGTCATCTGCGTTCGCCACGGCGTTGAGGTGCCGCCCGTTGACCTCACCGAGCGCTCCGATGAGGAGTTCGAGCGGCATGTCGGCCAAATCACCGACTGACTCGATCCCGAAGCGTTCGAGCTTCTCGGCCGTCTTCGGCCCGACCCCCCACATGGCCCGCACCGGCAGGGGCCGAAGGAACGCCATTTCTTGTCCCGCCGGCACGATGTGGACACCGGATCCTCGCTCGACGCGTTGGCCCACGACACGGGGCTTGGCTTCCTCGGAGGCAAGCTTGGCCACCAACTTCGATGAGGCGCCGCCAACCGAAACGTGCAGCTTCTGCGACTCCCACATGCGTCGGCGCAGTTCATGGCCGATTTCTCCCGGCGTGCCGAGGAGACGAACAGCACCGGTGACGTCGAGAAATGCTTCGTCCAGCGACAGAGGTTCCACCAACGGAGTCACCGACCGAAACACCTCCATCACCTTGGCACTCACCTCGCTGTAGAGCTGATGATTGCCGGGAAGAAAGATGGCGTGAGGACACAGCTGACGGGCGCGGTTGCTCGGCATCGCCGACCGAATCCCGAAGACGCGAGCGTCGTAGTTGGCCGCCGCCACCACGCCCCGATCGCCGGTGCCGCCAACAACGACCGGCTTACCGATGAGCGTCGGATCCTCCCGCATTTCCACCGACACGAAGAACGCGTTCATGTCGGCATGGAGAATCGATCGGACGAGCGGATTCATACCCCTGACGTACGTTCGACCAGTCGCTGGTCTCCCGATCCGCGGATCACGTAGGCAAAGGTGCGTCCGTCTTCGAATTTCTCATGCAGGTGCCCGAGCAGGGGCTCGCGAACGAACGCTGCTGCGGCCGCAAGTCGTTCGGCGGCGAGAACGAGCGAGAAGTACTCGGCGCTGAGCACGATGCCATCGGGGTCGGCGATCTGGATCGAACCACTCGACGCCGTGGCCAGGTGGGCTTCGACTTCGAGGAAGAACCCCAGATCTGGTGCAGTGACCTCGACTCGGTAGAGCGGCCCGACCCAGCTCGGGATGGAAAGTCCGGTTTCCTCCCGGACCTCGCGAGTGAGTGCCTCGACGAACGTCTCTCCTTCGTCGACAACCCCGCCGGGAGTGCTCCAGTCGAGGTCGCCGTTTCTCCGCTTGTTCTCGACCAGAAGAACTCGACCTGACTCATCGAGAACGACACCGCCGGCAACCTTCCAATGGCGGAGTTCGCTCTTGGGTGTGTCGTCACTCATTGCCACAGCTTGCCGGAAACGAACCGGTCATGCGAGAACCCTTCGCCGTCTCATAACGTGACGGGATGAGCAACGATGGTCCCGCCGGGCTCGAGCCACGAGATGAGGACCTGCGGCCAGCACCGGCCACCCCATCCAACGTTGTTCCGTACGCCGATCTCATCGCCCCTCGTCCGCTCACCGCTGCTCCCCCGGCATCTGCCAGGTGGCTGGCCTTCGCTGCTGTTCTCCTCGGTGGCCTGCTCTGTGGATTGATCGGCTACGGCACCGGCGACCTCCTCGGCCAGTCGGGCCTCTGGGCGGCCATCGGCGGGCTCCTGGGCGGTCTGATCGGGGCGGTCGGCGTCGGTGTCGTCGCCGGCCTGACGCTACGGGTCATGGGTGAGTGGAAATCGGTTCAACACCCCGAGGCGGACTTCTCCGTCGACATTGGTTCCCCGCTCGAGGATGACGATCATGACTGACCAACACCGGTACGCCGGCCACGACCTGCACGAACTGAACGAACTCGCCAAGCGATTGGCGGTCGAGGCCGGCGAACTCGTCGAGTCGATGCGAGATGAGGTCGACTTCGCCGGGGAAACGAAATCGTCGGCCACCGACGTGGTCACCGCAGCCGACAAGGCGGCCGAAGACATGATCATCACCGGCTTGCTGACGGACCGACCCGATGACGGGGTGCTCGGCGAAGAAGGCGGCTCGAAAGGCGGCTCGACAGGTGTCCGTTGGTTGATCGATCCGATCGACGGAACCACCAACTACATCTACGACATCGCCGCCTATTGCGTGTCGATCGCGGCCGAGATCGACGGAATTCTGGCGGTGGGCGTGGTGTACGAACCGAAGTCGAAGCGCTGCTATCACGGGACCCGGGGCGGGGGTTCTTTCGTGAGCCAAGACCGAGGCGAGGATGTTCGGTTGCGAGTCACCACGGCAACGGCATTGGCGACCTCGCTGGTCGGGACGGGGTTCGGGTATCTCGCTGATCGCCGGCAGGGTCAGGCCGAGGTGCTTCTCTCCCTGTTGCCCCGGATCCGAGACATCCGCCGTTTCGGCTCCGCGGCCCTCGATCTGTGCTTCGTGGCCGAGGGTCAGCTCGATGCCTATTACGAAAAGGGCCTCAATCCCTGGGATCTCGCCGCCGGCACCGTGATCGCTCGTGAGGCCGGAGCGTTGGTCGGGGACCTCCGGAATGGTGAGCCGAGCGACGTCTTCACCCTCGCCGCCGGCCCAGGACTCTTCGAGGCCTTGGGCGACGAACTACGCCAGCTCGACGCCGATCGGCGACCCTGACGCGACCCTGACGCAGCTGCGATCTGGTTCTGAGATCCGGCGCGGTGATCTGGCGCGTGATCCGGCTTCCCGACGCCTTCTGGCGCTTTCCGTGCGCTTCTCGTCACTCAATCACTGAGATTTCAACGCAGTGACTGACAAGCAGTGTGCATTTCGGGCACCATGCACGCTGTGGGAACTCGCATTCTGACCGTAGAAGACGATGAGCGGATCCGCCAAGCGGTGAAACTCGCACTCGAAGACGAGGGCTGGGACGTCGACGAAGCCGACACCGGCGAGGTCGCGCTCGAACGTTTCCGCGACCGTGCCGCCGACGTGGTGCTGATCGACATCATGCTTCCCGGCATGGACGGCTTCGAAGTCTGCCGCTCCATTCGTCGTCAGAGCGACGTGCCGATCATCATGGTGACGGCTCGCAATGACACCCACGATGTCGTCGCTGGGCTCGAAGCAGGGGCCGACGACTACCTCACCAAACCCTTCGCCCCGAAGGAACTCTCGGCTCGGATCCGGGCCATGCTGCGCCGGGTACGGAGCAGCGACGGCGGCTCGATGGAGCGCATCAGCATCGGCGATCTCGAGATCAGCCCCGACGAGGGTGCGGTCATGAAGGCGGGCAAAGAACTCCATCTCACGAAGACCGAATTCAAACTCCTGGTCGAACTGGCCTCGCAGCCGGGCAAGGTCTTCAGTCGCGAAGTCTTGCTCGAGCGGGTCTGGGGTTATGACTATTTCGGCGACGGCCGTCTGGTCGACGTCCATGTTCGGCGCCTCCGCACCAAGGTCGAGACCGATCCGGCAAGCCCTCGATATGTCGTCACATCTCGGGGACTCGGCTACAAGCTCCAACCGTGACCGCGTACGCGGCTCTGGCCCGCTCCGGAAGAACGCGGTGAGATTCCACCGATGATCCGGCCGGCCCTCTCTCGGCGGCCCCACTTCGGCCTTCGGGCACGCATCACGTTCATCTATGCGCTCGGCGCTTTGCTGGTTGCCGGCGCGGTTGCGTTCGCCAGCTTCGCCCTGGTCCAGCGCGTGCTGCTCGAAGACTTCGAAGAAGCCGCTCGAGCCCAGCTCTACCGCAACGCTCGTCAGGTTCGAAGCAATCTGCAGAACCAGTCAGTCGAGGTGATCCAGGCCGCGCTGGCCGCTCCCGAGGAGGATGTTCCCGAGGAAGCCGGTGCTCTCGATCTCGGCGACATTCTCGGCAACCTGTTGAAACCGAACGGTGCCGACGATCTCCTCGTCCTCCAGAACGAGCCCAGATCCTCCCGAGGACTCGAACTTCGGTCGATTCCGTCCTCTCTGGAATCGCTGGTGAAGCAAGGCGGTGCCGGTCAGCAGAGAGCCATCGTCGAAGGACAACCCAAACTCGTCTCCGGCACCTACATCGCCCAGTTGGATGCCGAGTATTACGAGGCGGCCAGCCTCGAAACGCTGCAATCCACGCTCGACCAACTCGGTTTCACCCTCATCGCTGTTGCCCTCGCCGGCGGCGTCGCCGGGGCCGCACTCGGCTACTACTCCACCCGCAGGGCACTTCAGCCCGTGGTTCGTGTTTCCAATGCAGCGCAAGCCATTGCCACCGGCGACTTCCGGACGCGGCTCGACCCAACGGTCGACCCCGACCTCGCGCCCCTCACCGCCTCATTCAACGACATGGTGGGAGCATTGGAGGCCAGGATCCAACGCGACGAACGATTCGCGTCCGACGTCAGCCACGAGCTCCGCTCACCGCTGATGACGCTGGCCGCTTCGGTCGGCGTGCTCGAACATCGGCGAGAAGAACTCTCCGACCAGGCCCAGCAGGCGGTCGACCTGCTCGGCAAGGATCTACGTCGGTTCACCCGCCTGGTCGAGGATCTGCTCGAGATCTCGCGAATGGACGGGGTCGACATCCATGCCGATCTTGCGCCCGTCGTCCTCGCCGAGTTCCTCCACTTTGCCGTCCAGCAATCCCGAACCCCCGAGGTGCCGGTGCTGTACGACCAGGCCGACGCCGGCCTGATCGTGATGGCCGAGAAGAGGCGGCTGGCCCAGGTCATTCACAACCTGCTCGACAATGCGCTCAAGTATGCGGGCGGCGCCACCTCGGTGAGCTTCTCGAGAACCGGTGACCTCGTCCGGATCGCCATCGACGACAACGGACCCGGTGTCCCGGCCGTCGATCGAGAGCGAATCTTCGATCGGTTCACTCGAGCGGGTGCCGACGCCGGCCGGCGTGACGTGGCCAAGGGTGTCGGACTCGGACTCTCCCTGGTTGCCGAACACGTGCGCCTCCACGAAGGGCGAGTGTGGGTCACCGACCGAACCAGGGGAACAACAGGAGCCAGATTCGTCGTCGAACTGCCCGTTGGCGACTCCACAGGTGTCGACGAGGAGATGGCGATATGACCATGCGTCGGATCCGACTTGCCCCGATCTTGCTGGCCTTCGTGACGCTGACGGCGGGGTGCGGTCTCAACATGGATACGCAGGCCGAGCTGATCGATGCCGGATCGGTCGAGTACGGGCTACTGGAAACAACCACGTCGACCACGTCGAGCACCATCGCCATCGAACCCACCCAGGTGGTGAACTTCTATTGGCACAACGGCGCCGACAATCGTCTGGTCGTCGTGCCCAAGGGTCGTGACGTCGAGCAGCAGCCCGGTGATGCACTCCTCGAGCTCGTTGCCGGTCCGCTCGAATCCGATCTCGAGGACTTTCCGAACACCGTCACGCTGCTCGACATCACCACGGCACCGATGCTGGTCGGACCCGATGAGGCCGGCGTCTTCCAGATCCGCATCAACCGGCTTGCCGAGGAACCCCTCACAACCGGAGAAGCCGCCGAATTGGTGTGTACGGCCGTGCAATTCCCGGCAATCGAACGGGTGCAGATCACTGACCTCGAAGGCAATCCGTTCAGCTTGTCGGGTAATGGCGCCGTCGCGCTCACCGAACCGGCAAAAGCCGAGAACTTCGGGAACTGCCTCCCCGATCCGCTGCCAACCGATGAGTCGACGACCACGAGCACGTCCGGCGGCTCGACTCCCAACAGCTCGACCGTCGGGGGCTCGACGACCAAGTGAGACCCAACGCCACGGAGATCAGCTGAACTCCACGCTTGCTCCCGGACCGGGCCTGGCTCGTAGCCACCAGGTGGAAATATCGAGTTCGGTGCCGGGCTCACACAACGCAACGAGCGATCCGCCGAATCCGCCTCCCACCATCCTGGCGCCGAAGACCCCGTCGGTGTTCGCCACCCTTGCTTGTATGGCGTCAACGATCGGTGTGCTGACTTCGTAGTCGACACTGAGGCTGCGATGTCCTTCGTTGAGGATCCTTCCGCACCACTCGGGGTCGTCAGCGCCGAACGCCGCCATCATCTCCCGAACCCGAAGGTTCTCGCTGACCACGTGGCGGCCCCGCTTCCGTAGCGTTTCGTCGGCGAGCGCCTCGACATCGTCGAGCTCAGCGTCACGCAGTGGCCCGATCTCCCGCTCGATCCGTTCACATGATTCTCGGCGCTCGTTGTACTCCGAGTCGGCGAGGATCCGGGGCTGACCCGAGTGGAAGACGAGCACCTCCATGGACCGGGGAATCGTTACGGGCGTGAGGTCCAGTGTGTGGCAATCGATCATCACTGCATGATCGGCCAAGCCGGTGAGTGAGATCAGCTGGTCCATGATCCCCGACTTCACGCCAGTCGCCGAGTTCTCGATGATTCGGGCTGTCTCGGCCAATTCCTTGCGCTTTGCCATCGTGTCGTCGGACAACGCGCCCATGGCGAGCATGATCGCGACGGTCAAGGCCGAACTCGATGAGAGACCGGTACCCCCGGCGGGCAGGGAGCTCTCGATCGTGCCGACGAGTCCGTCACTGAAGGCGAGATGACGAGCCGATGCCACGGCGTATCGAGCCCAATCCGGTGTGACCGACAGGTCGGCATCGCCGATTGGCAGGGGAACATCGAGTTCCGAACCGAGCTGCTCGGAGTCGAGGGTGAGACGTCCACCGCCGCAACGGCCGGTGATCGTGACACCCATGTCGAGGGCGAGAGGCAGAACCAAGCCGCCCGTGTAGTCGGTGTGTTCGCCGATGACATTGACTCGGCCGGGAGCAAACGCCTCTACATCCATGGGAACCACGATTCCAACTGCGGCTGGGTGCGGCCGATCATGCGAAGAACTGTTTCGCGACGTCCCAGAGTTCGGGGTTGACGTATTTCAGATCTCGAACGGCATCGGTGAGCGAAACGCGAACCACCTTGTCGGCCTGCAAGGCAACCATCTGGCCCCAGGCTTCGTCATGGACCGCGTCGATGGCGGCCACACCGAACCAGGTGCTCAAGACCCGGTCATAGGCGGTGGGACTACCTCCCCGCTGGATGTGGCCCAAGATCGTCACCCGTGTTTCGAAGCCGGTTCGACGTTCGATCTCCTTGGTGACGAGGTTGCCGATACCGCCGAGGCGGATGTGCCCGTATTGGTCGAATTCATCGGGCGCAACGGGGATCGTGCCTTCCTTCGGTTTCGCCCCCTCGGCCACCACCACGATCGACGCGTAACGGCCTCTGCTGTGACGACGGACGAGTGCCTCACAAACCTCGTCGATGTCGAACGGCTCCTCGGGGATGAGGGTGACGGTTGCTCCCCCGGCGATTCCGGCCCACGTGGCGATGTGTCCGACGTGGCGCCCCATGACTTCGACCACCATCACTCGGTTGTGGCTTTCGGCGGTGGTGTGGAGCCGGTCGATGGCCTCCGTGGCGATCGACACGGCCGTGTCGAAACCGAACGTGCGCTCGGTGAGGCCGATGTCGTTGTCGATCGTCTTGGGCACCCCGACGATCTTGAGACCGTGCTTGCCGAGTTCTCGGGCGCACGAAAGCGTGCCCTCACCGCCGATGGCGATGATCGCGTCGATCCCGTTCTTCTCGACGGTGGCCAGCGCCTTCTCCACACCGTCGTCGAACATGAAGGGCTGAATTCGGCTCGTACCGAGAATCGTGCCGCCCCGGGGCAGGGTTCCCCGGAGCCCGAGAACGTCCAGCATCTGGAACCTGTTCTCCATCACGCCGCTCCAACCATCGGCGAACCCGAACAGCTCGTCTCCGTAGACGCGCTCACCTTTGCGCACGACGCCTCGTATCACCGCGTTGAGGCCGGGACAGTCGCCCCCACCGGTGAGAATGCCTACTCGCATGCGAGGTTCCTTCTGCCCCTGGAGGGCCGAGCCGTGCCGCCATGCTGTTCATGGCTGCAGCTGTTGTGGATGAGACCCCGATGTCTCAGGCCAGGAGTGTAAGTGGCTGAGACCCGACCCGACGCGACCCGACATCGGATGACCGCTTGATGTGCTCTCCGCAGCATCTATGGTTCGGCTGGTCCGGGCCCCGTCTCGGTGAATCTGGCAGAAGGACTGTTCATTCATGGCCTTGGTGATCTCACTCGACGCAGGAACGACGGGAGTGCGTGCGCTTGCGGTCGACGAACGCAGCAACATCGTCGGATGGGCGTATCGGGAGTTCACCCAGTTCTTCCCTCGACCAGGTTGGGTCGAGCACGACGCCTCGGAGATCTGGGAGGCAATTCAAACGGTCCTGAGCGAACTCGTCCCGACGCTTCGAGAAGCGGTCACGGCGATCGGAATCACCGATCAACGCGAGACGGTGGTGGCCTGGGATCGTCGGACGGGTGAACCTCGGCACCGGGCCATCGTCTGGCAGGATCGCCGCACCGCCGAGCGTTGCGAAGCGCTCACCGAGGCCGGGCATCTTCCCCTCGTCCGGAATCGGACCGGTCTCGGTCTCGACCCCTACTTCTCGGCAACGAAGTTCGCCTGGATGATCGAAGAAGGCGGTGTGGAGGTCGACGACGATCTGGCGCTCGGCACGATCGACAGCTGGCTGATCTGGAAGTTGACCAACGGCGCCGTTCACGCCACGGAACCGTCCAATGCATCACGAACGCTGCTCTTCGACATCCGCCACCTCCAGTGGTCGCCCGAACTCTGCACCATCTTCGGCGTTCCGATCGAGGCGTTGCCCGTGGTGCACCCGAGCAGCGGGCGGTTCGGCGTCACGGCCGACACCACGGCGCTCGGTGCCGGTATTCCGATCAGCGGCGTGGCCGGTGATCAGCAAGCAGCACTTTTCGGGCAGGCATGCTTCGAACCGGGGATGACGAAAAACACCTACGGCACCGGCAGCTTCGTGCTGATGAACGTCGGAACGACCTGCCCCGAACCCGTCGAGGGGCTCCTCACCACCGTCGCTTGGCAACTCGGGCACGACGAGCCGGCCACTTACGCCTACGAGGGATCGATCTTCGTCACCGGCGCCGCCATTCAATGGCTCCGGGACGGGCTGGGGATCATCACCGACGCCTCGGAGATCGGCCCCCTGGCCGAAAGTGTCGAATCAACGGGCGACGTGTATCTCGTTCCGGCCTTCGCCGGTCTCGGAAGCCCGTGGTGGGATCCCCATGCCAGGGGCACGATCGTCGGTATCACCCGAGGCACCGGCAAGGCCGAGCTCGCACGCGCCACGGTCGAGTCGATGGCGTATCAGGTACGAGGCGTCGCCGATGCCATGGCCGCCGGGTCCGGCCTCGACCTCGCCGAACTCCGGGTCGACGGCGGAGCATCGATCATGAACCTCTTGTTGCAGCTTCAGGCCGACCAACTCGGCGTGCCGGTCACCCGCCCCGTCATGCAGGAAACCACGGCACTCGGAGCGGCCTACCTCGCCGGGTTGGCGGAAGGGGTGTGGTCCTCGCTTGACGACATCACCGCCGCCTGGAACGTCGACGTCACCATGCAACCCACAAGCGATCGGACCAACGCCGACACGCTGTATGCCCGCTGGAACCAGGCCGTCGAACGCTCGCTCGGTTGGAGCATCGACTGACCGTAATTGACCGGTCGGTCAAGTTTCCGATTACTGTCGGCCGTCATGTCATCGGTCGAAGCTCACGTGTCGGAGACAGATCCGCCCGAACGCAAGCTCACCGCGAGGGGTCGTGATCGACGGCGCACGCTTCTCGACTACGCCACACAGCGATTTGCCGAGAACGGCTACCACCCCACTTCGGTGTCCGACATCGTCGACGGCATCGGTGTCGGCAAGGGTGTCTTTTACTGGTATTTCCCGTCCAAGGACGACCTTCTCCTCGAGATCCTGCGCGATGCGTTGTACGACCTCCGGCGGGTCCAGGGCGAAGAAATCCGAGGCGTCGAGAACCCCATTCACCGTCTGGAACTCGGGATCCGAGCCTCGATACGGTGGTCGGCCGTAAATCAGGACATCCTGCGTATCACGATGTTCTGTTGGACCGAAGAGCGATTCGCCCGGGCCCTCCGAAAAGGCCGACAGATCATCGTCGCCGACACCGCCCGCCATCTCCAGGATGCGATCGACCTCGGCCTGATCGCCGATGGCGACACCACGATGCTGGCCACCGCCATTCGCGGCGTCACCGACGAATTGTCACGGTCCTATGCCCTCGGCTCTCACGAGATCGACGACAAGGTCTCCGACTTGGCCGTGCGGATGTGCCTGCACGGCGTGACGGGTCGAGCTCAGATCTGATCGGGGGCAGGGTCGGTCACTCCGCCAAGAGACACCACCGGTGCCGGGTCCAGGGCTGGCACGAGATTCGGCAGAGCCCGTTTGAGGTTGCGCAGCGCCTGTTGCGTTCGTTGCTCATTCTCGATGAGTGCAAACCGAACGTTGCCTTCGCCACCGGGTCCGAAACCATCTCCGGGCGCCGTGGCGACCCCGGCCTCGTTGACGAGCATGGCGGAGAACTCGAGCGACGACATGTGGCGATAGGCCTCGGGAATCGGGGCCCAGACGAACATCGTGCCCCGCGGCTTCTCGATGGGCCATCCGAGTCGGTCGAGGCCATCACAAAGCACATTTCTTCGCCGTTGATAAATGTCTCGAACTTGGTTCGGATGATCGACCGCCTCGTTCAGGGTGACGGTGGCGGCGATCTGGATCGGCTGGAAGGTTCCGTAGTCGAGGTAGCTCTTGAGTTTGGCGAGGGCTGCGACCACCTCGGGGTTCCCGACCAGGAAGGCCACCCGCCAGCCGGCCATCGAGAACGATTTCGTCATCGAGTACAACTCGACGCAGCAGTCTTTCGCCCCGTCGACCTGGAGGATGGAGGGCGGCTCGTAGCCGTCGTAGCCGAGATCGGCGTAGGCGTTGTCGTGGACGACGATCAGGTCTCGACGTTTGGCGAATTCGACCACCCGCTCGAAGAACGGAAGCTCGACGCAAATCGTCGTTGGGTTGTGGGGGAACGAAATCACGAGCGTTCGGGGCTTGGGCCACGAATATTCCCACGCCCGTTCCAGATTGGCGATGAACTCGTCGCCCTCTGCCAGCGGAACTTCCCGGATCGCGGCGCCGGCGAAGATCGGCCCCCAGATGTGGATCGGATACGACGGAGCCGGAACGAGACATGAATCTCCGGGTTGCAGCAACACCCACATCAGGTGGGTGAACCCTTCCTTGGCCCCGATGACATTCAATACTTCGGTTCCGGGATCGAGCGTGACACCGAAGCGGCGCTGGTAGAGGTCGGCGGCCGCCTCCCTGAGCTTCGGGATGCCCTTGCTGGCCGAGTAGCGGTGATTGCGCTCGTTGGACGCTGCGGTGATCAGCTTGGCCACCGCAACATCGGGCGATGGCAGGTCGGGATTTCCGAACCCGAAGTCGATCACGTCAACGCCACTGCGCCGAGCATCCATCTTCAGATCGTTGATTACCCCGAGCACATAGGGGGGCAGGTGGTTGATCCTGCGAAATTCCATCGACGTAATCTAACGGGCTCCAGGCTCGACTTACTGTCCGAAGAAGCGATCCCGGGCGTTGATTGCCGCTCCGATTGCGCCTGCTTCCTCACCGAGGAGGGCGGGAACGATCGGCACTTCGGGCCGATGTCCACCGCCGAGAACGAACTCCGGAACCTTGGCTTTCACTTCGGACAGGAAGTGTCGGTTCACGACCGTGAGGCCTCCCCCGAGCACGATCACCTCCGGGTCGAGCAGGGTGATGAGGCTGCCGAGTCCAACGGCCACCCAAGTCGAGAATCGGTCGAGTGTGTCCTGGGCGCCAGGATCGCCTTCAGCCATCGCCGCCGAGACGTGCTCGCCCCGGATGTGCGCCGCCTCACCACCCGCCATCTCCAGCATGCGGGCGCCACCGCCTTCGGCGATCACATCTCGAGCGAGGTTGGCGAGTCCGGCCCCCGACGAAACCGATTCCCAGCAGCCCCGCCGTCCGCAGGCGCAGAGGTGCCCGTTGGGGTCGACCCGCATGTGCCCCGGTTCCCCGGCAAAGCCGTTGGCACCCCGAAGCACCTTGCCCCCGATGATCAGTGCTCCCCCGATGCCGGTTCCTTGGGTGATGATCACCGCATGCATCGTGCCGCGGGCCGCCCCGAGACGATGTTCGGCCAGTGCCGCATTCGAGGCATCGTTGTCGGCGACCACCGGCAGGTTCAGCGATCGACGGAGGTCGCCCGCGATGTCGAGCTTGAGGACCCCGGGAACGTTCGGTCCGTAGTGCAACACGCCATGGTGATCAACGAGTCCGGGAACGCCGACACCGACGGCGACGGGCCGTCCGAACTCCTCGATCAGGTCGTCGACGACGGCGGCAATGGCGGGCCCGACCGAGTCCGGATCGCTCTTTGGTGTTGGCGCCCTCCGCTGGCCATGGATACTGCCCGTCGAAGGGTCGACGGCAAGCCCGAGAATCTTCGTGCCTCCCACATCAACGCCGATGAACAGATTCTCCGATGACGGGACTGAGGTTTGACTGGCCACGGACCGACGGTAGTGGCCTTGCGCCGGGTCAGGCAGCGGCCCTGCGCCGCGTCAGAGAGTGTCGGATCCGAGCGATGCCCCGGAGATCGACGAACACAGAGCCCGGCGGAGTCCGACCTCGGACGCCCATTCCATGGCTTCCGCCCGGTTTGACACGATCACGAGCTGCAGGTCCTGAGCCAGAACTTCCAGCTCGTCGAGGAGATCTCGGATGGCGTCGCCTTCGAGATCGACGAACTCGCCCTGCAGGATCAGCGGCACGGAGCTGCCGGCCTGGACCCTGACCCGATCGGCCAGTGGTCGGAGCATGGCAACCGCCCGCTCGGCCGAGGTTCCGCACGGCGCATCCGATGATGCCAAACGAATCGCAACGTCGCCGGCCTCGTCGGCTGATGTCGCCGCCACCAGCTCGAGCCGATCGATCCGATTCATGGCCCGGGCGTGACGTTCGAGTTCCTTTTCGGCGTTGGCGAGCTGTCCCAGGAGTTCGGCCCGGGACGGCCCCGACGTCAGGTCGATCGGGGCTTCGGTTTCGCTGATCCACTTCGCAGCCCAGGTCGGCAGCGTCTGCGCATCCAGATCGTCGGGTACGGCCACCTGCTGGGCGACGAGTTCGTCGTAGAGATCGCGCAGCGCCTCCACCCAATCGGGGTTCTCCCGTTCGACGACCTGCTTGCGTAGGGCTGAACCGAGGTCGCTCGGCAACATCGGTCCGAGGTGGCGGCGGGCAGTCGTCTTCACTCCCTCGAGAATGCCGTTCAGATGCTGCATCACGTCGCCGTGCTCGAGATCGGCCCGGGCCTCGTTCAGTCGGGCTTCGATTTGTTCGAGCCGGAGCTTGGCCAATTCCACCTCGGCCACCGTCTCCGGCGCCGGTTGGGGAGCCATCCGGTACATGACGTAGCTGATGTAGGAGGTCTGACCGACACGAGCGAGCAGTTCTGCCATCTCGTCTTCATCGTTGGAGCCCGACCGCTTCGCGCGCCTGGATTGGACGGCCGGATTGGACAGTTCCTCGACCCGAGCATCTTCTTCCCTGGTCAGTTCGACCGGAATCGCCAGCGCAACGGCTTCGGTCACCGCGTTCTGGGCCGATTCCCGATCCAGCATCAACTGCTGGATCTTTTCGCTGATCGCATCGATCTGTGGTTGGGAGGCGGACCGAGCGGCCTCGTATTCTTCCCACTCGCCCAGGATCTCTTGGATGTCTCCGGGCATCTCACGCAGGATCGGCTGGTGCAGAGCCAACGCGTCGATTGCCTCGCGAACGGCTTCCACCCGACGCAGGTCACTGCGGTCATCGCCGTCGAAGGCGGCAATCGATTGGTGGAGACGTTGGACTCGGGCCGCGGAGCCGGTGTCGAGGTCGGCCCGGGCCTCTTCGAGTTGAGCCGCTTCGATCATCGCCCGCTTCTCGAGCTGGTCGAACAGCGCCTGCAACACAACCGGGTCGCCGGCGCCACTGACATCATCGAGAGCGACGAACACGTCTTCAGTGGTGAGCGGGCCGATGGCGTCGGTCCCGTCACCTCGTAGTTCGAGGAGTTCGCCGCCGGACTCGATCAAACCGCCGAGACCGACGTCGGACCCGCGCACGAGGCCACGAATGGCCGCAACCAATTCCTCGGCCTGCGGACCACCCAGGCCCTGAACGATTGACATGAAGGGATGGAGGTCAACGGTTCCCTGGCCGTTACGAAGATCGAGTCGCAGAATACGCATACGGCGTTCTTCGACCGGTTTTCGGGGGTACTCAAGAAAAGTCTTGCGACATCTTTTCTGCCCGATCCCGAAACTTCACCAGCGCAGCCTCGACGATCTTGGCCTCGGCTCGCCGCTTGACGAACCCGGGAAGCGGCACAGCCAGATCGATGGACAGCTCGTACGCCACCTCGGTGGAGTCGGGATCGTCGACGGAGGCCACAAAGGTGTAGGCGCCGTCGACTCTGGTGGTGATGTCGCCTGCCACCTGCGACCACCGAATCGATCGTGGGGCGTCGCTGTAGTCATACTCCAGGACATAACTGGTTCGCCGACCGATCGCCTCGGCCTCGAACCGGGCCGTTCGCACCCGACCTTCGTCGTCGATGCTCAGGATCTCGGCGGCCTTGATGCCGTGGGCCCAATCGGGATACGACATCACCTCGGCCGCCACCTCATAACAACAGGCCGGCGTTGCGCCAACGAGCGTACGTACGAGAGTCGACTCGGTGATTGGGGTGACAGGTTGCACGATCCCGATCTTAGAACGTCATCGCGTCGGCCGAACGATTCTCTGCTCAGGTCGGCCATTTGGGGTTGATCGGGTGAAGGTCTAGCCGGCGTTGTCGTCGGGAATCGGCGTGGGTTGGAATGTGCCGTTCTTGGCGCCGTGAACGGCGACCACGCCGAGTCCGAACATCGGAACCAGGATGCCGAACGCCAGGGCCGTATAGGGAGCGACAGAGGCACCGGCGATACCGACGACGCTCTGGGCCGCCAATGCGGCAAAGAGCCAAACCCGGTCCGAGGTGGGCACGACACCGCCAGCCAGGAAGAAGACACTGGCCATCGGCACCACTTCGGTTCGACTTCTTCCGACGGCCACGGCAAACCCCCACAGGAAGACCAGACACCCGAGGAAGAACAGGCCGAGAAACACCGCAGCGCCGATGGTCTTCATCCTGTTCGAGCCGGCGAGCGCCAACAGAGTCCAAACGATCTGAACGACCAGCACGGTCACACTCGCCAGTCGGAGACGTTCAAAACTCACGATTGCTCGATCCCTCGCCAATTCTCGAGCGCCTGTTCGAGGTGCCCGGCGAGAATGTCGTAGTCGAACGTCGTCTCGACTCTCGTGCGTGCGGCGGCACCCATCACACGGCGTCGGTCCGGATCATCGATCAAGGTGGTCAAGGGTGCCAGCACCTCTGACGGGTTGGTGGGGTCGGCGACCACAAGACCCGTGACGCCGTGCTCAACGGCTTCTGCGGATCCACCAGAATGGCCGGCAACCTGAGGCAAGCCAGCGGCCGCCGCTTCGAGAAAGGCAATCCCGAAACCCTCCTGTTCGAGCCCTCCCCAGCGATCGTGACAGAGCATGGCCATCAGATCGGATGCTCCATAGAGGTTGACAACGGCCTCATCGCTGATCCGACCGAGGAATCGAACGGGGGCATCGAGCGCAGCCGATTGCCTCTTCAAGGCCGAAGCGGACCGGCCTGTGCCGGCGATCAGTAGTCGGAGCTCGGGCCGTGTTCGAGACAACTCGGCAACGGCGTCGATCAACAAGTGCATGCCCTTTCGTGGAACCAAGCGGTTCACCGATGAAATGACCACATCGTCGGGACGCAGCCCGAGCTTCTCGCGAGCCGAATTTCGCTCGTCAGTGGTGAATGGCCGAAAGCGATCGGTGTCGACGCCGGGCGGAATCACGACCGCCCGGAGACGCTGGCCCGCACATCGTTCGGCCTCGGCGAGGGCGTACTCACCCCCCGAGACCACCAGGGAGGCACCACGCAACACGGCCCGGAGGGCCTGGCGGGCGCCGGGGACTCTTCCGGGAATTGTCACCTCGGCTCCGTGCAGCACCACTCCGTACGGCCGACCGAGCGATGGACCGATGAGGCCGAGGGGCACGGCGGGATCGAGCATGACGAGGTCGGCGTCGACCTCGTCGGCGAGGCGACGGATGCGCCTGATCAGCCATGGATAGGGAAGGAGCACAGGCTCGGGTGAGCGCTCGATCCGGAACGGCTGGGCCGCATCGAAGGTGGCGGCGTGGTCGTGCGGTGTGCAGTAAACGACCGCCCTATCAGGCGGTAGTCGGCGCCACAGCTCCCAGAGATAGTTCTGAATGCCACCGAGCTTTGGTGGGAAGTCGTTGGTGACGAGAAGGTGGCGGCCCACAGCCGCTCATGATGCCGTTGAGCGCGACGAAAGCCGATCGTCGAGCCGTCGCTGGGCCCAGCGAGCATGTTCGCTGAGCATGTCGTCGGAATGATCGACATACCGCTGGATGAGACTTCGGGGACCCGGATCGACCGGATCGGCGGTGTTCCCGAGGACAACCAGGGCAGTTCGACGAACGACATCGGGGTTGCGGCCGGCGATGTACCAACGGCCGACTCGCTCGAGCAACTCGGCGTCGGACGCCGTGAGCACCCATTCGATCTCGATCCACGGGTCGGCGTCGGGCTCGGGGCCGAGTTCGGTATCGGCCATGCGCTGGTTGGGGGGACACACGTCTTGACAGTCGTCACAGCCATAGAGGCGGTCGCCGACGGCCTCTCGGAACTCTTCGGGAATCGGTCCTGGGCCCTGCACGAGCCAGGCGATGCAACGACGAGCGTCGACGATGCCCGGGGCAACGATCGCCTGTGTCGGACAGGCGTCGATGCATCGGGTGCACGGGCCGCAGCCGTCGGCGAGCGGCGGCCCGGTGGCCGACAACGGCGCATTGGTGACGATCGATCCGAGTACGAACCAACTCCCCTGCCCCGGCAGCAGGACGTTTGCGTTCTTGCCGTACCAGCCGATCCCAGCTCGGAACGCCACATTCCGATCGACGAGGTTGTTGTCGTCGAGGTGGATCCTGGCCGTGAAACCGTCGAGTTCCAGCCGGGCGGCCACCAGAGCGAGCGCGGCTTGCAACTCGCCGTAGTGATCTCGCCAGGCATAACTCGCAACCCGACCGGCCGGCTGGTCGGGCGGGTCGACCGGTTGGCGGTGGTAGGCCCACGCACCGACGATGAGCGACTCGGCGTCGGTCAATGCCCGGGTCGGATCCGTCGAGCGTCGTGGATTCCGATAGGTGAACTGCATGGTGGCCGACAGGCCCTCTGCCTTGCGCGTTGGCAACACCGACATCGCCGGTTCCAAGACGGTTGCATCGCAGGCCCCGATGGCAGCGAGCCCGGCCTGGAGACCGATGTGTTCGAGCTCGGCCCAAAGGGTGGCGGGAAGGGTCACCCCTCCAGCCTGCCCGAATCAGCCCAGTTTGGCTTGATGCTTGGACTCCGGAACCATGCCCGCGGCTTGGAGCCGGCGAAGTGCGGCGAACTCGTGAACGTCGATCACCACGGCTTCGTCGGGTTGGCGGGAGGAAATGAACATCACGACGCAGTCGTCGCAGGTGTTCGTGTGTTGGCGGACGCACGTTGCGCAATCGATGGAGAAACTCATTTCGCCATCATGATCAAGCGGTGTGACACTCTCGACGGCAGCGGTGCCGTTCTGGAGTCGGGTACCGTCGAAATCGACGGTAGACGCCTCGAGAATCGATCGGACCGGACGGCGCCGTGAATATGCCATTAGCCTCACGGCCTGTGAAGGCGCTGGAGTTCGACCGCAAAGAAGTTCGCTACGTCGCCGCTGCCGTGTCCTCTCGGATCCGCCCGGGCAGTGGTGCCCGCACGGGTCCCCTCAGCTTCGTCGAGAAGCGCCCGAAGGAATTGCCGGGCCCCGATTGGTATCGAGTCCGCACTCGTCTCGCCGGAATCTGCGGATCCGATCTCGCAACGGTCGAAGGACGCTCGGCCCGCTACTTCGAGCCCTGGGTGTCGTTTCCGTTCATTCCGGGCCACGAGGTCGTCGGCGAACTCGAAGATGGAACACGGGTCGTCCTCGAACCGGTGCTCGGTCATGAGGCTCGGGGGTTCGCTCCCCCGTTCGACGGTGCCGCTCCTGGTGATGGCAACGACTACCGACACCTGGTCGGAGGCCACCTCGAGCCGGGGATCCAAACCGGCTTCTGCTCGTCCACCGGCGGCGGATGGTCGTCGGAGTTCGTGGCTCACGAGTCCCAGCTCCATCGCATCCCCGATTCCTTGAGCGACGAAGCCGCGGTGATGGTCGAACCAACGGCCGTGGGTGTCCATGCCGCGCTTCGCCGTCCGATCGCGCCCGGCGCCACCGTCGCCATCCTGGGGGCCGGCACCATGGGCTTGGTCGCCACCGCCGCACTACGCCGCTACACCCAGGCCGGCCGAATCATCATCGGAGCCAAGTACCCCGAGCAGAAGCAGCTCGCCGCCGAACTCGGAGCCGACGAGATCGTCGATCCGGACGAGTTGGGCCGCGCCGTGCGCCGCGTCACGGGCGCCTTCTTCATCGGCGACGACCTCTCGAGCGGCGCCGACGTGGTCATCGACGCAGTGGGAAGCGCGGAATCGATCGATCAGTCCATCGGCCTCGTTCGTCCCCGTGGCACGGTGATTCTCGTTGGGATGCCGGGCAGGGTCTCGGTCGATCTCACGGCGTTGTGGCATCGTGAGACCGAACTCGTCGGCGCCTACACCTACGGAACGGAAACGCTCGACGACGGCAGCACCCGAACATCGTTCGACCTCGCCATCGAGCTCGTGGAAGCCGCCGACCTCGGTCGGCTCGTGAGCGCCACCTATCCGCTCGAACGCTACGAGGACGCACTCAGCCACGCGGCCCAAGCCGGCCGTCGGGGTTCGGTGAAGGTCTGCTTCGACCTCCGCTAGGCGGGCTCCCTGGGCCGATCATGGCCACATTGGTTCTGGGTTCGGAGAGTGCGATACCTTCTTGCCTCATGGAACCAACAACCACGCTCGACAACGAGCAGGCCACCGAACTCGTCGACCAGGCCGAGGATTTCGTCGAGGAGGAGCTTCTCGTCGAGGAGATCTCCATCGACGGCATGTGCGGCGTCTACTGAACCGGTCGTGAGCACCACGAATCCGGCCGTCGACACAACCGAGATCGCGCAGCCAACCGAACCGTTTTCGGCAACTGCATGGCGCTTACATCCACGGGTCGCGCTGCGGCCCGAGCCGTTCGGCGCTCTCGCCTATCACTACGACAATCGCCGCCTGAATTTCTTGCGATCACCCGATCTCGTCGCTCTCGTGAAGTCACTCCAAGACCACCCGAATCCGGCGGCCGCATTCGACGCCGCTGGTTTGGAAGCCCACCGCTGGCCGGCGTTCGAACAAGCCCTCCGAGCGCTCGCCGCATCCGACTTTCTCCAACCGATGGACGCTGCCCACCGATGACTGCCCTCACCGAACAACTCAAAGGCGGGCTCGACGCCCCGATCTGTCTCACCTGGGAGATCACCTACGCCTGCAACTTGGCCTGCGTGCACTGCCTGAGTTCGTCCGGTCGGCGAGATCCTCGCGAACTCGACACCGCCGAGGCCAAGGCCGTGATCGATCAACTGCGCGAGATGCAGGTGTTCTACGTCAACATCGGGGGCGGGGAACCAATGATCCGACCCGACTTCTTCGAGTTGGTCGACTACGCAACCAGCAGCGGCGTCGGCGTCAAGTTCTCGACCAACGGATCCAGGATCACTCCGGAGCGGGCCATCGACCTCGCCGCAATGGATTACCTCGACATCCAGATCTCGATCGATGGGGCCGATGCGACCACCAACGATCGGGTGCGCGGTCAGGGCTCGTTTCAAACCGCCATCGACGCCATGGACGCCCTCCGAGACGCAAACTTCGGGCCATTCAAGATCAGCGTCGTCATCACGCGAGACAACATCACCCAGCTCGACGAGTTCCAAGCGTTGGCCGATCAGTACGGCGCCGAACTGCGGCTGACGAGGCTTCGGCCCTCGGGGCGGGGGGTCGACTCATGGCACGAGCTCCATCCCCTACCCGAACAACAGATCGACCTCTATCACTGGCTGCTCGCCCACCCGAACACACTCACCGGTGACTCGTTCTTCCACCTCAACGCCCTCGGCGATGAGAATCTGCCGGGCCTCAACCTCTGCGGTGCCGGGCGCGTGGTTTGCCTCATCGACCCGGTCGGCGACGTCTACGCCTGCCCATTCGTCTTGCATGACGACTTCCTCGCCGGCAATGTTCGTGATGCGGGGGGTTTCGCCCGGGTCTGGCAAGCCTCGGACCTGTTCACCGAATTGCGAGAACCGCAATCCGCCGGCGCCTGCGCCAGCTGCGGACAATTCGATGCCTGCCAAGGGGGCTGTATGGCCGCCAAGTTCTTCACTGGCATGCCGCTCGATGGCCCGGATCCGGAATGTGTGAGCGGCCACGGCGAATTGGCGTTGGCCGGTGTCGGCATCGAAGCCCGGCCCGAGTCCACCAGCAACCATTCCAAGCCGGTAACCGTGACCCTCGGGTCGACCCGTCGCTGACGTCGCCGCGGTTTCACGGCACCCTCTCACGACACCTTTCACGCCACTAGCACAGGGACAAACATGAGCATTCTCGGCACGCGCGTCGAACGCAAAGAAGATCCGCTTCTCCTCACCGTCGGCGGCATGTACATCGACGACATCGCTCCCCCCGAAGCGCTACACGCCACGTTCGTTCGATCGGTGATGGCCCACGCGATCATCAATTCGATCGACACCGCGGAGGCTGCGGCCATGCCGGGGGTCGTCGGGGTGTTCACCGCCGCCGATCTCGAACTCGTCGCCAACCCGCCGTCGATGCCGATGCTCCATCAAGGGATGCTCCGAACCTGGCTGGCGACCGATCGGGTTCGCTACGTCGGCGAACCGGTGGCAGTGGTCATTTCCTCCAGTCGGGAAACGGGCGTCGACGCCGCCGAACAGGTCTTCGTCGACTACGAGCCGCTCTCCCCCGTCGTCACGATGGAAGCCGCTCTCGAAGACGACGTGTTGCTGTTCCCCGAGACCGGCACCAACTCGCCGTTTGCCATCCCGTCCAACGCCGATGGCGACGCCTTCGCCGACTGTGAAGTCGCGGTGAGTCAGTCGTTCCGCAATCAGCGCCTGGCCCCCTGTCCGATGGAACCTCGCTCCACCATCGCTCGCTGGGACACCGACGACGCTGGCGAACTGCGCCTGACCCAATGGGCCAACACGCAGGGAGCACACGGCACCCGCGATGCGCTGGCGAAGGCAACCGGAGTCGAACCGTCGCTGGTCCGGGTCATCTGCCCCGATGTCGGTGGCGGCTTCGGAGCCAAGAACGGGAGCTACCCCGAAGACATCGTGGTGTCGTTGCTGGCTCGCCGATTGGAGCGACCGATCCGGTGGATGGAAACTCGATCGGAGAGCATGCTCGGACTCGTTCACGGCCGAGCCTGCCTTTTCGATTGCACCATCGGCGGAACTCGTGATGGCCGCGTCTCGTCCTACCGGATTCACATCACTCAGGACAGCGGGGCCTATCCCGAAGTCGGAGCCGTGCTGCCGTTCATCACTCGCGTGGTGAGCAGCGGCGTCTACGACATCGAGAATGTGATCTTCTCATCGAAGTCGGTGGTCACCAACACGATGCCGGTCGGGGCCTACCGGGGTGCGGGCCGGCCCGAGGCCACGGCCGCCATCGAGCGAATGATCGACATCTACGCGGCGGAGATCGGTATGGACCCGGCCGAAGTGCGGCGCAAGAACTTTCGCGCTCCCGAGTCGTTTCCCGTGAAGACTCCCACCGGCGCCGACATGGACTCCGGCGAATATGCAAAGGCCCTCGACGCCGTGATCGAGGCTTCGAACTACGCCGAGCTTCGCCAAGAACAAGCCCGCCGCCGCAACGACCCGGAGACGAAACTGCTCGGTCTCGGCTGGTCGACCTACGTCGAGATCGCCAATCCCCTGAGCAACGGAGAGTTCGGCAGCATCGAGATCCTTCCTGATGGTTCGGCCATCGCACTCACCGGCTCATCGTCACACGGCCAAGGGCACCACACGGCGTTCGCTCAGGTGGCCAGCTCCATCACCGGTATCCCGGTCGATCGCATCGAAGTCCGGCACGGCGACACCGACGAGGTCAAGCGTGGCGGTGGCACCGGAGGCTCGAAGTCGCTCCAGATCGGCGGCAGCGCCATTTGGGAGGCCAGCGAGGCCGTCGTGGAGAAGGCCCGCGAGATCGCGGCCGAACTTCTCGAAGCCAACCCCGACGACATCATCCTCGACACCGAGACCGGGGCGTTCTCGGTCACTGGCACCCCATCGATCAGTACCTCGTGGTCCGACATCGCCACCAAGTCGGCTGCGGCTGACGGTTTCAATCTCGGGGCCGAGGTCGATTTCCAACCGCCGGGAGCCACCTTCCCGTTCGGCGCCCACCTCTCGGTGGTCGAGGTGGATCGAGACACCGGCAACGTCACCGTGTTGCGTCACATCGCCTGCGACGACGCCGGGATCATGGTCAACCCCCTCATCGTCGAGGGCCAAGTTCACGGCGGCATTGCATCCGGCATCGCCCAGGCACTGGTCGAAGAATTCATGTACGACGAGCACGGAAATCCGGTCACGTCCAACTTCATGGACTACGCACTCATCTCGGCTGCCGAGTTGCCGAGCTTCGAGCGGATCCCCCAGGAGACGCCGACCCCTCGCAATCCGATCGGAGCCAAGGGCGTCGGCGAATCCGGCACGATCGGGGCGACACCAGCGGTGCAGAACGCCGTGGTCGACGCGTTGTCCCACCTCGGCATCACCCACGTCGACATCCCCACTACACCCGAGCGAGTGTGGACCGCCATGCAACGAGCCTGAGCCCTCCGGTTCACGGCCCGCTCCGCCAAACGACCCGCACCAAATCGATCGGTAACGTACCCCGATGTCTTCCAACCAGATCCGCTCTGAACGTCTCGACGACATCGTCGTGATCACGATGGATGATGGCAAGGCCAACGCCTTGTCCTTTTCCATGATCGAGGAATTGTCGGCCGCGATCGACGCGGCCGAAGCCGACCCGTCGTTGGTGGCGGTGGTGCTCGCTGGTCGGGATGGGAAGTTCAGTGCCGGCTTCGACCTTTCGGTGATGCTGTCCGGCGAGATCGGACCAATTGTCGACTTGGTCGCCAACGGCGGCGACCTCGTGCGAAAGATCTACGGCTGCGGAATCCCGGTGGTTGCGGCGTGTACCGGGCACGCACTTGCGGCCGGAGCACTGATGCTTCTGGGTTGTGATGTTCGGGTCGGACCGGACGCTCCGGTCAAGATCGGTCTCAACGAAGTCGCCATCGGAATGACCCTTCCCGATTGGGCCCTCACCCTCGCGTCAACTCGTCTCAGCCGCCGACACCTCCAGCGGGCGATCGCCAACGCTCGAATCACCGACGGCGAAGGCGCCGTCGATGTCGGTTTCCTCGATCGAGTCGTTGCGTCCGAACTCGTGATCGAAACTGCGGTGGCCGAAGCTCGAGCGCTGGCCGTTCTCGACCGCAATGCCTATCGGCAGACCTTGAGCCACTTCCGGGGCGAAACGCTCGAGACGATGGCCACCCAGATCGCCGCCGATCGAGTTGCGCTCGACTGATCCAAGCCCGGCGTTCGAGCGGGCTGTCAACGAGACAGACGGTCACTCGCCGCTGAAGACCGGCTTGCGTTTCTCGACGAAGGCCGCCGCCGCTTCGCGATGGTCGGCGGTGGACATCGCGCGGACCATGTTTGCGGCCTCGCCGTCGAGCGCCGTCGCCAGGTCGGTGTGAAGGGCCCGGTTGAGGTTCTCCTTCATCAACCGAACGGCGATCGGAGCACGGGTGGCCAGGTCTCGACACCATTCGAGAGCAGCCTCCTCGAAACCTTCGTCCGGCAGGACCTGGTTGACCATTCCCAGGTCTCGGGCCTCGGCCGCGCTGAGTCGAGGGGATGTGAAGTACAACTCTTTCGCCTTTGCCGTGCCGACGAGTTGCGTGAGGAACCAAGTGCCACCGAAATCGCCTGATGCTCCGACGTTGGCGAAGGCCGTCACCAAGATCGCCCGCTCGGCCGCCAGCCTCATGTCTGCGGCCAGCGCGATCGACAGACCGGCGCCGGCAGCGGCCCCGGGAAGAGAGGCCACGACGGGCTTGGGAAATTGGTGGATGGCCAACGACACGGCCCGCTGACGCTGACGCAAGTGAGCGATGCGATCCTCCGGACCGTCGGGGTGGCCTTCGCGTGAGCCACCCGACTTATTGGCCTCGTTCATGCCCTTGACGTCGCCACCGGCACAGAATGCACCGCCGGCACCGGTGATCATCACCACCCGCACCTCTGGATCGAGCGCCATCTCGGGCAGGGCCCGTTCGAACCCCTGGTAGATCCCGTTCGAGAGAGCGTTGCGACGATCGGGACGGTTCAACGTGATGACCCCGACGTTGCCGTCGATGTGGGCCAGTAAATCGTCGGTGCCGGTGTCGAGAGTTCGAGTTGCCATCCCCGAGCTTGCCACCCCGACTCCTCCGAAGCCAAGACGACATCGGTCCGACTCGAAAACCCGGCATCGATGAGCAAACGCCGGTCAGCGAAGAACGAACGAGCCTGCAGGATGAACCGTTCCGTTGATCACGACATCGACGGCGTGGGAACCGGGATAGTGGGTTCGAGTGGAGTGTTGCCTGAGCGACACGGACTTGCTGACCCGGCCGACTCCGCCCGCGGTGATCGCCAATTCGGCTCCCTTGAAGACCTTGGCGCTCGTCGAGCCGTTGCTCTTCACGAAATGGACCCGGAGGTCGACCAGCACGCCGATCTCGTGTCTTGTCGGATTGGCGACCATGACCTCGACGATCACGCGCTCGCCGATCGAGGTCTCCATCGGGGTGATGGAGACCGAGGCCAACTCGGCGGGCGAATCAGCCCCGTACCCGAGCACCGAGAGAGCCCCGACGTGGCCCTGTTTGATGAGCGAACGCAGTCCATGCCGGATGAGCCTCCTGCGGTTGCGGTCACCATCGGTCCACCATCGGCTGGCGATCTCCACGACGAGCTCGGGGTGATCCTTTGCGATGTCGTTCAGGTTGTTCGCAACCGAGCGACGGACATATTCGCTTTCGTCGTCCTTCAGCTTCGTCAGCAGTTCGATGACGGGCGTCGGGTCGGTCTGGAACTCGGGCAGCCGCGCCGCCCACGGCAATCGAGGTCTGGTTCCCTCCGACACCAGGCGACGGACATGTTCGTCGGGATCGTCGACCCACGTGTGGAGGCGAGCGAGGGTTTCGTCTCGTCGATCCGTCAGAAAGGGTCGGATACTGAATTCTGACGTGAAGCGTTTGGTGATGACGAGGAGGGCTTCCATCGAGATGTCGAAATGCTCGAGGCCGTTGGCTGCAACGAAATACCCGTGCGGCATGTAGAAGAACCCCGACATGGATCCGAGGTCTTCGTTGTTCGGCGGGTTGTCGAGCGAGTCGATCAAGATCTGGATCGCTCGTTCCCGATTCGCGGGCAGATGGGCCGCGAGCCCAGCCGCAATTCGCTGGCCCCGCGGAGTCAATTCGAGGTCGGCGAATCCGTCCAAGCAGAAGGCCACGAACTCGTCGACGTCGAACTCGGGAAACACCGTCACGATGGTGGCGGCAATTCGGCCAGGGATGTCGGGGCCGAACGAGTTCTTGAGGGGCTCTGCCATGCGGGCCATTCTGCTCCATCCGATCCCACGCGCTTCGACGAACCCGCAGCTTCCCGACCGGTGGCGTGCTGGCGCCGCCCGGTTGGGCGGGGCCAGGGGTGTTCAGTTGTTGCCGGGTTCTCGGCCCCCGAATACATCACCCGCAACGCCAACCGTTGAGCATCAGTGGCGGTCCGGTATCGCCTCCCAACCACCAACGGCACCCCGTCGGTGCGGGCATCCGGATCAGTCGGCCCGTTGTTTGGCGATCAGCGATGCTGATCACCCTGGATTCATAACCAACAAGGATCCGGAGGGCCCGCTCCACCCGGGCAAACAACCCCGCCGTGGT
>JBBKXQ010000049.1:0-103958 GCA_037969565.1 Acidimicrobiales bacterium | reverse complement strand
GGACGTCAGTAGCTCCGGGGGAGTCCCATCACCTTCTGCGCAATGTAATTGAGTGTCATTTCCTGACTCACCGGGGCGAGTCGCTGGAGACGGGCCTCGCGCCAGTACCGCTCGACGTGATACTCCGTCGCATACCCGAGGCCGCCATGAGTCTGGATTGCTCGATCAGCGGCGAAGAAGCTCGCCTCGGCCGCCAGATACTTGGCCGTGTTGGCTTCCTCGCCACACTCGAGGCCGTTGTCGAATCGCCAGGCCGCCTTCATGGCCAGGGTGTATGCGGCGTTCAGTTCCATGTGCGCCTTCGCCAGGGGATGGGAGATCGCCTGATTCGCACCGATGAGGCGATCGAACACCTTGCGCTCGGATGCATACGCGGTCGCCCGTCGCAGAGCCACCTCACCGATGCCGCACGCCATCGCGGCCAGCAGAATTCGCTCGGCATTCAGACCGTGCAGGATGTGGTGAAATCCCCGGCCCCGCTCGCCGACCAAGCGCCAGCCCTCGACCGGCAGATCGTCGTAGGCCACCTCGCAGGACGCCACCGCGTTGCGACCGAGCTTCGGAATAGCGGCGATCTCGACGTACTCCGGGTCGAGATCGACGAGGAACAGGCTCAATCCCCCGAACCCCTCGCCCGGTTCGCCATCAGTGCGGGCCAGTAGCAGGCAGACCTCGGACTCGAGGGCCTTCGAGGTCCAGATCTTGCGACCTCTGATGATCCACCCGCCCATACCGTCCTCGATGGCGCGGGTGCTGATTCGGCTCGTATCGGTTCCGGCATCCGGTTCGGTCACACCGAATGCGACATGGAGATCGCCGGCCGCGGCTCGAGGCAGGAATGCCTGCTTGAGGCGCTCACTCCCGAACTTCACCACGGGACTCAAGCCGAACATCGTGAGATGAAGCGCGGTCGATCCGTTCATCGCGGCCCCGGAAGCGGCGACCCGGTTGAGAACCAAGGCCCCTTCGGTGACCCCCTGCCCGCCACCGCCGTACTGCTCGGGGATGACAATTCCCAGCCACCCGCCGTCGGCCATGGCCTGGTAGAAGTCCCATGGAAACTCGTGAGCTTCGTCGCAGCGCGACCAATACGAGTCATCGAACTGGCTGCACACTGCGTCGACCCCGGCCGCAATTGCTTCGTGATCCGGGTTGGGGCTGAAGTCCATGACCCCGAATCGTTGCGGTCGGCGCCTGCGGTGTCTAGTCGAGATGACCGCCGTCTCGACACCCGACCCAGTTGGCGGCACTATCTCGGTATGACCTCGACGATGATCGGTCCGGATCTGCGCCAAGCAGCTGCCTCTTTCGATGCAGGCACGATCGAGTTGAGACGATCAATCCACAAGGAGCCGGAGATCGGCCTCCAACTACCAAAGACGCAGAAGCAGATCCTCGAGGCGCTCACGGGCCTCGGTCTCGATGTGAAACTCGGCGAGTCCACCACTTCAGTCGTCGCCGACCTCGATACGGGTCGAACCGGCCCGACCATCCTCCTTCGAGCCGACATGGATGCCCTTCCGCTGCAGGAGGACTACGAGACCAGCTTCCAGTCGCAGGTGGAGGGGGCGATGCACGCCTGCGGTCACGACGCTCACGTGGCGATGCTGGTCAGCGCCGCTCGATTGCTCGCCGAGAACCAGGGCGAACTCTCGGGCCGGATTCGTTTCATGTTCCAGCCCGGCGAGGAGGGGCACCACGGCGCCAAGTTCATGATCGACGAGGGCGTTCTCGAAGGGGTCGACCGAGCCTTTGCGATCCACGTGTTCACCAACCTCAACGACGGCATGGTGGTGACCCGAGGTGGGCCACTCATGGCCAGTGCCGACCGCTTCGCCATCACGGTTCACGGCGAGGGCGGCCATGCGTCTGCTCCTCACCAGTGCATCGATCCGATTCCCGCCGCGGCCGCCATCGTCACCGGGCTGCACACCATGGTGAGCCGCTCCCTCGATCCCGTGCGGTCCGGCCTGGTCACCGTGGCCCACATCAATGCCGGCACGACGAACAACGTGATCCCACCGTCAGCTTTCATGGAGGGCACGATTCGCTCGCTCGACGAAGGCACCCGTGCCACCCTCCATGCCGGGGTGGAGAGGGTGGCACAGAACACCGCAGCCGCCCACGGCTGTTCTTGCACCTCCGAGGTGATCCCCGGCTACCCGGTCACGGTCAACCACCAAGCCGAGGCCGACCTGATGCTGCAGCTCGCGGCCACCGTTCTCGGCCACGATCTCGCGGTGGAAATGCCTCGACCGGTGCTCGGCGCCGAAGACTTCAGCTACGTGCTACAGCACGTTCCCGGAGCGATGGCGTTTCTCGGTGTGTGCCCCGACGACCTCACACCGACGACTGCCGCCCCCAACCATTCAAACCTCATGCGCATCAGCGAAGACCACCTGGCCAACGGTGTTGCCCTGTACGCCGCGATGGCCCTGCACCGCTGATCACACTGCACCGCTGATCACACTGGACCGGCTGATCAGCGGCCCTGGAAGTCCGGGGGTCGCCGTTCGGTCATGGCGTTGACACCCTCGATCCAATCCTCGGTGTTCTGCAGACGAGATTGTTCGGCGAGTTCGCGGTCCATGGCCGAAACTGCGGCGTCGGCCAATCCGGCCCGAAGCGTCTCGCGAATCGATCGCACCGCCAGGGGAGCGGAGCCGGCGATTTCGGCGGCGAAATCGTGAGCCTCGGCTCGAATCGAGTCGGCGTCGACCAGACGATCGATCAGCCCGATCTCCAAGGCCTCGGCGCCGCTGTAGCGACGGCCGGTGAACAGCACTTCCTGGGTGGCCTGATTGCCGATCACTCGGGGCAGGGTGACCGAGAGTGCGAAACCCTGGTGAAAACCGAGTCGAGCGAAGTTCGCCGTCAGGCGGGCCTCGGGGCACCCGATTCGGAAATCGGCAGCCATGGCCAGTCCGAGACCACCACCCACGGCCGCTCCTTGGACGGCGGCGACGATCGGCAATGGCTGCCGGAAGATTCTCGCCGCCTCGCCATAGAGCGTCGATGCAACACTTGCCCCTCCCTCCCGTTGATCATCCGCCTCCCTCCCGGCAAAGTCGGCGCCGGCGCAGAAGTGCTTTCCCTCACTACACAAAACCACCGCTCGAGCCCCCCGATCGGCGGCCTGCTCGAGTGCATCGGCGATCTCGCGAATCATCATGATCGAGAAGAAATTGTTGGGAGGGCGGCAGATCTCGATGGTGGCGACGTGGTCGTCGTCCAGCTCGAGCCGCACCGCCGACTCTGGAAGGTTGGTCATGAGGCGATCATGTCTCGCGTGGGCGGTCGTTGCCACTCACGAGAAGAACTGAGGATCGCGTTGGGCTTGAAGTAGCAAGGACGCAACTGCCTCGGGCATCTGCGCGTGCACGTCGTGATGGGCCGGGCGAAACCAGGCGGCGACCCCGTTCGGAAGCAGCCCGACCGCCTCGTCGATCCGTTGCTCTCGGGGAGTGGGTGGACCGTCGTCGCCGGCCCCGATCAGCAAGGTCGGCAGCTGGATCTCGGGGAACAAACGAGTTGGGTCGTGCTCCCACAACCCTCGCAAAACGAAGAGATGCCGCTCTCGCGTGAGCCAGGGGGCGATGGTCTGGTCGGATCGGGTTTCGAAGTTGGCGAGCGTGCCCGCACGGCCCTCGGCGGGCCAGTCGGCCGCCATGCTGCTGACCCACTCCTCGATCTCGGTTCGTGGGCGTCCAGCCAGGGGCGGCGGGGCGAGGGCCTCGGCGCAGTCATCCCACTCGGGCCACTGCTCGGCCAGCTTGATCGTGCCTCCATCGATTCCGACCAGCAAGGAAACGAGTTCGGGTCGGCGATGAGCGAGCTCCACCACCACGTTTCCGCCCCACGACTGGCCGGCAACCGCCGCCGGGCCGAGTTCGAGGGCCTCGATGAGCAGCGCGAGATCTCCCGCCACCATCGGAATGTCATATCCGCAATCGGGTTTCGAGGACTGGCCGTGGCCCCGCAGATCGACCGCAATCGCGGTGCAACCGCTGGCCGCCAGCCGGCGTCCCACGCCGTCCCACATCCGGGCGTTCGAGGCGAGGCCGTGGACGAGCAGCCACGGCGCTGCCGCTACTGCGCTTGCCGCCGGTTTGTCGGGAAGCCAACGGATGATCCGTAGATCGACCCCAGAAGACAGCGGGACCAGCTCGATCTCCTCGTCGATCTCCTCGTCGGTCATGATCTGGCCTCCGCCGCGAGTCGATCCAAGAGTTGCAAGAGGGCCACGGTGTCGTCGGCCGAGCGGGGCCACTCCATGCGGCCTCGAATGGCGTCGGCCAACGACTCGATCATCGCGGTGTAGGGGTCGGAGCCACTGATTTGCCGCTCCTCCTCCCGGCCATTCACCACCAGGCGGAGCGCAGTTGCTGCCGGGTTTCCGGTGTGTGCCTCGTTGTCGATGGTGATCGAACCCTCGGTACCGATGATGCGAATCGTTTGCCGCTCGGCTTGTTCGAAGCTCACCTCGAAGTCGCAGCGTCGACCGTCGTTCCACTGCAACGAGCCGTTGGTCGTGACGTCGACACCACGGCTCGAGAAATTCGAAACCGCCGTTACCCGGTCGGGGCTCGCTCCCCAGCACCGAACGGCCGGGCCGATTGCATAGATGCCGACGTCGAGCAGCGCCCCGCCACCATCCGCAGGGTCCCAGCGATAGTTCGACTCGTTGCCGGCCCCGATCGTGAACGTGAAGGCAGTTTGAATCGTGTGCACGTCACCGATGGTTCCGGTCCCGCCCAGGCGCATGGCCTCGGCCCAGCGGGCGCCGAACGGAGTCATCCAGGCCTCGGCCAAGACCACACCGGCCGCCGCGCAGTAGCTCATCAGCTCGTGGGCCTCGCCTCCTGTGGGTGCCAGCGGCTTCTCACACAACACGTGCTTACCGGCGTCGGCCGCCCGTCGGATCCACTCGCCGTGTCGACCATTCGGGAGGGGGATGTAGACGACCTCGACAGCTGGGTGATCGATGACTGCCTGATAGGACTCCACTTCCGCCTTCCGCCAGCGCTCGTCGACGGGTCCGGATCGAGCCGACACGGCAGCCATCGTGGCGTTCACGGCCGAATCAATGGCGGGCATGACCGCTTTGGTGCCGATGAACGAGCGGGCGCCGAGCGCCCCGAACCCGACGGGATCAGGCGCCCCTGGTCGGGCCGGGGAAACCCCAGCGCTGCGACTCGATGGGCTGGCCCCGTCAGTCATCGAGCGTGATCACGGAGCCACCTTCGTCACCTGATCGGTGAGCCGCTTCCAGCACGCGAACGACCTCGCGGCTTTGCGCCGGTGGGACGGCGAGGGATTCTCCCAGAAGCAAATGGTCGGCGAGGTTGCGGTGGAAACCCCAGCCGGGATGAGGGGCGGCGGGCAGGTGCGATTCGACGATGCCATAGTCGGACTCGTACCGGGCCATGGTGAGATCCACGGGCGCCTCAGCGTGATGATGCCAACCATCGACATGACCCCGCCCGGCCGCAACCGACTCGTTGCGCAGCGAACGATAATGTCCCTCGATCGTGCCCTCCGTTCCCTGCACATAGAACTTCGGTCGTCTGATCGCGGCCACGTCGCTTTGGCGGAACGTGGCTTCTCGGCCATCGGCCCACTGCATCCAAACCGACAGTTGGTCGACATTCGTGGTGTCGTGCCAAACGCGAGTGTGAGCCGAGCAAAGCACCCGTTTCGGAGTCGAACCGAACAATTGCAGGATCCAATCGATGTGATGGGATCCCCAGTCGTAGACCGCCCCACCCGACAGTGCCGTCTCTGAGTGCCAGGCCCGGCACGGGTGGTCGAATCCGCCGACAAACGTTTCCATGTTGAAGACGGCGCCCAACTGACCTCGCGTCACGGCTCGCTCCAAGGCGAGGTAGTCACGATCCCAGCGGCGGCTCTGGTGCACGGTGATGACGCGGTCATGCTCTTCGGCAACCGCAATCAACTGATCGGCCTCAGCCACCGTGAGGCACATCGGTTTCTCGACGACCACGTGTTTCCCGGCCCGGAGCAGGTCGAGGGCCAGCGTCGAATGGAACGACGGAGGGGTGGCAATGATTGCCACGTCGATTGCATCGTCGGCGGCGGCCGCCTCTGCCGAGAGGTACGTCCGCAGATCAGGAAAGTCGACCTTCGCTGCGTCCAGGCGATCTTGTGCCGTGTCCACGGCCACCGCCAACGTCAAACCCTCGGTTTCGGCGCAAGCGAGTCCGTGGGTGTATCCCATACCTCCGAAGGGTCCGTAGCCGATCATCGCAACCTGGAGATCGCCGGAGTCCGCAAAGTCCCGGGAGGGAGCGGACGAGGGACGAGCCAGGCGCTTGATGAAGGTTCCGAGCACCGGATGGCGGCGCACGGCAGCGTGGTCGGCAATTCCGAGCGCGATGATCCTTCCACTGCCGTGATTGCGAACGGTGATGGTGGCCTGATGGGCGAACCGAACACTCGTGGTGGCCACGGGTACGGCCTGCCCGTTCAGGGGTTCGAGTGTTCGGAGCGCCGACACGACCGGAACCTCGCCGACCAGGCGAATCGCGGCCGGAACCTCTCCGAGTGTCACGAACCACTCAGATCGAGGAAGTTGCTGACTGACTCGGACTCCGCAGAGTTCTTCGGCCTCTTCGTCGCCGGGCTCGAGGACCACGACGATCGCTTTTCCACCAGCGGCAAGTTCAGCCAGTCGTTCGGCCGACCCGTCGAGGCGACCGGTGACGACGAGGAGATCGTCGTCCGACGAATCGTCAGACCGTTCGGCCGTGGTCGGCCGGGCCGAAGACCGTTGCCGGAATGACGGAGGTGACACGTGAGCCGCGGTTGAACGCATTCGGCGACCGTAATCCGACCATCGGCATCGTGTGGATCCGAACCGAATTGACTGCGTCGGGAAGGAGGCGTCGACTTGGCTGTCGTTGCTCGGGCTGACATTCTGACCCGTCCCTTTTTCCACCCTTCGGTGACCCAACTAGGGTTCGGCTCCTACCCACCGAAGGAAGAGGATCGTGGAACTCGAAACACTCACGTATGAGGCTGCTGACCGCATCGCCCACATTCGATTCAACCGGCCCGAGGGGGCCAACGCCGTGAGTGTGCAGTTCGCCAAGGACTTCCGAGCGGCCGCCCTGCAGGCTCACTACGACGACGACGTTCGCGTCGTCCTCATCAGTGCCGAGGGGAAGGTGTTCAGCGCCGGCGGCGATCTGAAGGAGTTCTACGAGGCCGGCGACGCACTGCCCTCCATCGCCTCCGACATGCTCACCGACTTTCATGGGGCCATCTATCGCCTGAATCGCATGCCCAAGCCCGTGATCGCGGCAGTTGGGGGCGCCGCCGGGGGCGCAGGTATGTCGATGGTCTGCTCCTTCGACCTCGTCGTCGCGGCCGAGAACGCCAAGTTCACCATGGCCTACACCAGGGCCGGCGTCACTCCAGACGGAACCTCGACGTACTTTCTCGCCCGTCACGTCGGCCTCCGGCGAGCGCTCGACCTCACCCTCACCAACCGGGTACTCACCGCCGACGAGGCCGAACAGTGGGGGCTGGTCAATCGTGTCGTACCGAAGGGTGAGGCTGATGGCGCGGCTCGAGAGCTGGCTGAACAGCTGGCCGCCGGGCCGGGTTGGGCACTGGGCCATGCGAAGCGGCTGATCTACGAAGGATTCGACTCTCCGCTCGAAGAAAGCGGCGAGCGGGAAATGCACGAGATCACCACATCGATGGCAATGCCCGATGGCCGGGAAGGCATCGCCGCGTTCGTGGAGAAGAGATCGCCGAACTTCGCGTGACCCGTTTCTCCCCATTCGTCGAGCGGGTCGGTGGCGCAGGCGCACAGGGTTGGGCCGTTCACGCCGCAGCCCGTGCCGCTCAGCGCCGAGGCGAGGACGTGATCATTCTCAGCGTTGGCGATCCCGAGTTCGCCACGCCCGTCCTCATCGTCGACCGGGCGGTCGAAGCATTGCGATCGGGCGACACGCATTACGCCGAGATCCGGGGACGGGGTCATCTGCGGCGAGCGATTGCCGGCTCGGTCAATGGCCTGTCGAAATCGGCGTGGACCGCCGACAATGTCATCGTTTGTGGTGGAACCCAGAATGCACTCTTCAATGTGTCGCTCTGCCTGCTCGGACCGGGTGACGAGGTCATCGTCTCGGATCCGTCGTATCTGACCTACGAAGCAACACTTCGAGCCGGCGGCGCCACCCTGGTGACGGCGGCCCTGACCGCAGACGGCGGCTTCCGATTGGATCCGTCGGCAATCGGCAAGGCCGTCACACCCCGGACCAAAGCCATCATGCTGAACAGCCCGGCGAACCCCACAGGCGTTGTCGCCGACGTCGCCGAGATCGCAGCAATCGCGGAAATCGCTCGGGCCAACCACCTCTGGATCATCTCGGACGAGGTCTATGCCGAACTCGTCTTCGACGGCGAGCATCATTCGATCGGAGCCCACCACGATCTCGAGGATCACACGGTGATCGTCGGCGCGGTCTCGAAGTCGCACGCAATGACCGGTTGGCGAATCGGCTGGGCTTGCGGGCCCCAAGATCTGATCGCGCACATGGAAACCACGAGCCTGGCGATGACCTATGGGCTCCCCGGATTCATTCAGGAAGCGGCCGCAGTGGCGCTCGAGAACCATGGAGGCGACGTGGCCGAGATGCGAGAGACCTACCGCCGACGTCGCGACCTCGTCGCCGGACTACTCGGCGATGCACAAGGGATCAACGTGCTTTCTCCTCAGGCCGGGATGTTCGTCCTGGCCGACGTCCGAGGCACGGGTCTGAGTAGCCACGACTTTGCCTGGAAACTGTTCCAGTCAACAGGAGTGTCGGTGCTCGACGCGGCAAACTTCGGCCCCGCCGCAGAGGGATGGGTGAGGATTTCGTTCACCATCTCCGATGACGACCTGGCCGAGGGGTGCCGACGAATCAAGTCGTTCTGCAGCCAGCTCTAGCGATCGGTGAACGCTGGACCAAAGGTCGGGAGTTCACGGCATCTGGCCGACGTGGGCCACGAGGCCGGCCGCCTCGATACCGGCCACCGCCGCGAGTTCGTCGTTGTCCGAGTTGTCGCCCGATACACCCACGGCGCCGATGATCTCGCCATCGGAATCGGCGACGAGCACCCCACCCGGTACGGGAATCAGTGCTCCGCCGAATGCTCCATTGATCGCATTCACGAACTCCGGGCGGGCGGCGGCGGCCCCGGCGATGGCTCGCGAACCCATTCCCATGTTGAGTGCGCCCATCGCTTTGCCATTGGCCACTGCGAACCGACCGATCGAGGCTCGATCCTCCCGTTCAAACGCCTTGGGATGACCGCCGGCGTCGAGCACGAGCACGGCCAGCGGCTGGAAACCTTTCTCCCTCCCCAGCGCGAGGGCCGTGGAAACGATGGTGCGAGCGTTTTCGAGTGTGAGTGCTGTCATGTCAGTCGGAGGCTTTCTCGGATCGGATTTGGAGGGCTTTTCGCTCGAGCCGGCGAGCGTGCAGGATCGGTTCGGTGTAGCCCGACGGCTGCTCGACGCCGCTGAACACGAGATCGGAGGCCGCCCTGAAGGCTGGGCCGTCATACGCAGGCGCCATCGGCAAGTAGAGCGCATCATCCTCATTCTGGCCATCCACGACCTTGGCCATTCGTCGCAGGGTCTCGCTCACCTGCTCTCTGGTGACGATGCCGTGGTGTAACCAGTTGGCCATGTGCTGAGAAGAGATGCGACAGGTGGCGCGGTCTTCCATCAAACCGACATCGTGGATGTCGGGAACCTTCGAACACCCGATCCCCTGATCGACCCAACGAACCACATAGCCGAGGATGCCCTGAGCGTTGTTGTCGAGTTCGGATTGGATCTCCGAATCGGACCATCGAGGATCGTCGGCAACCGGAATCGTCAGCAATTCGTCGAGCGTTGCTCGAGGCCCGCCGGCCAGGAGTTCCTCCTGGCGGGCCGAAACGTCGACTTCGTGATAGTGCGTGGCATGAAGCGTGGCCGCGGTGGGAGAGGGAACCCAGGCACAGTTCGCCCCGGCTCGGGGATGGCCCAACTTCTGAGACAGCATGTCGGCCATCAGGTCGGGAGCGGCCCACATGCCCTTTCCGATCTGCGCTCGACCCTTGAGCCCGCAGGCCAGCCCGACATCGACATTCCAGTCTTCGTAGGCGGTGATCCAGCGCTGCAGTTTCATGTCGGACTTGCGCACCATGGGTCCGGCCGCCATCGACGTGTGGATCTCGTCACCGGTGCGATCGAGAAAGCCGGTGTTGATGAATGCGAGCCGGCTCCGGGCGGCCCGGATGCATTCGGCGAGATTGGTGGTCGTGCGCCGCTCCTCGTCCATCACGCCCAGCTTGATGGTGTTCTGTGGCAACCCGAGCGTCGCTTCGACATGGCTCATCACGGCATCGGTGAACGCCACCTCTTCCGGGCCGTGCATCTTGGGTTTGACGATGTAGACCGAACCCGCCCTCGAGTTACGACTGCCCTCGCCCTTCCTCAAATCGTGCACGGCACCGAGCGTCGTGATCATGGCGTCGAGTAGGCCTTCGGGCACTTCGTTGCCGTGCTCGTCGCAGACCGCCGGCGTGGTCATGAGATGTCCGACGTTTCGCACCAACATGAGCGCTCGACCGGGCAACGTGACGATCGAACCATCGGCGCCGACAATCTCGCGGTCGGGCTGCAACACCCGATCGAATGTCTTGCCGTTCTTCGTGACTCGTTCGGTGAGATCACCTTTCATCAAGCCCAACCAGTTGCGGTACGTCTCGGCCTTGTCGAGTCCATCGACGGCCGCCACCGAGTCCTCACAATCCATGATCGCTGTGACTGCCGCCTCGATGACGAGGTCGGCCACACCAGCCGGATCACCGGCCCCGACCGGGTGCGAAGGATCGATCACGATCTCGAGATGAAGTCCGTTCACGATCAAGAACACTGACGCCGGATTGGACGCGTCGCCGAGATGACCGGCGAACTGAGCCGTCGCCTGGAGGAAGGTTTCCCGGCCATCAAGGAGCTTCACGACGAGCTTGCCGTCGACCACCGAATACGATTCGACGTCGGAGTGCGAGGACCCAGCAAGAGGAACGACGGCATCGAGATGCCGACGACCCCAGGCAACAACCCGCTGGCCCCGAGCTTCGTCGTAGGGCCCCGGTTCTGGCAGATCACCAAGCGCGTCGGTGCCGTACAGCGCGTCGTAGAGTGAACCCCATCGGGCATTGGCGGCATTCAGCGCGTACCGGGCGTTCGTGACCGGCACCACGAGTTGGGGGCCCGGGGTGACGGCGATCTCGGCGTCGACGCCGGTGGTCTCGATCACGAAAGGCCGACCTTCGGGGACGAGATACCCCAACTCCTCGAGGAAGCTTCGATAGGCGATGGGGTCGTGGCTTCGGCCGGCGCGGTCTCGATGCCAATGGTCGATTGCGGCCTGCATGGCATTCCGCGTGTCGAGCAGCTCTCGATTGCGAGGAGCGAAGTCGCGGATCAGATCAGCGAGTCCGGCCCAGAAGACGTCTGGGTCGACGCCGGACCCGGGCAGTGCCTCGTCCATGAGAAAGCGATGGAGTTCGGGCGCGATTCGGAGGCCCTGTTCGACGATCATCGTTCACCCCGAATTTCCACTCGAGTTGGACGGGCGGCAAGCACGAGTGGAGTGCCGTGGAGAGCCGAATCGATCAGTTGCATCGGGTGGACGGCCGGGACACCGGCGTTTGCCAGGTGCATCGAGCACCCGGGGTTGGCGCTGGCCACGACGTCGGGGACTGCTCGCTCGATCGAGCCCAACTTGCGTTCACGGATGTCGTTGGCCAGCTCGGGTTCGAGGACCGAGAACGCGCCACCAGCACCGCAGCAGAGTCCTTCATCGTCGAGTTCGACCAGTTCTCTGACGAACGGAGCCAACACCGTTCTCGTGCTGAGGTGCACCCGCTGCACATGGCGAAGGTGGCATGGATCTTGCACGGCAACCCTCAGGTCGAGCGGTTCGACGGTGGGGAGCTCGGCGACATGAAGCCCCAGCCATTCTTGGATGTCGAAGACCCGTGCGGCGAATTGTCTCGCTTCCTCCGTGCCGAGGAGATGACCGTAATCTTTCATGGCCGCCCCACAACCCGCCGAGTCGACGAGGATCGGCCGATCGTCCAAGGCCTCCATCATCCGCCGAGCCAACTTACGAGTTTCACCGGCCAGGCCGGCGTGCGATTGAAGGGCGCCGCAGCAGGGTGCGAGCGACCCGGTGGGTTCCACACCAAACCCGGCGGCCTCGATCACCCGTTTGCCGGCGGCGTGCACGTCGCGCTGCCACACGTCCATCACACACCCCGTGAACAGGTAGACGTCGTCGCCCGAAGCGGTGAGCTTCTCCTGCCGGATCGGGAGGTCGCGCGGCAGCCCCAGACGCTTTGGCACGAGATGGAGCCGGTTGGCGACGGCCAACGCCGACGAACCGAGTGCGAGGAGCGCAGGCTGTGACAGCGGCTTGAAGGCCGCACGTTGCCAACGAGGAGTGACGAGATGTTCCTCGGCGAGAGTCTCCCGCGTCTTTTCCATCAAGTGGCCGTACTGCACACCACTCGGACACGCCGTCTCACAACCTCGACATTGCACACAGGTGTCGAACGATCGCAGCACCTCGGGGGTGACCGGCGCATTCTCGTCCTGCACCTCGCGCATCAATTTGATTCGGCCCCGGGGCGACATCGTTTCGTCGCCCGACACCCGAAAGGTCGGGCAGTGGGGGAGACAGAGGCCGCATTGCACACAGGCGTTCAGCTCATCGGGATCGATCTTCAGGTCCAATTCAAGGCCTCCGGCCTGGGTTCAATCGTCCGGTCGGATCGAAGTTGGCCTTCAACCGATCGGCGAGCATGGTGGTGACCGGATCGGTCACGGGAAACGGCTGCGGATTCTTGGCCCAGACGCGGCCCACTCCTACCGACGCAACGAAGGATCCCGTGGCCTCCGAGTCGAGGTTCCGTAGATCGGAAGGAGCCATGGTCCAGCGCTCGGACGGTAGGTCGGGTCCGTGGCCGACGGCGACAAACGCCGCAATGGCTTGCAGCCTCCGCTCCTCCGATTCGACGTCGGCCTCATGCCCCTCGAGGTGGACCCAAACCGATGAGCCATTCCAGAGCACGGAGGACGGATCGAAGAGCCGGTCATAGACGTCGAATGGGCTCACGCCATCGGCTCGTAGCCAGCGGGACACCGCCGGCATCGGGTTGGTTCGCAAGACGAGTTCGGCCAGGCAACCCAGGGTTCCGAGCGAACCGACCATGAGCTTCGGCAGATTGAAGCCGCTCACGTTCTTCACGACCGGCCCTCCACCGGTGACCATCCGCCCTTCGGCCGACACATATCGGACTTGCAGAACCGAGTCACGGAGCGTGCCCCGACCGAGTACGTCGCGATGGTCGCGACCAACGGCGACGACACCGCCGACCGTGCCACCCCGGCTCGTCAACGCAGCACGCTGCCCGGCAGCAGCCAAGACGGCATCGAGTTCGCTGACCAACGTGCCGGCCCGAACCTGCACCGTCATCTCCTCGGGTCGATAGTCCACGATCCCCGCCGGAGCGTTCACCAACCTCACACCCTCATCGAGGGAACCACCGAGATCCCAGCGGGTACGACGACCCTCGACCGCAACCGGCCCCTCGGAACCGACCTCGCGGGCAAAGTCCAGCAGCACCGGATCGGTCACCTCCAGCACCACCCGGCCCTTCGGCGCTTCGCTCGTCTTTTCTGGCGCTTCGCTCATCCCCACACATCCCTCGGCACCGACCGCAACGCCTGAATATCGGCGCACGAATGTCCCATCGGCAGCACCTTCCCGGGGTTCGTCCGACAGCTCGGATCGAACGCATGACGCAACCGGTTCTGATGGTCGAGATCGTCGCTCGTGAACAAGCGATCCATGTACTGCTGCTTCTCCACTCCGATGCCGTGCTCGCCGGAGAGCACTCCACCGGCGTCGAGCGACGCCGTGAGGATCTCGGCCCCGGCGGCGTGAACTCGATCCAGTTCACCTTCGATACGACGATCGAAGAGCAGAAGCGGATGGAGGTTGCCGTCGCCGGCATGAAAGACGTTCATCACGATCAGATCGTGGCGGTCGGCGATGTCGTAGATCTGCTCCAATACATCGGCCAGCGCCGATCGAGGCACCACGGTGTCGTGCAAGTAATAGTCGGGTTTGATCTGAGCCACGGCGCCGAAGGCGGTCTTGCGCCCCTTCCAGAGCAGCGCTCGTTCCTCCTCCGACTGCGCCAGGCGCACCTCGGTGGCATGGTGGTCTCGCCCGATCGCCTCGATCTGTTTGGCATCGATCTCCACGCCATCAGCCAACCCCTCGACTTCAGCCAGCAACACTGCGGCTGCATCCAGCGGGTATCCGGCCTTGACGAAGTTCTCGACCGCAATCGTGATGCGCTGGTCCATCACCTCCATGGCGGCCGGAACGATGCCGGCGGCGATGACTGCGCTGACAGTGTTGGCCGCATCACGGACGGACGCGAACGACAGGAGGAGGGTGCGAACTTCCGGCGGATTCTTGGTGAGCCGAACGGCCACCTTCGTGGCGATTCCGAGCGTGCCCTCGCTGCCGATGAACGCACCTCGCAGATCCAAGCCGTGATCTTGGGGACCGAGTCCTCCGAGCAGCACCGTCTCACCCGAGGCGAGAACCACCTCGATGGCGACGACATGGGCGTCGGTGACTCCGTAGGCCAAGCAATGGGGACCACCAGAGTTGTTCGCCACGTTGCCGCCGATGGTGCAGACCTGCTGGCTCGACGGATCCGGAGCGAAATGGAAGCCGAGCGGACGAAGCTGCTTCGTGAGGTCGAGATTGACCACGCCTGGCTCGACCCATGCCACCCGGTTGTCGAGATCGACCTCGAGAATCCGATTCATCTTCGTGACGACCACCACAATCGGCGCGCCGAGCGGAATGGCTCCGCCGGCGAGACCCGTGCCGGCGCCCCGAGGCACGATCGATCGACCGTGACGCAACGCCACCTCCATGACGGCTTGGACCTCGGCGGTGGTCGTCGGAAAGCACACCGGGCCCGCCACCCCACCATCGAACACAGAAGCGTCGTGGCTCAACAGAGCACGTTCGGCGCCATCGATTCTCACTCGGTCCGAGGACAACGCAGCCACGAGGTCACGCACGACGGGATCGACGGGCTGTTCGGCCCGAGAACCGCCGAAGCGCACCGCAACGCGCGGATTCATGAACGGTGCGGCCGACTTCAGTCGGTCGAGGATCGATGACACGGGCGGGACTCCTGTCGACTGTTAACAGAAGGTAGGTGTAGTCTCTCCGTCGGTCAAGTCGCGCGTTCGTGATCGGGAGGAAGGATCGGGAGGGAGACAATGACAACGCAGGAATCAGTGACGACGCAGGAATCAGTGACGACGCACGAAATCGCGAGTCCGAATGAAATCGTTCGTCTCGAATTGCGGGCTGCAGTGACCATCGAAATCCGGAACATGATCCTCTCCGGTGAGGTGGCACCCGGTCAGCGACTGGTCGAAACCGAGTTGGCCGCCCGCTTCGGCACCAGCCGGGGCCCGGTGCGTGACGCATTGGCCGACCTCGAACGATCGGGCTTGGTGTTGATCAAGAACCGGCGCGGCAGTTTCGTGGTCGAACTCACCGCCGAGGACGTCGACGAGCTGTACTCATTGAGGCTCGCACTCGAGGAGCTGGCCGTGCGAAAGGCGACGATCAACGCTCGGCCCGACGATGTCGGGCGAATGCGTTCCGACCTCACCGCCATCGGGACCGCGCTCCTCGACGGGAACGCTGACCAAGTCGGCGAAGCCGACATGCGACTGCACCGCACCATCGTTTCTCTGGCCGCCCACCAACGATTGAGCGAGGCCTGGGAACGTCTCGCAGATCAAACACTGTTGATGATGCGTTACCTCACCCACACCCGGCCAGAGATACAGGGCGACCGGGGTGAACACGGGGCCATCATCGACGCCATCGCCGATCATGATCCCGATCGAGCAGCGCAGGCCCTCGGCGCCCATCTCGAAGAAGCACGATTGACCGTTCGCCGCCAGTTCGCCCAGAGGTCCTGACGGTGCGCTATCGCGTCCTCCTCCGATCGGTCCAGCGCCGCCTCGACCCGGGCGAAACCGTTGAAATGGTTGCGTTCATGTGGCGTCGACATCGTCTGATGCCGCTTTACGCCCTCGCCGCCTTCGTGGCCCTCGTCGGGATCGCGTCGGCCGTCGGCTTCGAAACGTGGATCAGCCGCGTGGCCATCGGGATGGCCGCTGCTGCGATCGCAGCCAACGCCACCACTGACTACCGGGCACTGGCGCAGACCAGTCGCGGCATCGTCTTCTTACGGGCAAGCAAGATTCGCCAGTACGCCGTCGAGTTCTCGGAACGTCTCGAGGCGGATGTGACGATCACACGGACCGGCGGAACAATGCTGGCCAATGACTGGATCATCGGCTCGCAACAATTCACCGTGGCCAAGAGTTCGGAGGCCGCAATGAGCGCCATTGCAGTCGGCTCGACGGCGGGTCGTTCCTGAAGCACGACATCATTGGTCGATCGGAAAGTGGTGAGCCCCGCAGAAGCAAGCGGAGGGATGCTCGCGACTGCGGGACTCGGAACAAAACAGTATCTGCCGTCGGCAGACTCTGAGACGGTCAGGCCGTTTGCTGATCCAGATAGGAGCGCTCAGCCAGACCGAACCACTCGGAGATACCGTCGCGGAAATCCCGCCATGGGCCGAGAATGGCGGCGAACCGGGCGTCTTCGGCGGCGATCGAGTCGAGCACATTCTCGGTCTCGGCCTTGAATGCCGCCATCAACTCGGGGGAGAACTCCCGAATGGAGGCGAACCCCTTGACGACCTGGAGATCTCGTTGGTTCAGGACGTCGTACAGGGCCATCGTCTTGATGTTGGCGTACGCCGCTGCGTTCTCGATCGCTGCTTGGTACTGCGCAGGCAGTTCATTCCAGAGGTCGAGCGGCATTTGGACTTCGAGTGCGGTGCCTGGCTCCCACCAACCTGGGTGGTAGTAATACAAATCGCTGCCGAGCTGGTCGAGGCCGAGAATGAGATCGTCGGTGGGCCCGACGAATTCGGCCGCATCGATCGCACCGGTTTCGATCGAGGTGAGGATCTCACCACCGGCGACAGAGACCTGCTCGCCGCCCAGATTGGCGAGCACTTGGCCCGCGATGCCGGGGATACGCATCTTGAGCCCCTGCAGATCGGCGACCGTGTTGATCTCCTTGGTGAACCAGCCCCCCATCTGGCAACCGGTTCCCCCCGCCGGGAAGGCAATGATCCCGTGCTCCTCCGCGTAGAACTCGTTGAGCACTTCGAGGCCGCCACCCTCGTAGAGCCATGCATTCTGTTGACGCTGATTGAGGCCGAACGGCACGGCCGTGCCGAACTGCTGGATCGGGCTGAGACCCGTGTAGTAGTAGGAGGCGGTGTGACCCATTTCCATGCCGCCGTCGCGAACAGCCTGGAGAACATCGAGGCCGCCCACGATCTCACCGGCAGGCCGGGCATTGATCTTGAACTTGCCTTCGGTGAGCCGACCCACCTGCTCGGCGAATGTCTGAGCGGCGCCGAACAGCGTGACCAACGAGGTCGGCCAGCTCGTACCCATCTCGTATTCGAACTCGGGGGCGTCCTGGCTCAGTGTGACCGACTCCCCGCTGTCGGTACCGGACGCGCTGGTGGTTCCCGAGCCTCCCGAATCGGTCGAATCGGGGCTGGCCGAGTCACTGCTGTCACTACTACACGCGGCAAGCAGCGCTCCGGAAGCGGCGAAGCCGGCGACCCCAACACCGGCTTTGCCGAGAAATGACCGACGATTCAGGTCGATGGAAATCGGTTCTTCGGTAGTCGTCATTCTGATTTCTCCCCTTGTTTGTTTGTTTGTTTGGTTGTGTCTGACTGTTGTGGCTTCAGTTCAAGCTGAAGGTCCGGTACGAGAATTCGGTGATCGCCGGTACGAAACCGAGAATCACCAGTGCAAACCCCTGCAGCACCATGAACGGAATTGCACCCTTGTGAATGTCTGCGGTTTTCACTTCGGGTGGGGCAACGCTCTGCAAGTAGAAGAGCGAGAACCCGACCGGTGGCGAGATGAAGGCCATGTTGAGGTTGACGGCCATGAGAACGGCAAACCAGACCTTGTCGAATTGGGAGAACTGCAGCAACTCCATGGCCGGAACGAAGATCGGCACGACGATGAAGGTGATCTCGAGAAATTCGAGATTGATGCCGAGAAGGAACACCGCGATCATCGCGATGATGACGAAGCCGGTCTTGCCTCCACCGACACTCTTCAGCCACTCGGCGGTCTGATCGGATCCGCCGAGCTGAAAGAACATCACGCTGAAGAAGGTGGACGAGAACAGGAGGGTCATGACCAGGATGGTGATGTTCGCCGTCGACTGCCCGGCCTCGTGCAGAGCCTTCGTGGTGAGACGCCATTGCGGGTCGAGATGCTCCGCCCCCTCGTTCACGAGGATCCGGTCGAAGACATAGTTGAGACAGGCGAGGATCAACGCCCCGAACACTCCGACGGCGCCCGACTCCGACGGCGTGGCCACGCCCTGGAAGATCGAGATCAGCACACCCATGATCAGCACGATCACCGGCACCACCGAAACGAGGACCTCGGTGGCCAACATGTTGCCGAAGTAGACGATCAGAAACGCCACCACAAAGGTGCAGAGAAAGCCGATCGGAACGATCGAGGGGCTGATGAGCAGCAACACGAGCCCGACGATGGCTCCGAGGCACAGGCCGATGAAGATGGCTGCTCGGACCCCGGGATTGCCCTTCAACTGACGCATCTCGATCGGCATGGCAGGCCCGACTTCGGGCTTCAGAAACGAGATTCCGAGTACGTAGAGAATGTACAGACCCGAAAGCATGAGACCGGGAATGAGCGCCCCCGCGAACAGGCCGAGAATACCAACGCCGAGCTCCGAGGCCAGCAGGATCAAGACGATCGACGGCGGCAGGAGCTGAGCCAACGTGCCCGACGCCGTGATCGCACCGGTGGCCAACTTGTGGTCATAGCCGAGGCGAATCATGGCGGGGAGCGACAGCAGGCCCATCACGATGACTGTGGCGGCAACCACACCCGTCGCCGCTGCCAACAACGTTCCGACGATGATCACGGCAGCCGCCACGCCGCCCCGTAACGGCCCCATCAAGAGGCCGAACGCATTGAGCAACCGTTCGGCCAATCCCGATCGTTCGAGGACGGCTCCCATCAAGACGAACAGTGGGACAGCGAGGAGATCGGTGCTCTCCAGGGAAGCCGCCCAGCGAGAGGGCAACACCCCGAGCGTGTTCACGTTGAAGTCGCCCGTGAGGTCGCCGACGAACGCGAACAGCAAAGCCGTGGAAGCGAACGAGAAGGCAACGTTGTAGCCGGTGAGGATCATGGCCATGAACACCAAGAACATGATCAGTGAGAGAAAGACTCCGAGATCCATTGTTACTCGACCCGCAAGGGAGCGTCGGAGGCCTTGACCTCGGCCAGGTCATCTCGGCCCATCATCACGAAGCCCATCTTGATCGTCTCGGCCAGAATCTGAATTGCAAACAGGCTCACCCCGACCAGGATGAACGCCTTGATCGGACCGACCGGGAGTTGATCGGCATCGCCGGATTGCTCCCAGCTGTTCCAGACGGCCCAGCCGTCGGGCCAAGAGCCGTCCCGTTTTCGGCCGAGCGATGTCGTGGCATACCCGACGAGCAGCCGAGCTCCCATGAAGAGAAATGGCAGGAAAAGCGTGCAGTGAAGCGTGAAATCGAGCCAGGCCTTCTTCTTGGCCGAGAAATCCGCCCACCAGAAGTCGATCCGAGGATTGACGCCGGCCTTGACCCCGTAGTTCACGCCGAGCAGGAAAAGCAGACCGAAGGTCATCCAGGCGAGGCTGGTGCTCTGACCGTAGAGAATGTCCCGCTCGAACCAATTGTTCGTGTACCGAGTCACCACATTGAACAGCTGGACCACGAAGATGAGCCAGGCCAGCCGCCAGACGATGGCTCCCGTGATGTCGGGGATCTTCTCGAAGACGACTCGGATCGTGTTCATGACGGTGACGCTGGAGGACGCGGCAACGGTGCCGATCAGTACGACCCAATGCCACCAGAGCAGGTTGCCGATGAGAAAGCGTGTGCCGACGATCTGGAACAGCACGCCACCGACGAGCAACGCAGCCGCAACCCAACCGAGGGGATGCAGACGGGTCAGCCAGGTCGCTTCCTGCGACCGAACCGGCGCGTTGGAGATCGATTCAGGCACGGTCGATTCAGACATTCGCGGTTTGATCCTGGACGGGGAGCGGCGGCGCAAACTTCAAGAACACGGTCCCTTCTCGGTGCGTGGTCCGGTGAGCTGATCTGGATGAGCTGGTCTGGGTGGGATGGCCGGGTATGACCCCCGACGTTCGGAGCCGGCGGTCTGATCCGGCGGAAGCATCAAAGTCGCCGAGAGGCGATCGGTCAACCGCAACGAAACATTGTTGTCGAAGTGCGATGTGATTCAGGTCGAATCACTCGCCCGCTGGGCACCGGGGGTGGGAGCGACGACCCCCTCCTCCAGAATGCGCTCGTGACATCGATGCCAGTGAGACCGACATGAGCGACATCCCCACCAATCCGATCTCGCCGACGGCCCAGACCTCGTCGACCAAACCGATGTCGATGTTCGGACCCGATTTCCCCTTTGCGTTCGACGACTGGCTGAGTCATCCGGCCGGGCTCGGCTCGATCCCGCCCGAGCGGCATGGTCGGCGAATCGCCGTGGTGGGCGCCGGCGTGTCCGGGCTGGTCGCCGGCCACGAGCTCATGAAATTGGGGCTTCACCCCGTTCTTTACGAAGCCGGACAGATCGGCGGCCGGTTGCGGTCGCAGCCATTCGAGGGCACGGACGACATCGTGGCCGAACTCGGAGGCATGCGATTCCCTGAGTCTTCGAGAGCCTTCAACTACTACGTCGGTCTTCTCGGTCTCGAACGCAAGCCGTTCCCCAACCCGCTCACCGAAGCGGCCGGGTCGACGGTGATCGATCTCGAAGGCGAGCGGTACTACGCCCGATCCGCCGCCGATCTACCGCCGCTCTTCCAGGAGGTGGCCGCTGCGTTCCTTGCCGCGTTGGAGGAGGGAGCCGACTTCAGCGATCTTCACGCTGCGATTGCCGATCGAGACGTCGACCGAATCAAGCAGATCTGGAACCCCATCGTCGAGAAGTGGGACGAACGAACCTTCTACGACTTCATCACCCACTCCACGGCCTTTCGGGCCTTGACCTTTCGACACCGGGAAGTCTTCGGTCAGGTTGGCTTCGGTACCGGCGGGTGGGACTCAGATTTCCCGAACTCGATGCTCGAGATACTCCGAGTGAACGTCAGCGAGTCCGACGACAAGCAACACCTCATCGTTGGTGGTGCCGAACAGCTCCCGCAAGGGCTCTGGCGTTTGGCCGTGAGTGGCACGCCGTGGCCCGACGGCACGAGCCTCCAGTCATTGAACGACGGTTCACCCCGGCCCGGGGTCACCCGAATACGCCGAGGCGACGATGGCTCGTTCGAGATCACCGACCGGTGGGGACGCACCGACCATTTCGATGCCGTCATTGCCACCTGTCAGAGCTGGCTACTCACGACCGCAATCGAAACCGAAGAATCGCTCTTCAGCCACAAACTCTGGATGGCTCTCGATCGCACCCGTTACATGCAGAGTTCGAAGACATTCGTCATGGTCGACCGCCCGTTCTGGAAAGATCCCGACCCGATCACCGGCCACGACGTGATGTCGATGACACTCACCGATCGACTGACTCGCGGCACCTACTTGTTCGACAACGGCCCGGACAAGCCGGCCGTGATGTGCCTCACCTATTCCTGGATGAGCGATGCCCTGAAAATGATGCCGCTTCCGGTCGAGCAACGGGTGAAACTGGCGATCGACGCACTGAGCAAGATCTATCCCGAGGTCGACATCGCCTCGCACATCGTCGGCGACCCGATCACCGTCAGCTGGGAGGCTGACCCCAACTTCCTCGGCGCGTTCAAGGGCGCGTTACCCGGCCACTATCGCTACAACCACCGCATGTTCAGCCACTTCATGCAACGCGATCTACCGGCTGTCGAGCAGGGGATCTTCCTCGCCGGAGACGACGTGAGCTTCACTCCGGGATGGGCCGAGGGAGCGGTGCAGACGGCGCTGAACGCAGTGTGGGGCGTGAGCGCGCACTTCGGCGGAACCACCCATCCCGACAACCCCGGCCCGGGCGACGTCTGGGAAGAGATCGGCCCGCTGAAACTGCCCGACTGACCGGCAATGACGTCCAGATCGGTCGATGGTTGGCTCACGCCGGCATGGGCCACGTGTCGGAGAGCCGGTAGCCGGTCGGCCACGGATCATCGGGGTGCACCGTGAACGTCGAGCGACCGGTCAACCATGCTCGCCCGCTCACGGTGGGAAGGATCGCCGGTCGGTCACCGACCATCGTCGTTCCCGCAATTCGCCCGACGAATTCACTGTCGATGATCGAACGCATTCGGAGTGTGTCGCCATCGGCGATCAGCCCTCGAGCATGCAGCACGGCCAGTCGGGCCGAAACTCCGGTGCCGGTCGGCGATCGGTCGATCTTCCCGGGGTCGACGACCACGGCGTTCTTCATCGAGATGGTCGCTCCGTCACGAACCGAGGCTTCGCTGATCTGACAGAACGAGATGTGGTTCCATTCGGGCCGTTCCGGGTGATCGAATCCGAGCTGGTCGGTCGCAGCGTTGGCAATCCTGACGCCGATCTCGGCCAGTTCGCGGGCCCGTTCGGGAACAATTTCCAGCCCGAGGTCGGCGGCTTCGACCATGACGAACGTGTCACCGCCATAGGCCGTGTCCACTCGAAACCTCCCGAGTCCCGGAACATCGAGGGTGACGTCGAGTTCGCCAACGAAACTCGGCACATTCGTGATCGTGACTCGTTCGGCCTTCCCGTTGCGGCACTCAGCCCGGACTCGGACCAGGCCGGCCGGAGCTTCGAGAACCACTTCGGTGATCGGTTCGGTCATCAGCAGGAGGCCGGTGTCGAGCAGCACCGTGGCGACGCACATCGAATTCGACCCCGACATCGGGGGTGTATGGGTCGGTTCCATGATGATGAAACCAGCGTCGGCCAATGGATCGATGGGCGGCACGAGCAGATTGACGTGTCGGAACACCCCGCCCCGTGGTTCCTGGAGCATCAGATTCCGCAACCGCTGGTCGGACGCAATCCATCGGGACTGCTCCCAGATCGATGACCCCGGCGGGGGAGCCACCCCGCCGACGATGACATCACCGACCTCGCCTTCGGCATGACAATGAACCACGTGGATCTCCGAGCTGAACGCCTGATGGTTTTCACTCTCTGTGGCGTTGCTCACGCTGCCTCGATGCTGCCGTCGAGTCGGATGTGAAGGAACCGCAAGGCTGCAAACCGGTCGTAGGAAGGTCGGTCCACCACAACGACCGGCATGACCCGTCCGTACAACTCATCGGCGACGATCGCCCCGAGCGCGATGATCTCGTCGGCCTCGAGGAGCACGACCGCAGCCGGCGCAGTCTTCGCACGGATTGCTTCGGCCAGTACCGAGCTGGCCGAACTGGACCCGCGACCGGACGGCATGAGAACGATTGCCCCGGTGAGGCAGGAACCGACCTGGGGATGGCGCTGGTCGACGACCGTGCCCTTCTCCGCATTGAAGCCGCCCCAGAAACTGAGCGGCTCCGAGAGGACGACGACAGGCCCGGTCGCCTCCCCGGCGACGAGGACCCGGGGGAGGGGAGTCACCATGGAGGATCGGCCCGGGTGAGGATTCCGGCGACGGCCGTTTCCACACAATCCTCGGTGGTTCCGAAGATCACGTCGACCCCGAGGTTGCCGGGTGCGTAGTAGGCCCATTTCGGTGAGTCGGTCATCGCCAGGCCATCGAAGGGCGCCATGATCGGCGTGATGTAGGTGCACGTGTCGGTGACGATCTGCACCCCGGCCTCCTCCAATGGGCCGACCCAACCACGGAGATCCACTTCGGTGAGCACCTCACGTCCTGTGCACACGTAGAAGTCGACGTCGGAGTGGATTCGGCGACCACTCAGGAGGGTCACCAAGCGGCTGAACTCGGGGACCGAATAGTGCGGTGTGCCGAGACTGATCGCACCCACCGGGCCGTTGGCCGCTGTGCTGAGCTGAGACCACGCCCGATTGAGTTCGGCGGGTGTGACGTCGACGGTGACGATCTCCGAACCCGCCCCACGGTCGCCGAGCGCCTGCTCGAGCGTGGCTGCCTCGGGAGTGCTGCCGACCACGTGGAACATCCCGACGGATCCTGAGGATGCGGCAGCTGAGCCGAGAGCCTTCAGCTGATCTTCGTTCATCATTCGGGCGCCGACGACGACCGGAACGGCGTTGCCGGTTGCGGCCCCGATCAAGTGGCCCAGAACCGGCGCCAGCAATCGATGGTCGATCATTTCATCGGACAAAGCGCTCAGGTCGAAAATCACTTCGCCGAGCCGGTTCTCATCGAGGTGGAGCCCGGCCGCCGGTGCCCTTCCGGTGATCGCAGCGGCAATGTCGATGAAGTCTCCGTAGCGATCGGTTCGAGCACCCAGCACCGAATTGGCGAAGACGATCGCATTCGACTCGGCCCATGCAACGTTCTCGCCCAGCGCTGGTCGCACCGATTCCTGATAGGGGGCGCACGTCCAGGTCGGGGCACATCCCATCGTCTCGTAGTGCTCCATCAACTCGCGGGCTTGACGACCCTCGTCCTCGTCCCCTCGGTACAGCTCGGGATGCAGCAGGTCGAGGGACGAGACGTTGAGCGTTGTGGGCACGCGAACCCGGGCCCCGTGACCGGCGAGGGTGGCAGCGAAATCCAGGCCGGCTCGACCGTGAAAGAGGCACGAGTCGATGTGGGCTCCGGTGATCGTCAGGAGCCGCTCGGCCCCCATCGCTCGTGCCGTTCGGGTCACGACTCTCATGGCGAGTGCGACAGCTTCGCCGTCGTCGCCGTCGAGCATTCGCTGATCTTCGGGAGAAAGCTCCAACCGCACGGCGCAAACCTAATCGGTATGTCCAGGCTTCGTGAGAATCCGTTCGCCAAGCCCGCAACAGCAACACCCGGACAGACGTAACCTCCCAACATGTCTGCATCGTTCGACCGATTTCGACCCCACCCCTGGCACGGACTCTCGCCCGGTCCTGATGCTCCGGCCGCAGTCGACGCCTACATCGAGATCACGCCGTTCGACGGCGTGAAGTACGAAATCGACAAGCACAGCGGATACCTCCGTGTGGATCGACCTCAGGGATCCTCGGCGCTACCGCCCACGTTGTACGGCTTCGTGCCCCAGACCTATTGCGGCGAACGGGTTGCGGCGCTCACGCCGACGGCGCGGGAAGGTGATCACGATCCTCTCGACATCTGTGTGCTCAGTCAGCAACGCATCGATCGGGCCGAGGTGATCGTCCCCGCCCGGGTTGTCGGCGGGGTCCAGCTCCTCGACGACGGCGAGGCCGATGACAAGATCATCGCCGTACTCGTCAGCGACACCGTCTTCGATTACGCCAGGGATCTGAAGCAGCTGCCGGAGGCCGTCGTCAACCGGATCGTTCACTACTTCGCCACGTACAAGATGCAGATGACGGGCGAGAAGAAGAACGGCATCGAAGTGATCGGCACCTATGGCATCGAACACGCCCAGAAGGTTGTTTCGGCCTCGATGCTCGACTACGCGGCCACCTTCCCGATTGGGGATCGGCGCCAGTCTTGACCCCGCCCGGCGAACGCCCCGCGCCCGCTACTGCAAGAGGATGAGTCCTATCATCGACCCTGACGTCTTGCAGAAAGGTCCGTCGATGGCCAGGGATCCTCGAGTGCGCGACGTCACGGTGCTCACAACAAAGCGCGCTGTCGCCGCCGAGTTCTTCGCTCACGGGTCGCCGAGAATCATCATTTCTTCGTCGCTGCTTCTCATCACGGCGAGATTCTCCTTGGGGCAATGGTCCCCACGGGATCTCATGATGTTGATTCTCACACTCGCCCTCACCGGAACGGTCGAGTGGGTGATTCATCGCTATCTGCTGCACGCCCCGGAAGGCTCATTTCGGATGAGACAGCTGAAAACGGGTACGGGACATCGTCAACATCATCTCGATCCCAACGACATCGACAACGTGTTGCTCGAGGCTTCTGACGCGTTCAGCTTCACCGTGCTGCTCGGTGTGTTCTCCGCCGCTTGGTCGCTACCAGTGCTGGCACTCCTCGACCAACCGCTCGCGGCCGGGTTCGTCGCTGCGTGGACGCTCTCGGTGCTGGCGCTGGCCCACTACGAGTGGACTCATCTCCTGATCCACACGCGGTATCGCCCCAAATCGCGGCTCTACTCCCGGCTGGCGAGAAATCACCGACTGCACCACTACCGCAACGAGCGTTATTGGCTCGGGGTCACGTCCAACAGCGGCGACCGACTCCTGCGCACGCTGCCCGACAAGTCCACAGTCGACCATTCCGAAACGGCCCGATCGCTCGTCTGAAGCTGATCCCGCATGGGTTGACCTGCGGTTTTCTGACACCGGTGAGCGAACCAGTGCAGAATGCCTTCGTGACCTCCCCGAACGACCCGATCGACGGAAATGACCCGGCTTCGGACCTGGCCGATCCACGACCAGCAACCACCCATACCGCTGCACTTCACCACGAGTCCGTCGATCGGTTGGCGATCGATGCGCTCGACGATGCCGACGAAGAACGGTCGACCCGTGGACTGCTCGCCACCCATCCAACCGGTCGCATCGAGAACGACTACGGCATTGCCTGGGACACCTCCCGCTACGACTTCCTTCGCAACGACCACCCGGCGCCGGACACCGTCCACCCCAGCTTGTGGCGCCAGGCGAAATTGAATGCTCCCCACGGCCTTTTCGAAGTGGCCGAGGGCCTCTGGCAGGTGCGGGGCTACGACATTTCGAATGTCACCTTTCTGCAGGGCAAGGACGGATGGGTGGTGATCGATCCGCTCACCGTCACCTCGACGGCGGCGGCCGCGCTCGAACTCGCAAACCGGACACTCGGTGCTCGACCCGTCACCGCCGTCATCTACACCCACAGCCATGCCGACCATTTCGGCGGGATCTATGGCGTCACCAGCCCTGAAGCGGTCGCCGCCGGTGATGTCCGGATCATCGCACCAGAGGGATTTCTGCAGGAGGCAGTTTCGGAGAACATCATCGCCGGGCCGGCCATGGCGAGGCGGACGGCGTATCAGTTCGGCGCACTGCTGCCGCCGGGGCCCCGAGGCCATGTCGATTGCGGACTCGGCAAAGCCGTCCCCCTGGGGACGATCGGGCTACTTGCCCCAACCGAGGAGATCTCCCGCACGGGCCAGGAACTGACCGTCGACGGCATCCGCAACGTCTACCAGAACACGCCGGAATCCGAAGCCCCGGCCGAGATGAATTTCTTCTTTCCCGAGCAGGGCTGGCTGTGTATGGCGGAGAACTGCAGCCACAACATGCACAACCTCGTCCCCATCCGTGGCGCCCAGGTTCGAGATGCGCTGAGCTGGTCGAAGTACATCGATGAGGCCATGTCGATGTTCGGTGAACAGACCGAGATCATGTTCGCGTCCCACCATTGGCCTCGTTGGGGTCGTGACGACGCCAACGTGTTCATGGGTTTGCAGCGCGATCTCTACCGGTGGATCCACGACCAAACGATGCGACTCGCCAACCACGGCTTCACCCCGCTGGAGATCGCTGAGCAGTTGCAGCTTCCTCCGGAGTTCCAGACCGAGGCCCACACCCGCGGCTACTACGGATCGCTGGTTCACAACGTGAAAGCCGTGTATCAGCGGTATCTGAGTTGGTACGACGGCAACCCGGCCCATCTGTGGCCGCACCCTCCGGAAGCAGTGGGCCGACGCTACGTCGACCTCGCCGGCGGCATCGATCAGTTGGTGGCGAAGGCGCAGACCGCATTCGACGACGGTGACTACCGATGGGTGGCCGAGATCGTGAATCATGCGGTTTTCGCCGAGCCCACCCATACCGGAGCCAGAGCCCTGCAAGCCGCAGCGTTGGAGCAACTCGGCTATCAGAGCGAGTCGGCAACCTTCCGCAACGCCTACTTGAACGGTGCCCGAGAGCTACGAGAGGGGCCGCCGCCATCGCGTGTCGTCCGTCGCCGGCAGTTCATCGACGCGCTCACCGTCGAGCAGATCTTCGACACCCTTGCCGTGCGATTGAACGCCGACCAAGTAGCCGGCTTGCGAGTCGTCACGAACTGGCATTTCAGCGATGTCGACGAACACTGGGTTCTCGAGTTGGGCAATCGGGTGCTCATTGCTCATCCCGAGACGACGAATCCCGCTTCCACGGTTTCGGTCGTGCTGGCCAAACCGGTCTTCACCGCAATCATGTCCGGCGAATCCACCCTCGCCGAGGCCGTGGAAGCGGGTGACATCGTGGTCGACGGCGCCGCCGCCGATCTGCTCGTGATCTTCGGCAACCTCGACACCTTCGAGTCGGGGTTTGCCATTGTCGAACCTTGACCAAGGATTGGGAGACATTTTGCCCCTATTGTTGAGATCTGTCCCAGCGCGTCGACAGTCCTGACTCCTCGCATCGTGACCAATGAATTCGCCGTTGATTCTCCCGAGCCCACGATTCTCGTACTCGGCCCCGTAGCCGTTCGCGACGCGTCCGGTCTTCCGAGGACGCTGAGCGGTCAACAAGCCGAAGTGCTGAGCTTGCTCGTCGCCGCTGCTCCGGATCCTGTTCGGGTCGAAACACTCGTCGATGTCTTGTGGGGCGTCTCTACCCCGAAAACGGCGTCCACAGGACTGCGAGTCGTGGTTGCTCGTCTGCGTGACCGGTTGGCGGACGGAATCGAGATCGTCGCCGAGGCCGGCCACTACCGCCTGAACGTGCCGCCGGAAGCACTTGACCACAAGCAGTTCTCAGCCCGGGTCGCCTCGGCTCGCGCCCTGCTGCTGGCGTTCGAGTACGAGAAGGCGATCGACCAGCTCCGGGCGGCCCTCGGCCTCTGGCGGGGCGAGGCCTTCCAACCGCACAACGACAACGACGCCATCTGGCCCCACGCTGCCAAACTGGGCGAAGAACGAGCCGATGCCGAGGAACTCTTCGTCGAAGCCTTGTTGGCATCCGGTCGGCTCGAAGAGGCCGTCGCCCGGTGCACACGTCTCGTCGCCGACAACGAGCTCCGCGACCGTCGTTGGTATCTGCTGATGCTGGGCCTGTATCGGGCCGGTCGTCAGGCAGAAGCACTTCGCACCTACCAGCGGGTCGCCAGCCTCTACCGAGACAATCTCGGGCTCGAGCCCGGGCCCACGCTGGTCGAGCTCGAGCAAGCGATTCTCCAACAGGATCCCGGGCTTCTCGTCATCGCCCGAGCCGGCGGCCCACACCCGGACTCCGATCGCATCACCATCGACGAGTCCGAAACCGGGTCGGTGGGTATCGAGGCCCTCGTCTCGGCAATCGACGGCGATGTCACTGCGGTGCCCGCATCGGCGTCGCCCACCGTCGGCCGCGACCGTGAACTCGACCAACTGGCCGAGGTGCTCCAATCCCACCGGTTGGTCAGCATCATCGGGCCGCCAGGAGTGGGCAAGACCCGACTGGCCGCTTCGTTCGCCCGGGGCTTCGACCGGGGGCGCGTGTTGTGGCTCGACCTTGCGGTTCACCGCCCGGAGAACGCCGTTGCCGATCTCGCCAGCCAGCTGGGGGTCCGGGTCGAGGCCGATTCGGTCGTGGCCGAGGTGGCGGCTGCCCTCCGCCACGGAGAGTCGCTCCTCGTCTTCGACAACTGCGAACGGTTCGTCGACACCATCGTTCCGCTGGCCGAATCCCTCATCAAACATTGTCCCGACCTACGAATCCTCGCCACGAGCCGACAGGTGCTCGACTGCCCCTCGGAAACGAGGTTCGAGCTGGGTGCCATCGATCTCGGCGATGCTCGTCGACTCCTTCTCGAGCGGGCGTTCGGTCGTAACCAGCGCCCATCCCTCGACGATCACGATCTCGACCAACTCGTCGAAAGGCTCGACCGATTGCCACTGGCGCTCGAACTGGCCAGCGGCCTTCTGCGCTCCAGTACACCAGCCGAGATTCTCGGCGAACTCGAAAACACCACCACGATCCTCACCCGCTCGCGTCAGTCCACCGATCGGCACCAGTCGCTGAGCATGGCCTTGGCGTGGTCCACGGATCGACTCGATCCCGAGGAGCTGTCGGTCTTCACCCAACTCGGAGCCTTTCGCGGCACCTTCCATTCCGCCGACGTTGCCACGATGCTCGGCGTCGACAACCCTTCGGCGAACCGAGTTCTCGGTCGACTCACGGCCAATTCCCTGGTTTCCTCCCGCCGTGATCGCCCGGTGGGTGAGTACCGAATTCTCGAAACCATCCGGGCTCATGCCCGAGATCTCCTAGTCCAGTCAAACGGTCTCAGCCGGGCGGAGAGTCGGCACGCCTCGGCCTACGTCGACCTCCTCCAATGGGCACAGCCCCGTTGGCGGGGACAAGACGAGGAACGGGCCGTACGCCGCGTCGGCGCCGCCAGCGGCGAGATCCGACACGCCTTCGAATGGGCACTCGGGGCTGAAGAACTCGACGTTGCCATCGCGATCGCCAACCTGGTCTGGGATCATGCGCTGTTTCGCATGGACCACGAACAGCAACGCTGGGCGCTCGACGTTCTCGAAACGCATGACACCCGTCAGCATCCGCACCACGGCGCCCTCCTCGGAACCGCCGCCATGTCCTGTTGGGTGCTCGGACGCTTCGAGGATGGACTCGCGTACGCCCAGCAAGCCAGTGAGGCTTCACACGAGAGCGGGCAACCGATCTCGGGGCAAGTGCTCCGGGCTCGGCTCAACATCGCCGGAGCACAATCCGATGTCCAGGCGGCCGAGACGGCGGCGATGAGCCTCCTCGAGCACTCTCGTTTACACCACGACGACTGGGAACGGTCAGCCGTGCTCTGTTCGATCGCCATGGGTTGGGCCTACGTCGGCGATCGAGATGTTGGCGAGAAAACCGCAAGAAAGAGCTTGGATCTGGCTCAAGGAACGAACAACGCTTCGGCCATCGCCTGGTCGGTCTTCGGACGTGGTTTCGTGACGGTCGATCACGATCCGGCTGAGGCGCTGAGTTTGTTCCGTGAGAGCCTTCGGTTGTCCGGCACTGTCCGCAATCGGTGGGTCCAGGGAATGGCCACCGCGGGCGCGGTCACAGCCCATCGACGCCTGGGCCAGACGAGCGTGGCGGCCTCTTTGCTCGCCGACCTCATCCCGCATTGGCGTCGAGGTGGAATGGTCTCGATCCTGGGCAACGCATGTCACGAGGCGGCCCTGGTGCTCGACGACCTCGGTCATCGCGATCTTGCACTCGAAGCGATTCGGGGATCCGCCCTCGTCGGCCAGCGCCAACTGTTGTTGCCAAAGGACGAGCAAGCCATCACCAAGCTGCGTGTCCTGCTCGACGAGGCGGCAGCTGGTCAGCGCTCAAGCTACGCGGTCAGCCAGCCCCACCTCGACCCTGATGCGGCGGCCGATCACATCACCGGGCTCCTCCAGCAGGTGCTGCTGTCCTGACGGGCGGGATCGGCGAGAGAACGCGGGTCGGTCAGGGTCGTGGCACTCCACAACCGAGCGGCCAATAGTCCTCGGGTTGTTCGAGCACAGGGGCTCGCACCGGATCCACGAGCGCCAATCGACGGAACGGCCGTTGCGCACCTTCATCGAGAAACGGTTCGAGCCAGAGTTGGCCGACGATCCGGGCCAGTCTTCGCGTGGCATCTCGGGTGAGTCTCCATCGCAGGAGGAAGTTGAGTGAGCGGCCGAGTATGGCCGCACGTTTCCGGGCTCGACGTTCACCCAGCAGCAGAAGATTGTTGACGGGTTTGGCGCCGAGAACGTCGAACAATCCGACGGCGATCCAATCGGAGAACCTCGGAAAGCCATCGGCCACACCTTCGACGAGTGCCTCGGCGAGGCGAACACCATCAAGTGAGCGCTCATGATGGCGGGCCCTGATCTTGCGGGACAGCGCCAGCGATTCGGCATAATCCAGTGCCCGCCGACCGTTGTCGTCGTGTTGATCCAGATCCGTGGTGGCCACGGTCACGACGTCGTAGGGCAGACCCATCAGATGTCCGATCCCGCACCAGAAGCGGGCATAGGCATCTCGCTCGTCGTCGGCAATGCCGGCGCCGAGTTCTTCGAGCATCTCGAACGACGGAACGAAGAAGCTCAGCATCGTTCCGAGAACATCCTCGTGGTTGATGGGCAGGCCGAGGTCGGCGTGGTCCCAATCCCGAGCCATCAGCTGCTGACTGATGATGGCGTGTATCACTCGCACTCCCCGTAGCGACTGGACGGCCGGGCCGTCGGGTGAAAGTCCATCGGCGGTCCACGACGTCGGGCTCCCGAGCAGGTCACGCAGAAAGTGGGCGGTCTCGCCGACCCGGCGCACCGGATTCGTGGCGAGATCGGACACTTCGCCGAGCACTCGGACGCCACGCCGGGCGGCGTAGGCATCGGGCAGGGCCCGAAAGAGAAGTCCGGTGAACAGCAGGACACTCCAATCGTCGAACGTTCGTTGGGCGCGAGCCGCAGTTGCTGCGTCGATGAGTCGGCCCGGCCCGCACACTCGGTTGACCCGGAGTTCGAAGTCGTGGTGGAAGTCGGCGGTGTCGTGGTCGTGTTCGACATGGTGCACACCCTGATGAGTCGATTCCGCGGCGGCAACGAGTTCGACGACGCAGGCCAGGCGAAGACTGTCCAGGAGCTCGTCATCGTGCACCGCCACTTCGGGTGGCAGGAGCGGTGGAAGCAGTCGTTCGACACGATCACGAAGTCGACGGAGGTCATCGACGAGGTCGGGTCGGGCTTCGGGCCGCAGGAAGGTTCCGGCCGACGTGAGCATCGCGGGGGATCGTTGCTCGTTGGCAAAGATCGCCAGGATGAACGCCATTCGGTCATTGAGATCGGCCCAACAGGTCGACGCCCTTCCATCGACCGCGAACGACTCGAACAGAATCGACAGCAAGAGCAAGCTCGGGACATCGGCGAGCGCCGCACGTTCGGGGTTGGCCCCGGTGAGCGACGGCGGAACTCGTACGGCGTAGGGCGTCGTGGGCAACGGGTCGCCGACCCTCAGCGTGCGATCAGGCAGGCGCATCTTCACGAAACGTTTCGTTGCGGTCCGAATCCACCAACCCTCGATTTTCAAACGCCACGACTTCGGATCGCTGTTGCGCCACCGATACGGAGTCTGCAGAATCCGCCAGAACGTCGTTAGGTGACGGAGCCAGGTGCGGAACCCGGCTGCGATGGCCGGACCGAGTTGTTTCTGTTCGTGGAGAGCGAGAAGTGAGTTGCCAAGCAGGATGAGCCGCGCCTTGATGTCTTCCTCCGGCTCGACCAGCGCCTCTCGGTAGGCCAGGAATGCTCGGATCAAGAGTTCACGACGATGCAGCCCTGGCACCTTCAAGCGCCCGTCGAGCAAGACGCCGCTCGTGGTGTGGGCCGCGGGTAGGGGCTGACTCGGAGGGGCGGGCAGATCGACCCTGAGCTCGGCTTCGCAACGGGCCCAGGCCTCGTCGAGGTCGGCGTCATGCAGAGCGGCATAGCCGACCGTTTCGAGGAAGGTGACATGGGCTCGGCCGATGTCGGCGAACACGTCGCGGTTTCCGTCGCCGAAGGCACGGGTGATGAGTTTCCCCAGTCGCGGCACCGGCAGATCGAGGTAGTCGCCGATGGAACTCGACGCCCATTGGCCGATCGAGCACCAGGTGGCATTCTCGTGACCGAGCACCGTGGCCATCGACTCCGCGATATCGCCATAGGCCTGTGTGATCAGCTCGTTCCGCAGGCGCTGCGACATCGGTGTGAAGGAGATCGCGTCAACACGATCCCGGGATATCTCTCTTGTGTCAAGCCTCGGTTGCCACCCCATGGGGTGACCGTAGTCGGCACCGTCAACGCCGGCCGGGGATGGTTCAGCGTCGATCGGTTGGGTCGTTAACGACTCGTTTACGAGCCACTCCTACCTTCGTGAGTAGGAGTTCTCCCGGCTCGAGTAGCTACTTGGGCGGCGGGGGAGAGCGACAAACGCTGCTGCTGGTGCTCCGGGAGGGTTGAACCAGCAGCAGTGTCGCGTCTACGGAGTCCTGGTGTGTCGAGTCCGGGTGTGTCGAGTCCGGGTGTGTCGAGTCCCGGTGTGACAGTCAACCGATCGGATCGGGCCCCGAGGTGGGGCCGCCGGCAAAGGCCTGCGCCCGGCTCATCCAGTCGCGAGCGAGGGCACCGTCGACTTCCAGTGCCGTGTCGTCGAGATGACGTCGTTGCGTGACCACGAGACAAAAATCCTCGGCCGGGCCGCGAACCGAGTCGTCCGATCCGTCGCCCCAGGTCCAATCCACGCCGCTCGGGGATCGGAGCGAGACGGCGACGTCACCCGTCGGCGGTTGTTCACCCCGCACCAAGTAGGACCAGCCCCTGGTGATCACGCCCAATTGTGCGATGTGCAGGAGGCGATCCGTCGGCTCCCGCTTGGCGCCGACGGTGTCGGCAATATCCTGTCCGTGAGCCCAAGCCTCCATGAGGCGCGCCGTCAAGAAGGACTTCGAACCCATCGACGGTCCGTACCACTCGACTCGGTCCGATTCACCCAAGCCGGCCGCAGCGATGTCGAGGTCGTGGCGGTTGTTCCTCCACACTTCGAGAAGGCGGTCCGGTCTCATGGCCCGATAGTCCGCCAGGGTTTCGTCGAGGTCTCGTGGTTCGGCATCAGGATCCGAAGCGGCCCCGAACAGTTCGGCGCGGTGAGCTGCAAACTTCTCGGGATCGACGATTGCGAGTGCCGCCGTCGCGTCGAAGTAGGCCAAGTGACCGATCTGGTCTCGGACCGCCCACCGCGGACTCGATGTGGGGAGCTCCCAATCAGCCTCGCCGATAGCGGAAACGATTCGATCCAGAGCCTGTTGTTCTTCGAGAAGATCTCGTTTGACGTCGGCGACCGTGGCGCGAGGAGGTTGCATGACCTCTCGCTAGCACAGCCTCGACTTCCCGTCAGGTTCAGGCCAACGCAGCGAGCGCTCGCCGAATCCGCTTCTCGCTCACCGGTCCATTCGTTCCCATCGACTGTGCGAAAACGCTGACTCGGAACTCTTCGAGCATGTTTGCCACCTCGGCGACCTGTTCCATCGAACCCGCACGGATCCGGGCTTGGGCGAACTCCTGCTCGAGAACTCGGCAACGGTGCATCGCGGCAGCATCTCGGCCGGGATCTTGGACCATCCGCTCGAGCCGCTTTTCGAGCGCCGAAAGATACCGAAGAAGATCGTCCAGTCGGGCCGCACCCGCCTCTCGAATCGAACCCTCGTGGTCGAGGCGTTCGAGATGGAGCTGCGCATCCGCGATCGAAGCCGCCGTTGCCGGGTTGACAGCCTCGGACAACTCGGATCGCACCACCTGACCCTTCTTCACGATGGCCACCGCCTTCTCCGCCACTCGAGGAACGAGCTCGGGCATCGTCCGGCCGGCCCACTTCTCCAGGGCCTTGAATCGCAGCACATCACGAGGAGGCCCGCCCGCGGTTCGGATGATCTCGTCGAGGATCGCGCCCGCAACGTCGGCCACCCAAGCGTCGACCGATGGGTACGGACCGGCGGCCAACGCAAGCGCACCACGATTGCCGAGTTGGCCGACAATGGCACGGCGTTGGATCGAGCACTTGAACTCGAGTAGACGTGCCACGCCGTGCCACATCGCCTCGGCCTGCTCGACTCGCGTCGGCAGTAGCGCGATCGAGACACTCGATACATCGTCGATGAGCGCCGGATACGCCCAAACTCGGTGACCGTCCTCGACTCGTTCGATTCGATCGGGTAGGCGGCCGTCGGGAAGGTCGGGCCAGTCTCGGAGTCCGGAGCGTTCGAGGTGGTGTTTCGTCGCCGCCAGTGTTTGTCTCGCCCTGGCATCGAGCCTGGCCTTCAGTCGCCGCAAATCTTTTCCGGCCGCCAGCATGACGCCGTCGACCCCGATGACGCGGAAGGTCGGCCGCAAGTGGGCCGGGACGTTGTCGTCGGCCAGGGCATCGTCGGCGAGGACGAATCCCCCGAGCCGACCGAGGTGAGTGCGTAGCGTGGCAGCCAGCGACTCATCGCTGGGCAGGAGCTCGTCGGCTACGGATCGAGCCGTCTCGGGCACGGGGATGAACGCCCTCCGCTGGTCCTTCGGGAGCGAGCGAATGTGGGCTGCGATCAACTCTCGTCGCAAACCCGGCACGTTCCAGGTGAACGGCTCGGGATGCAACATGGCCAGGTACTCGACCGGCACGTCGACCGTCAACCCGTCGACCGGGCTGGACGAGTCGAACTCGTAGTGGAGATCGAGGTCGAGTTCGCCAAGCGACCAGTGGTCGGGAAAGGCCGAAATGTCGATGGCGTCGCCGACACGCAGCAGATGATCTCTCGTGAGATCGAGCAGGTGGGGCTCGCTCTGGATTGCCTTCTTCCACCATGAGTTGAAGTGTTTGACCGACGTCACCTGAGCTGGGATTCGTTTGTCGTAGAACGCGAAGATCACCGCATCGTCGACCACGAGATCACGCTGCCGAGACCGGGACTCGAGTTTCCGTAGTTCATCAACAAGCGATTCGTTGTGGACCAGGAACTCATGGCGCCGGAATTGTTGAATCGAGGGCGATTGGTGCTCGGACCACTCGGGAACCACGAGAGCGTTCTGAATCAGGAACTCGCGAGCCAATTCGGGATTCACACGGGCCAGCGTCATGGGCCGCCCGGCCACGATGGGCATGCCGTAGAGAAGCACCCGTTCGGTGGCCGACGCCGCCCCCCGCTCGGCATTCCAAATTGCCGCCGTGTACGTCCGGTCGACCAAGTGTTCGGCCATCCGCTCGAGCCAGCGGGAATCAATCCTCGTGATCGTTCGGGCCCGGAGCTGGTTGGTCTCGACCAGCTCGGCGGCCATCACCCATTCGGGGGCGGCCTTCGCCGCCTTGCTGCCCGGAGCCAGCGTGAAACGCATGTTCCTCGGGCCGGCGTAGGTGGGTCGGTTCGCCCGGCCTTTCACCCTTTTCGGAGCTGGCAGCTTCTGACCGAATTGGGACAGCAGTCCGGCGAGTAGCGCCTGATGAACGTCGTCGGTGTCGGCGGGTTCGTGCCGATGGTCGAAGCCCAACTGCTGAGCCACTCTGCGAAGTTGCCGATAGATGTCCTGCCACTCCCGAATTCGGTTGAAGTTGAGGAACTCGTTACGACACATTCGCCGGAACTGGTTGCCGCTACGTTCACGTCGCTGGGTTTCGAGGTACTCCCAGAGCTCGAGATAGCTGAGGAAATCTGACGTGGGGTGGTCGAAGCGGGCGTGCGACTCGGCCGCGGCCTCTCGCTTGTCGCTCGGTCGCTCCCGTGGGTCCTGCACCGAGAGACCGGCGGCGATCACCATGACTTCGTGCAAGCAGCGCAGCCGATTGGCTTCGATCACCATGCGACCCAGTCGGGGGTCGACCGGAAGGCGGGCCAACTGCTTGCCGTCGGGTGTCAGCCATCGCTTCGTCGATTGGTATTCGGGGTCGACGGCGTCGAGTTCCTCGAGCAGGGCGATCCCGTCGCGGATGTTGCGCAGATCCGGAGCTTCGACGAAGGGAAACGCCTCGATGTCGCCCAGGTCGAGAGCAGCCATCTGGAGAATCACCGAAGCAAGGTTCGTTCGTCGGATCTCGGGTTCGGTGAATTCATCCCGTTGCAGGAAGTCGTCTTCTTCGTAGAGACGCAGACAGACCCCGGGGGCCACACGTCCACAACGACCGGCCCGTTGGTCGGCCGACGCTTGTGAGATCTCCTCGATCGGCAGTCGCTGCACCTTCGTTCGGGCGCTGTAGCGGGAAATACGGGCGAGTCCGGGATCGACGACCGAGCGGATGCCGGGAACGGTGAGCGACGTTTCGGCCACGTTGGTGGCCAGCACGATCCGGCGGTCTCGATGCGCCCGGAACACTCGTTGCTGCTCATTCGACGAGAGTCGGGCGTAGAGCGGAAACACCTCGGCCCCGGGCAGATCGGCTCGACCGAGGGCCTCGGCGGCATCGCGGATGTCGCGCTCGCCGCTGCAGAACACGAGCACGTCGCCGGTGGTGGAGCGCCACAGTTCGGAGGCGGCATCAACGATTGCTTCGGGCAAGGTGCGGTCGTCGAGGGGGCGATAGCCGATCTCGACCGGGAAGCTCCGGCCCGAGACTTCGATGATGGGTGCCCCGTCGAAGTGTTCGGAGAAGCGAGCCGTGTCGATCGTGGCCGACGTGACGATCACCTTGAGGTCGGGGCGGCGGGGCAGCAGTTGTTTGAGATAGCCCAGGAGGAAGTCGACGTTCAACGATCGCTCGTGGGCCTCGTCGATGATCAGCACCGAGTACTTGCTCAGCTTCCGGTCGCGCTGGATCTCGGCCAAGAGGATGCCATCGGTCATGAGCTTGATCTTGGTGTTCGGGCCGACCTCGTCGTTGAAGCGGACGGAGTAGCCGACCAGTTCACCAACTGAGGTGCCGAGTTCTTCGGCTACGCGCTCGGCAATGGACCGGGCCGCAATTCGACGGGGTTGGGTGTGGCCGATTCGGCCGGACTCACCGAGACCGAGAGCAAGACAGAATTTCGGGAGCTGTGTGCTCTTCCCCGAACCGGTTTCGCCGGCGACGATCACCACCTGATTGGCGGCGATGACCTCCATCAGCTCATCCCGTCGCTCCCAGATCGGAAGCGACTCCCAGGAGCGTTCGGGCTCAGGAGATCGTGACACCGAGAGCCATGAGATCGTCGACGGCGCGCGTTCCGTCACCGGGCTGCAGTTCGACTGCGGCCACCGCGTCTTCCACGACCGTCACCGCCAATCCGCTGGCGACGGCGTCCTGGGCGGTTGCTTTCACACACACGTCGAGGGCCAACCCGACGACGATCACGTGGCTCACCGCAGCCTCGGTCACCAGCCCGAGAAGCGGTGTCTGGATCTCTTCGAATGTGATCGGATCCCTCATCGTGAAGCCCGAGTATCCGTCCTCACCATTGGTTCCCTTGCGGACGACCGGCCCGACAACTCGAAGGTCGGGATGGAGCTGCGCCCCCCAGGTGTCGCGAACGCAGTGGCGAGGCCAAACACCACCCTCGTCGATGAAGTGAGGCGTGGACTCCGGGTGCCAGTCTTGGGTGTAGAAGACCGGGCCTCCGGCGGCCGTGGTCGCCTCGATCAGATCGTTGATCACGGGAACGACTTCTTCCCCGCCGGCAACGAAGAGTGATCCGGCTGGATCGGCGAAATCGTTCTGGACGTCAACGATGATCAGCGCCGTTGCTGGGCCGAGCGGTAACGAGGTTTGGGCGGGGGGAGTGGCAGCCACGGAGGTCTCCAATTACGGGTCGACGGGTCGGAAGGACTTTGCAGAACAGAAGGTTCGCTCGGTCAGCTCATGGGAGGAAGACCGTACTGCCCAGCGCTCAGGACTGGCAGACTGTCGCCGTGTTCTCCACCGACAAGCGATCCCTCACCGAAGGCATCCTCTTCACCGACCAATATCAGCTCACGATGGCCCAGGCCTACTTCCGGCAAGGGATCCACGAGCGCCCGGCGCTGTTCGAGCATTTCTTTCGCCGCTACCCCGACTACGGCAGCCACCAAGCCGGCTACTGCATCGCCGCCGGCCTCGAATGGCTGATCGACTGGATGGCCTCGGCCCGATTCGGTCCCAGCGAGATCGAGGTGTTGCGGAGTCATCGAAACGCCCACGGCACCCCGTTGTTCGGCAACGATTTCCTGGTCTGGCTCGAACAGAACGGCAACTTCGACGGAATCACCATTCGGGCCATGCCGGAAGGCCGCGTCGTGCATGCCAATGTCCCCGTCGCGATCATCGAGGGTCCCCTGGCCATGGCCCAGATCCTCGAAACCTCACTTCTGAACCATCTCAACTTCCAGACGTTGATTGCCACGAAGGCCTCTCGACTCGCTGAGGCATCGAGAGGGCAACCGGTGCTCGAGTTCGGACTTCGCCGCTCGGCTCATTTCGGGGGCAATGCGGCAGGACGGGCCGCCCTCATCGGCGGGGCGGAATATTCGTCGAACGTCGGGCTTTCCCACGTGATGGGAATCGCCCCTCGCGGCACCCACGCCCACTCGTTGGTGCAGGCTTTCATGGCACTGGGTGAGGGCGAACTCGGGGCCTTTCGGGCCTACGCCGATACCTATCCCGATGACTGCCTCCTGCTCGTCGACACCATCGACACTCTCAACAGCGGCATTCCTCACGCCATCACCGTCTTCCACGAACTGCGAGCCAAGGGTCACGAGCCGGCCGGTATTCGCCTCGACTCCGGCGACCTCGCCTACCTGGCCATCAAGTCGGCCGAGCTCCTCAACGAGGCCGGCTTCGACCAAACCACCATCGTGCTGTCGTCGGGTCTCGACGAACTCGCTGTCTTCCAGATCCTGGCCCAGATCGATCAGGAGGCACCTCGCTACGGCATGGATTCTCGCCAATTGATCTCTCGGCTCGTCATGGGCGCCGGATCGAAACTCAGTGCATCCCAGGGCCAGGCCTATCTCGACGGTGTCTACAAGCTGGTGGCCATCAGCGATGGCAACCAACTCCAACCGGCGATGAAGCTGTCCGACACTCCGGCGAAAACTGCGAACCCGGGCGACAAGGACGTGTACCGGGTCTATGACGAGCGGGGCCGTTCCACCGCCGACCTCCTGGCGGTTCGCGGTTCGAACCCGGAGGATTCAACCGATGGTCATGGTTCGTTGATTCTGCAACACCCGGTGGAGCCTCAAACCGTGCGTGTCCTTCGCTCCGGCCGAGTGTCGAAAATGGAGCCCCTCCTCGAAACCGTGCTCTGTGAGGGGAAGATCCAGAGCGAGCCGGTGGGGCTCGAGACGATGCGGGCTCGTCGTGTGGCCGATCTGGAATGTCTCGATCCAGGCGTTCGACGGCTGGTCAATCCGCACCGCTACCACGTGTCGCTCACCCAGGAGCTCTGGGAGCTGAAGCAGCGGCTCATCCGCGAGCTGAGCTGAATGACTCATTTGGCCTGATCCGATCAGCCAATTTTTCCGACATCTCCGCTTAATGTCCGGGGCTTGGGTGTCGTTACTCATTGCCATGCCGTCAGACCCCCGCGACATCGCACATTTGCTGCGACGATCTGGATTCGCTGCCCTTCCCGCCGAGATCTCCGCCCTCACACCACTCGACTGGGAAGTCGCCGTGGAATCGGTGCTCGATCCATCGAGGGCCGTCGATCCATCGGTCGGTGTACCCACCGATCTGATGAACGACAGCGCCGGCCACTACGCCCGCTACGTCGAGATGGTCTGGTTCTGGCTCGAGAGGGCCCGAACCACCCAGTCCCCGATCGTGGAGAAGATGGTGCTGTTCTGGCACGGCCACTTCTGCAGCTCGTTGCACAAGGTCGGCGATCACCAGGCGATGTTCGACCAGAACCAGCTCTTTCGGACCCATGGCCTCGGCGACTTCCGTGAACTGACAAGGCGGGCTGCGCTCCAACCGGCCATGCTCGCCTATCTCGACAACGACCAGAACAAGGTGGGTTCACCCAACGAGAACTTCGCCCGCGAGCTCATGGAACTCTTCACCCTCGGCGTCGACAACTACAGCGAGGACGACGTTCGAGAGTCGGCCCGAGCGTGGACCGGACACGGCATCAACAAGGACGTTGATTCGGTCTACCAGTATTTCCCCGAGCGACATGACGGTGGCTCGAAGACGTTTTTCGGACAAACGGGCAGCTGGGACGGGCCCGACATCATCAACTTGATTCTCGATCGCAAGCGGACGGTGGCCGCCCGGTTCATCGCCCGCAAACTCTGGTCGTTCATGGCCTACCCCAACCCCGAGCAGGCCGTTGTCGACTCCATCTCGACCAATTTCGCCGCGACGTTGAACATCACGGACCTCCTTCGATCCATCTTCCTGCATCCGCAATTCCGCTCGACGCAGGCCAAGCAGGGACTCATTCGTAGCCCGGTCGAATACGCCGTGGCTGCGATGCGTCACACGGGCGCGAGCTGCTCGATGGCCAACCCGCAGTGGTCGCTTCGAGCGATGGGCCAAGAACCGTTCCGGCCGCCGCACGTCGCAGGCTGGAAGTCGAACGAATACTGGATTTCCTCGTCGGCCACCTGGGGGAGATCGAGCTTCGCCAGCACCTTGCGCTGGAGGCTGTACGAAGCACACATCGTGTTCGATGCAGAAGACAAACAACTCGGGAAGAACCCCACGCCGGCGGCACTCGACGCTCACCTCCAAATGGTCCTCGACCGCTACGGCATCACCAACCCCAGCTCGTCCACCTGGACGGCAATTCGCCAGTATCTCGACACCGAGGACAGCTGGGCCCGCCGCAGCGGCCTCCTCCTGCTACCCCTCCTCTCCCCAGAATTTCAGTTGGCCTGACATGACTCGATTCGACCCCACCAATGCCGAGATCCGACGCGCACTGTCGTCGTCAGTCTCTGATTCCGGATCACTCCAGCGGCGCCGATTCCTCCAGGCTGCGGCGGCCGTGGGTGGCGCGGCAATGCTTCCGCTGGGATTCGCCGAGATGGCCGGAGCGGCCTCACCGATCGGCCCCACCGATGGTGTGCTCGTCATCCTGAACATGGAAGGCGGCAACGACGGGCTCAACACCGTCGCTCCAACCGGAGACGGCGCCTACTACGACCTACGAAAAGGTGTGGCGATCGCCCAGAACGCAGCGCTGCAGATCGGCGGTTCACGGGGCCTCCACCCCGAGCTCGGCTATCTCAAGGGCCTGTTCGACAACGGCCAGGTTGCCGTCATCGACGGCGTCGGCGACCCGGGCAGCAACCTGAGCCATTTCGAGTCGACAGCTCGCTGGATGACCGGACGAGCCGGCAACGGCGCTCCCACCTCGGGCTGGGTCGGTCGTTACATGGATGGCCTTCCGGGCGGAGCCGACCCGTTCCACGCCGTGGCCATCGGTCGCACCGTGCCTCTCCTGATGCAGGGCAACCGCCGGACCGCCACTGCGCTCCCTGCCAACCCCAGTGGTCTGTTCGACTTCGCTGATGCCGAGCCATGGGAACTCAAGCAGATGGCTGCATTCGACGCCATGGCTGCCGGCTCGACCGGACTCGGATCTCTCGCCGACGCAATTGCGGAGTCGGGACGGTCGTCCCTCGCAATCGCCCGCGACGTCTCGTCGGTGTACCAGAACCCACTTCCAGAAGGCGACCTCGCCGCCGACCTGGTTCTCGCCGCCCGCTTGATCAACGCCAACCTCGGGATCCGCGTGATCGAGGTTTCCTACGGCGACTTCGATGGCCACGCGGGGCACGTGGAAATGCATCGCAAGCGCATGCAGGAGCTCAACGCAGCCCTCACGCTCTTCCACCAGACACTCGCAATCGGGTTCGCCAATCGCACCACCATCCTGACGGTTTCCGAATTCGGTCGTCGGGCCAAGGCGAACAACTCCGGCGGCGTCGACCACGGATCGGCCAGCACGCTCATGGCCATCGGTCCTCGGGTCAAGGGTGGCTTCTACGGAGAGTTTCCGTCGCTCACGGCCCTCGACCGTCGTGGCAATCAGGCGCCGACCGTGGATTTCCGCTCGGTCTACGCCACCGTGTTGGCTGATTGGCTCGGGGCCGACGACACGCAGGTGCTCGGTGGCACCTACGAGCGGCTCGGATTTCTCAGCCGACCCGATGCGAGCAATGGGCTTGTAGCTTCGGATCCACTCACGATCGTCAACCAGCGAGCGCAGGTCATGCGGCTCTACCTGGCGTACTTCCTCCGGATGCCCGATGAACCGGGTCTCGACTATTGGGTTTCGTCGCTGCGTCAGGGCCTCGAGCTCCGGGAAGTCTCACAAGTGTTCTCCGAGTCGCCCGAATTCGTTGCCCGCTACGGCCAACTCGGCAACCCCGAGTTCGTCGATCTGATCTATCGAAATGTGCTCGGGCGCAATTCCGATGCCGCGGGCCGGACGTATTGGGCCGAGCAGTTGGCCAACGGCACGAGCCGCGGTCAGGTGATGGTCGGGTTCTCCGAGTCGGTCGAATACCAGCGAGCCACAACCCAGAAGTTGTACGACTTCGACTCGACGGGTGCCGTCGCAAGGCTCTACGAGGCCTACTTCCTGCGGGAGGCCGACAAGGCCGGGTTGGCCTACTGGACTGGCCTCGGAACCCGGATCGAATCGATCAGCGAGTCGTTCGCCGGGTCGAACGAGTTCAAGGCTCGCTACGGCACCCTCTCCGATCAGGCCTTCGTCGAACTGGTCTACCGCAATGTGATGGACCGTGAGCCGGATGCGCCCGGCCTCTCCTTCTGGGTCGACAAGCTCTACGGCGGCACCAGTCGCGGTCAGGTGATGCTCAACTTCTCCGAAAGTGTGGAGTTCAAAACCCGATTCACCGCGCTCCGGGGCTGAGCCGACAGGCTCAGGTCACTGCCCAAGTGGCCGAATGATCAGAAGTGCCGGCGAACGACCGATACTGATGTCATGACGCGACGGGTGACCTTCACCTACCCCGACGACTTCGAGTCGCGCTGGCATCCCCGGCTACCCGAGTTTGCGTGCGCTGCGAACGCCGTCTCGTTGATGATGCCGTTCGCCGAGCCGTACGTGGTGAAGTCGGTCCGGTCAACGCTTCCCCACCTGAGTCCCGAGCTACAGGAGGACACCAGAGACTTCCTGCATCAGGAAATGGAGCACCACAAGCAACACCGGCGTTTCAACGATCTCCTGATCTCGCAGGAACCGGGCTTGGCCACGATGGAGCGGTGGATGCGGTCGACATTCGATTGGCTCCATCGAAGCCGCTCCGATGCATTCAACGTGGCCTTCGCCGCCGGGTTCGAAACCGTTGCCTACTCGGCCGCCCGCTGGACCGAGTCCCGACTCGGGGAGCTCTTGGATGGAGCCGACGACGTTCCGGCCACGCTGTTCCTGTGGCATCTGGCCGAAGAGGTCGAGCACAAGAATGCGGCCTGGGATGCATTCCACGACGTCCACGGCGGCCGCCGAATCTATGTCGGGGGAATGATCACGTCGATGCTCGTACTGGCGCTGTTCGCCGTGATCAATACCACCTACCTGCTGTTTCGGCAGGGGCGATTCTTCCATCCGGTTGCTCATTGGCGGATGTTCAAGTGGTCGCTGAGTTTCCTCTTCGAGTTACTCCCGGCAATGGCTGTCTCCGCCCTGCCCGGGCACCACCCGTCGCAACTCACCGACCCTTCATTCTATTCGCTCTGGCTCCGCGAGTTCGACGCCGACACCGGATCGATGCCGGTGTGGAACCGGACCTGAGCACTGGGGCCGGTTGTCGGCTCAGGCCGGAGCGACGGTGACCGGAACTCCGTTGAGGGCGATGTTGCCGCTCAGCTCGTCGCGCAAGTACTCATCGGTGAGCACGTTGGTGTTGACGCCGTTGTAGTCAGAGGCGATCGAGAGTTCCACGCCGTCCATGTTCTGACCGAATCCGTGGGGGATGCTCACCACGCCACGTCGGATTCCGTCGGTGACCTCGGCCGTGATCGTGACCTCGCCAACCCGGGACACCACCTTGGCCGCGGCACCGTTTGCAATGCCCAGACGCTCGGCATCACCGGGGTTGATCTGCATCGTGCAGCGGTTCTTGCCCTTCGTGAGAACTCGAATGTTGTGCATCCAGGAATTGTTCGACCTGACGTGTCGACGACCGACCAGAACGATCGATGAGTCCCAGTCACGATCGATCGAGGCCACGAGACGAGCGACGTCGGCCACGAGGATCGGGGGAGTGACGTCGATCAGGCCGTCGGGGGTTCGGAGGTTGTCCGGCACCCGGTTGGGCTCGAGTGCGCCGAGGTCGACACCGTGCGGGTTGCGCTCGAGAACATCGAGTGACAGACCCTCGGGATCGGTGCCGAAACCATCGCCGAAGGGACCCGTGCGAATCATGATGTCGAGCAGTGTCTCGACACCCTCGTGGCCGTCGAGCATCTCCATCAGTTCGTCGACATCCCGACCGGCAATGTTGCTGTACTCGTTTCTCACCCCACTCTCGAGCATCGAGCGGGCGCTTGCTTCGTTCATTCCGGCCAGATCGACCTCACCACCGACTCCAGCGAAGATGGCGGCCAGCCGGAGCATGATCTCGTCCTCGCCGATCTGATCGGGCTCGAGTGGGATCACCGGCGCCGAGTAGTTGGCAACGTTTCGAACGGCGAAGTTGAGCAGGGCAAGGTCGTAGTGGCTCTTCTGGAGGGGGCTGGGAGGGGGCAGGATCACGTCGGCGTGCCGGGTCGTCTCGTTCACGTAGGGATCGATCGACACCATGAACGTGAGCGACGCCAGCGCGGCGTCGAGTCGGTTGCTGTTGGGGTTCGAGCTGACAGGATTGCCCGCCACGGTGATCAGCGCTCGCACCTGCCCCTCGCCCGGCGTCTCGATTTCCTCCGGCAGCACGGTGACCGGGAACTCGCCCAGTGATTCGGGAGATCCACTCACCCGTGACGTCGAACGCCCCATCACGAATCCCCGCCCTACGCCAGGGGCACCTTTCGTGGACGGCTGCCCGGCCGCACCCTTCGCAAACATCGCACCGCCGACCCGGTCGAGGTTTCCGGTGAGGATGTTCACCACATCGACCAACCAGGATGCGAGGGTTCCGAATTCCTGGGTACAGGTGCCGATTCGGCCGTACACCGCGGCCGTCGGGGCTGCTGCGAGCTCGCGAGCCAACACCCGAATCTCTTCGGCTTCCACGCCGCAGACGGACGCGACCGATGCCGCAGTGAAGGGAGCGAAGAGCACGGAGAGATCATCGAGACCCTTGCAGTGGGCCGCCACATTCGAGGCGTCGGCGAGTCCCTCGTCGAAGAGGGTGGACGCGATCGCGGCCAGCAAATGGGCGTCGGTGCCAGGGCGAATAGCGAGGTGCTGATCGGCCTTCGCTGCGGTTTCACTTCGTCGTGGGTCGACGACGACGACCTTGCCACCGCGAGCCTGAATGCGCTCGAGCCGTCCAGGAAAGTCGGGGGCGGTGCAGAGCGACCCATTCGAGGCGTACGGGTTGGCGCCGAGCATGAGGAGGTAATCGGTGCGATCGAGATCGGGAACGGGAACCGTGACCGACCCGAACATGAGCGCCGCCGAGATCTCTTTCGGCCGTTGATCGACCGTGGATGCAGAGAAGATGTTGCGACTTCCGATGGCCCGCAGAAGCGTGCGATTGTGCAACATGGGGGCGAGAGAGTGGGCTCCTGGGTTTCCGAGGTAGACCGCAATCGAATCCTTGCCACTCTCGCTGATGATCGGCAGGAGATTCGCTTCGATGTGAGCGAAAGCTTCCTCCCACGTGGCCTCCTCGAATTGTCCGTTGCGTTTGATCCGGGGCGAGCGAAGCCAATCGGGATCGGCGTGGAGATGCCCCAACGTCGTGCCTTTCGGGCAGATGAACCCGGCCGAGAACACATCTTCCTGGTCGCCCCGGATTCGGATCACCCGATCGCTCGCCGATTCGAGTGTGATCTCGAGTCCACATCCGGCTTCGCAGAGCGGGCACGTTCGAATGGCAGTTCTGGTCTCAGTCACGGACTCGATTCTCTCATGCGCCATGGGGTAACGTCGATTTCATGACTGATCTCACACAAGCACCCGAGCGGCTCACCACGTTCCGTTCCTTCGAGGAGAGCACGGCCGAAGACTGGGCGAAGATCGTCCCGCAGTTGGCCCACACCCAAGCGCTCGTCGCCGACAAGGTGATGGAGCAGCTTCGTTACCTCGAGGCCGACCACGGAGGTTTCCCGGTGAACCGGCTCGAGCACAGCCTCCAAACCGCAACCCGAGCCCAACGCGACGGCCAGGATGACGAGTACGTCTTGTGTGCGCTCATCCACGACATCGGTGACAATTTCGCTCCGTACAACCACCCAGACATCGCCGCCGCCATGATCAAGCCTTTCGCGTCGGAAGCCAACTACTTCATGGTGAAGCACCACGGCATCTTCCAGGGCTACTACTTCTGGGATTACATCGGTGCCGACAGCAACGCCCGGGAGGAGTTCCGCGGACACGAATTCTTCGACTACACCGAGGAATTCTGCGCCAAGTACGACCAACTGGCCTTTGACGCCGACTACCGGAGCGAACCGCTCGAGCACTTCGAACCACTCGTGCGGGCCTTCTTCGAGCCTCGTCAGTAAACGCACCGATCCGCGGTCGCACGTCACCCGCATCTCGCCCGACCATCTCACCGATCACCGGCAATGGCCGATAGACTCATATGACCGGCGCTCGCTGGTGGGTCTGTACCTTCTCGTGGAAGCACCCGCCGCCCCGGCACATGCAGTTGATCTGCATCTGAGCGTCGACTACTGAGTCCGCGAATCGAAACGGCGTGATGACTGACCTGATATCTGCTGAGGTGGCGAGCAAGCTGCCCGCAAGCGAATCTTCTCCAAATGGGATCAAGCCCGGCACCGAGTTGCGAGGCATCCTCGGTGAGGGAATTCCCCAGGGTTTTGCCACCCTCGTCCAAGCCCATGTCGATGGTGACGCGAGCGAAGAGGCGTTGTCGATCCTCACCGCCCACCGAGATGCCTGGGTCCGACTCCTACTGCGGAATCTCGACGACCTCCACGTTGTCGCCGACGATGCGCAGCACCGTCTCCGAGGCCCCGAACGCTCGATGGTCATCGCTGATTTCGAGCGAGAAATACGGCGTGTCGACGCAGTTCTCACCGATCTGATCGGATCGAAATCGCCGGCAGAACCGAAGGTCGACAACTCCGAAGGCGAAGTCGGCGAAGCCGACCTGCAACTGTCGTGGACTCCCGACCGGGTGATTGCGTGGGCCGGCGGTTTCAATGCCCCTCCCGAGACGATCGACGACGTGCTCGAACGGCTCGACGCCTCCGGCGTATCGTCCGAAATGTGGGAACCGCATCAGAGCGGCAAACTCCCGACCGGGGAGAAGATCGAAGCCGTTTCCGCTCCCATTCGTGATGTGCTCGGATGGCTCGTCAGCCTCGGGAACAGCGAGGTCATCGCCGATTCCGAAGTCGGCGTCAGCGCTCAGTGGATCGGCCTGGCGGCGAACGTCGCGGTGCGGCTCGCAACACAGGGCCGTGTCGTACCCCAAGTCAAGAAGACCAGGCGTCCGAAAGAAGCGACCGATCAACCGTTGGCGAAAGATGCGGCTCACTTCGCCGTTCAGTGGGTTCCGGCGCTGCTCGACCAGAACGAGCTGCAGGATCTGACCAACGCTCTGCCGCCGAGCGTGTCCGCCTTCTCCCAACAACAGGAACCACGAACCACCACCCAAGCCGTCATCGCCGATCTGCTCGACGCAATCTGCTCGACCGCAGCCGGACGGCTCGATGTGCCGGCCCCACCCCCGACACCTCGGTCGAAGACCGATGTGGCGGAAGCCATGTTGGCTCGACTCGACGGCGAACCCTTCGAGGCCCCGGCCCGGGCAGGGGCCGAACTCACCCGGAGACTCGACCAGTGGGCTGCGCCGGTGACCGCCCCGCTCAAGTTCAGCCTTGTCATCCAGCTCGACCCACCGGACGACTCGAACGCCTGGTATCTCGCGGTCCTGGCTCCCACTTCCAATCACGACCTCGAACCGGTCGAATCGGCTCTCGTGAATGCGTCCAACACCAAGCGGAAAGAGGCCAAGGATCAGCTCACTCGACTCGAGCGTCTGTTCCCGCCACTCCTCCGGCCCGGCGCCCGACGACGAGGCGAAGTGCTACTGAGCCAAGACGAGGCCTGGCAGCTGATGACCGTGCAGGGCGACATGCTCACCGCTGCCGGTTTCGATGTTCGGGTGCCGGCCTTGTCCCGCCGGAAAGCATCGCCTTCTCTGCGCCTCACCTCCGAGGCGGCCGAATCCGTTGTCGGCGCTCAGCAGCTCGCAAACGTTCGCTGGTCGGCGCTCTTCGACGACGTCGAACTATCGGCGGAAGAAATCCGACGACTGGCGGCCCAGGCCCGACCGCTGGTGAAGAGCCGCGGTCAGTGGATCGAACTCGACAAGGCCGACCTCCAGCAGGCAGCGGCGGCCCTGGCCGAGCGGGCCAACACAACTCGACTCTCCGGCGCCGACATGCTCCGACACGCACTGGGCCTGGAAGGATCTCCACTCTCGGGTGGTATCTCCATCACCGGAACGGGCTGGGCCGCCGATCTGCTGCGAAGTGCCAAAACTCTCCCGACTGAGCTACCGACGAAACCCGAAGGGTTCCGAGGCGAGCTTCGGAGCTACCAGGCGAACGCCCTGGCCTGGTTGGGATTCCTCGACGGCGCCGGTCTGGGCGGTTGTCTCGCACTCGATATGGGTCTCGGCAAGACGCCGACCATGCTCGCCCACATCAACCTCACGAAGGGCGAAGGTCCCTCCCTGGTCATCGCCCCGCCTGCGGTCGTTGGCAACTGGGCTGCGGAGGCCAGGAAGTTCGTGCCGAGTGCTCGGGTCCGTGTCCACCACGGTCCCAACAGAGCCACACAACAAGGGCTGGCCGGCCTGGCCGAGCGGGCTGACATCGTCATCACCACCTATGGCACGGCGGTCCGCGACATGAACGGTCTCGAGAAGATCAACTGGAATCATGTCGTGCTCGATGAAGCGCAGGCCATCAAGAACCCGACGAGCGAAACGGCACAGCAACTCCGACGACTCCCGGCCCGCAGTCGCCTCGCCCTCACGGGTACCCCCATCGAGAACGGACTCGGCGATCTCTGGGCCATTCTGGATTGGGCCAACCCCGGACTAGTCGGAGGCCGCAACCAGTTCATCGCCCAACTCTCGGCCACCAACGCCGGAAGCGACGCCGAAGGTGCTCTGCGAGCGCTCAACGGCATCATGGTGTTCCGCCGCACGAAGGCCGAGCCGGCAATTGCAGCCGAACTGCCAGACCGCATCGACGAGCTCGACCATTGCGCAATGACCCCCGAGCAGATCGGCCTCTACCAAGCGGTGCTCGACAATCTCGTGGCCCAGCAGGCATCGGCGGCGGAAGGTGGTCCCCGCAAGCAGGGTGCCGTGCTGGCCGCCATCACCGCCCTCAAGCAGATCTGCAATCATCCGGTCAACTACCAGGATGACAACGAAGAACTCGACGGTCGGTCGGGCAAACTCGCTCGTCTCAACGAGATCATGGAAACCGTGTTCGCTTCGAACGAACGCATTCTCATTTTCACCCACTTCGCGTCGTGGGGAGAGAAGATGTCCCGTTATCTGTCCAAGCGCTTCGACATGCCGATCGCCTGTTACCACGGAGGGCTGGCTCGAGGAACACGAGATCGGATGGTCGACGAATTCCAGAAGGGCACCGGTCCCGGAGCAATGGTTCTTTCGCTCAAGGCCGGTGGCACCGGGCTCAATCTCACTGCGGCCAGCCACGTGGTGCTGTACGACCGCTGGTGGAATCCCGCCGTCGAAGATCAGGCCCGAGACCGCGTATGGCGAATCGGGCAGAAGAACACCGTTGTCTGCCACCGACTCGTGTGTCCCGGAACCGTTGACGAGCGGGTCGAGGAAGTGGTCGCCGGAAAGCGGAAGATCGCCGACCTCGTCCTTCCGAAGTCGAGTTCCATCGACGATCTCGATGCGAATCAGCTGCAAGCGGCCCTCGGAATCGACCCCGAAGCGCTGCTCAGTTTCGACGCCGAAGACGAAGCGCTCTCGTCGGGCGAGTCGACGACCAGCGTGGATTCCGGTGCTGGCGATGTAGCACGAGATCCGATCAAGGAAGCGGTGTGACATGAGTGTCAAACGATCGAGGGGACGCCGACGGAAGAGTCCGAAGGCCTCGACCAAACAGTTGAAGGCGTTCTGGGGTGACGAGAGTCGACTCCCGACATTGCCCACCACCGCTCGAATCAGCCCCGACTCCACCGCCGTCGTGCGATCGCTCGGTCGAATTCCACTCGCCGGTCACGAAACCATCGCCGAGCACTATCTGCAGGCCGTTCTCGATCGCACGGTGATGCTCGGTAGTGCGTTGGCCGCTGCCGGCGGACTCATCGAGGCCGACGAACTCCAGAACCACTGAGTACCTGAGCCGGCACGCGCTGCCGGTTCAGCCGTCGAGTCCTTCGCTGAGTGAGAACAAGTCGGGAAAGTCGGCCGGACGCTTCTCGAGCTTGGCCGCGAAAGCTTCCGCCATGTCGTCGGTGTCGAACATTGCCGCGTTCCAGTTGGCAATGAACTCGAGTGAATCGGCCACGCTGTGATCACGGGTGTAGTGCATGGCTTGCTTGGTGCCCCACACGGCCATCGGACTCTTGCTGGCGATTTCCATCGCTCGGTCCATCACTCCTTCGAGCAGCGCTTGCTCGTCATCGAACACCGCATTCACGAAACCCGCAGCGCAGGCTTCGGCCGCCGTCCAACGTCGGCCGGTGTACGCCAGTTCTCTCACGATTCCCTCGGCCACGAGCTTCGGGAGCCGCTGCAGGGTTCCGACGTCGGCCGTCATCCCGATGTTCACCTCGGCGATCGAGAAGTACGCATCGGCCGTGGCGTATCGCATGTCGGCGGCCGACACCATGTCGATGGCTCCGCCCACGCAGGCCCCCTGGATTGCTGCGAGCACCGGGACTCGACACCGTTCGAGCGAGGTGAAGGTGTCTTGGAGCTTCAGGGCCGTGCTTCGAAACCGTTCGTTGCGGCGGCTGCGGTGACCAGGTCGAGCATCGGGACCGATCGAACCATCATTGGCGAACACCTCGAGATCCATCCCGGAGCAGAAGTGCCGACCTTCGCCCGACAAGACCACCGCCCGAACCGATCCGCCGGCCGAGAGTCGGTCGACGATCTCCGGAAGCTCCCGCCAGAACGAGGCGATCATCGAATTGGCTTTTCCCGGCCGGTTCATCCGGATGTGCGCCACCTTGTCGGTGATCTCCAGCTCAAAACATTCGTAACCCATCCCGTGAGGATCGCACAGGACGAGCCGCCGTCCAAGCACGCCGACCAGGAAGGACAAGCGGCGAGGCCTGCCTGCAGGTCCGCCTCACTCAGCGGTCAGTCTCTCGGACGATCTCTCCGGCGTTCACGATCCCTCTTGGCGACCTGACGCATCACGGCCGGTTCGAACTCCACCTCGGGCACCGGAAGCGAGCCGTCGAGCACGGCCCGCATCATGGCGATGTGTTCGGGTGTGGATCCGCAGCAGCCACCGATGATCGAAACACCGGATTCACGAAGTCGGTGGGCATGCGCGGCCATGACCTCGGGGCTTCCGCTGTAGTGGAGTTCGGTGCCTCGCCACTCGGGCATTCCGGCGTTGGCCTTACTGACGATCAACATCGCTGGATTGGCAGCCCGCATTTCGGCTACGGCTGCTTCGGTGTCGGCGAGGTTGTTACCGCAGTTCGCCCCAACGGCCGTGACTCCGAGCTCGGAGAGGCGCACGACGGCCTCGGCGCCGGTGACCCCCATCATCGTGCGACCGGCGGTATCGAAACTGAGGGTTGCCGCGATCGGAAGGTCGGTGACCGATGTGGCACCTTCGACGGCGGCCGTGATCTCGTCGAGATGGCTCATCGTTTCGATCCAGAGCATGTCGGCTCCACCTTCGGCGAGGCCGCGAGCCTGCTCGGCAAACGCGACAGCACAGGTTTGCGGTGTCATCGTTCCCATCGGCTCGAGCAACTCGCCACTCGGCCCCATCGACCCGGCGACGATGACCTCACGATCGGCGGCATCGGCCACCTTTCGTCCGATCGCGGCTGCGGCCCGATTCAGTTCGATGACCCGATGCTCCAGGTTGTGCAGCTTGAGTCGAAACCCCGTGCCGCCGAAGGAGTTGGTGAGAAAGATGTCGGAACCGGCTTCGACGTAGGCCTGGTGGACCGATGCAACCCGGTCGGCCTGTTCGACGTTCCAGAGCTCGGGTGGATCGCCCGATCCGAGGCCACGTCGAAACAACTCGGTTCCCATGGCACCATCGACGAGGAGTACCTTGCGTTGCTCGAGCAAATCCGTCAGTGAGGCCATCAGCGAGTCTGACGGATCAGCGGCAGAATCGCACCCTGCAGAATCGCGCCCTGCAGAATCGCGCCCGCGCCTGTTTGGTCAGCCCTCGACCGATGGCTCCTTCGGCAGTCCGAGCACTCGTTCACCGATGATGTTGCGCTGGACCTCGCTCGATCCTCCGGCAATTCGCATGCCGGGGGAGTAGAGCAGGGCTTCACTTCCGCCCCCCAGGGCGAACTCCAACTGAGCGGCGGCCGATTCGAACTCGGTTCGCAGGAGTTTGGCGGCGGGGGGCCCAGCGGTTTGATCGGTGGAGCCACGGAGCAAGGTCTCGAGAACCCGGCCCTTCACCTGCAATTGAGCCAGGACATCGCGGGCGACCGGGCCGACGCCTTCGGCGGAACGACTCAGCCGGGTCAAGTGGTCGAGCCTTCTCCGCAGGCTGATCGCACCGGCCGAACCGAAGCTGCCCCGCTCGTCCTGCAGCACGTTAAGGGCGACCCGCCAGCCATCATTCAATGGGCCCAGAAGGGACTCGGCCGGCAGGACGACCTCGTCGAAGAAGACCTCGCAGAACTCCTCGTCACCCGTCATCTGTCGGATCGTGCGGACCTCGATGCCCGGGCTTCGCATGTCGACCAGGAAGAACGAGATCCCGCGATGCTTTGGCAGCTCGGGATCTGTTCGGGCCATGAGTATTCCGGCCTGCGCGAACTGCGCGTTCGACGACCACACCTTCTGACCGTTGACCACGAAGTTCTCCGGTTGGCCGTGGTCTCCGATCACGGTGGCGCTCGTGGTCAGCGAGGCGAGGTCGGAGCCGGCGCCCGGCTCACTGAACAACTGACACCACAGGATCTCACCGGAGAGTGTGGGGCGGAGATACCGCTGCTTCTGCTCCATCGTTCCCGATCTCAGAATGGCCTCGCCGGCCAGGATCAAACCCTGCAAGTTCAGGTAGGGCGCAACCTCGGCTCGAGCGCACTCCTCGAACCACACGGCTCCGTGATCGGGGCTGAGTCCGGCCCCTCCGTGTTCGGTCGGCCAGTGGATGCCGGCAAAGCCGGCCTCGCAACAGGCCCGCTGCCAGACGAGTGCCCGCTCGACCAGGTGCGGAGGAAGGATCGCTCCAAAGGCGGGACAGGCCACGCCGCTGCGCTCGGAGGTAGCGATGAACTCGGCCACCGCCGAACGGAACGCAGTCAATGCCTCGATCGGTGCGGATTCCATGATGCGCAATTCAAGTGCGGAATCGGGGGCGTTGGCCAACTCGTGGTCGGGGGAGCGCAGCGAGAGCCAGGAGCACCGGATAGATCTCGAGGCGACCGAGCAACATGTTTCCCATGCCGACCCAGCGGGCGAAGCGAGGCAAGTTCAAGAAGTCGGCGGTGGGACCGACATCGGCCAGGCCAGGACCCACATTTCCGAACGTCGTGGCTGCGGCCGAGAAACCGGTGATGAGATCGGCGCCGCTCAGAACCATGAGTATCGAGCTTCCCCCGAAGGCGGCCAACGACAGAACGAGGAATCCGACGATCCGGTTGGAGAGGACGTCATCGAGGACGGCAGACCCGATTCGGATCGGACGGATCATCCGCGGATGGAGCTGGCGAAGCGTGGCCCGATGGGCGTAGCTGGCAACGGCCAGAACGCGGACGAGCTTGACACCGCCTGCCGTGGAGCCGGCCATCGCCCCGATCGGCATCAGCAGAAGCAGGATGATTTGTCCTGACGGAGTCCATTGCCCGAAATCGACTGTGGCGAAGCCAGTGGTCGAAGCAACGGAGAGCACCGTGAACATCGAATTCCGAATTCCGTCATGACCGGAATACGACGGATCCGCCGTTGCGAAACACACGGCGGTGGCCACCACCACGACAATCACATACAGCCGGAACTCGGCCGATTGAATCAACGGTCCGGGTTTGCCACGCAAGAGGCGATACCAGAGCGTGAAGCTCCCGCCGGCAATGAACATCCCCGAGATCGCGATCCACTCGATCGTTGCCGACTGGAAGTAGCCGAGCGACGCGCTGTGGGGCGAGAATCCACCAGTCGACATCGTGGTGAAGGAATGGGCGAAGCCGTCATAGAGACTCATGCCGGCGGCGACGAAGGCGGCCGCATACACAATCGTCAATCCCACGTAGACGGCCCACAGCCGACGTGCGGTGTGCCGAACTCTTGGGGTGAGGCGCTCGCCGGTGGGACCTGGCGCTTCGGCTTCGAGCAGATCCATGCCGCCAGCCCCGACCGTCGGCAACACGGCAACGACCAACACGATCACGCCCATGCCGCCGATCCATTGCGTGATCGAACGCCAGAAGAGAATTCCGGCTGAAGCAGCTTCGATCGGACGAAGGACCGTGGCTCCGGTTGTCGTGAAACCCGACACCGATTCGAACAGCGCGTCGTCGAGAGCAGGAAGGGTGCCGGTGATGACGTAGGGAACGGCACCGGCGACGGCCAAGCCTCCCCAGGCCAGAATCACGGTGGTGAAGACGTCGATCAGTTCGAGTCGCTCGGGCACGCACGTGAACCGCCAGAGCCCGAACCCAACCAGCGCAGTGACGAAACCACAAATGACCAGCGACCATGTATCCGGGCCACCGTCGATCGCATCGATGATGCCTGCGATGACGATGCCGACACCAGAGACACCGAGGGTGATGCCCAGAACATGGACGAGCAAGTTCGGATGTGGTGCCCCTGGAAATTTCATGCGCCGAAGGACGACTGTGCTTTCGCGAGGGCACCCGGTCGAGCAAAAACGACGATGTGATCTCCCGCGTTGAGGACGGTGCGCCCCGAAACAATCAGCGCCGGCCGACCGGGTTGGATCAGGGCTCCGATCACGAGATCGGTGGGCAGGACCAAGTCGGACACGGCGACACCGTCGGCGGGGGATCCAGCTTCGATTTCCAGTTCATCGACTTCGGCGTCAGTTTCGAGGAAGGTGGTGACGGCCGTGGTTCCGCCCCGAATGTACCGAAGGACGGCGTTGGCTGATGCCGTGCGCGGGCTCAATGCGGCGTTGATGCCGAATCGCCGAACGAGAGGCAGGAGCGAAAGGCTGTGGAGAACGGCGGCGGTGAACGGCGCACCCTCGGCCGCGGCGTAGGCACAGGCGAGGACGTTGGAAGAATCCTCGCCCGTAGCCGCAACGACGACGTCCATTCGTCCGATCGATTCCTCGGACAGGAGGTCGGTATCGGTGATTTCGCCCCGCACGACCACGCAGCGCCGTAACCGTTCGGCGATGTCGGCGGCACGAGCGTGATCTCGTTCGACGACGATCACCTCGACCCCCTCGCGTTGGAGATGGTCGGCGACTCGGAAACCGATGGCGCCACCGCCGAGAATCATGACCCTGCGGGCGAGTCCACCGGGATGACCGAGGAGCTCGAGGGCCTGATGCCTCGCCTCTTTGGTGACGAGCATCCGAACGTGATCTCCGGGCTCGAGCCGATGATCGCCCCGGGGAAACGTCGTGACGCCATCGCGAGTGACTGCGCCAAAGATGAACTCCCGGCCGGCACCGTGGTCCTCACCGATTTGGGCCAACGTTCGACCCGCCACCTCGGCGTCTTTCGTGATTTCGCACCCGATGACGAGCAGACTTCCGGCCGCCATCGGATACACCTCGTCGGCACCGGAGGCATGGATCAGTTCCAAGATCTCGTCAGCGGTATCGGCGTCGGGATCGATGACGAGGTCGGCTCCGATCGCATCCATCAGATTGGCGGCGATATCGGTCCGAAGCTCGCCGGACTGCAGACGAACGACGGTGTTGGTCACCCCATTTTCGCGACCCAGCAGCGAAGCAATCATGTTCACTTCGTCGTTCTGCGTGACGGCGGCGAGGAGGTCGGCTTTGCCAATTCCTGCTTCCACGAGCGCCGACGGACTGGAGCCACTTCCGATGACGACCTGGACGTCGAGTTGCTCCGCGATCATGTTGGCGGCGGCAGGGTCGATCTCGATGACGACGACATCATGGTGTTCGTTGCCGAGGCGTTCGGCCAGGAACCATCCGACTTCGCCGGCACCGACGATCACGACATGCATCGGATCAGAGGTTGCTGATGTCAGTGGCCAGAAGGAAGAACAAGAAACCCATCATGACACCACCGAGAATGGTGTAGGTCCACCGCTGCTTGTGTCGTGAACGCCAGAAACGCCTCATGCTCATCGTGATCGAAACGATGGCCACCAAGGCGACCAAGATGCCCAGTGGCTCGCCGATCGACGCTGCCAGTCCGACGAATGGCGCAACGAAGGGCAGCACGATGTAGGTGAGCAGGCAACGAACGGCCGAAAGCACGATCGATGTTTGGAACGCCGATTGAGCGGCCTCGGGCCGCGCCGCCTTCGCATTGGGGTGCGTGGGGATCCGGAGCAGTCGGAGCATGAAGCGATCGGCTCGCGAATCGGCGCGTTCGGAAATCGGCCCGCGCTCGGCCCTCTGGTCGGTGCTCGTCGGTTCGGTTGCCGAAGCGGTCATCGGCAGGAAATGTATCGCAATCGTCCTTCCCCCCGGTGAATCGGTTGCGGCCACTGACGACAGAAGGAAGGCAGAAGGAAGGCAGAAGGAAGGCAACAGAACGACCGGCCGTCGGAACAAATGTCGTTGGTCGAACGAGATGGAACAAAACGAGATGGAACAAATCGGTGTTCCACGACGGTTTGGGGTTCATGGCATCGAGCAGTGCGAACAAGAGCAAGGCGACCAAGAACGGGGCCGACCGCAACAAGCGCTCCAGTCGCAGTCGGAATCGTGGGAGTTCGAATCGTCGGAGTGGCACCCAACGAGCCAACATGAGCGCGACCATCCAGTGGCTGGCCCTCGTCACCATTTTCGTACTCGTTGTTGTCGCCTTCTTCGCCTTTGGCGACGACAGCGGACTCGGTGGGCAAGTCAACTGACCCCCACCGATTCGAACCTCTACGATTCGGAGATGCCGAAGCGTCCCGAGCGAGTCACAGCCAAGGAATTCCGCCAACGATTCCCGTTGCCGGGATGGAACATCATGCTGGGCCAGGTGGAGGGAGCGTTTCGGGCCGGATCGTTCGTGGCCGCCACCGCGTTCGCCCAGCAGGTGGCCGAACTCGCCGAAGAGCACCAACACCACCCCGACATCCAGATTCGCTATCCCGATCGAGTGCGGATCTCGCTGACCACGCATGACGTCGGGGGATTGACCGCTCTCGATGCAACGCTGGCTGCCGCAGTCTCCGAGTTGGCTGGCGAGGTCGGCGCCACCATGGAACCAGACGTCGGCCTCATCGTCGAGGTGGCCATCGATGCGCTCGACTTCGATGCGGTTCGACCTTTTTGGCTGGCCTTGCTCGGCTATCGACCGGGTCCGGCATCCGAGTCTGGCCAGATCGACAGCATCCATGATCCCACTGGACGTGGTCCAGACATCTGGTTTCAGCAAATGGACGAGGCTCGACCCCAACGCAATCGAATCCACATCGACGCCACGATCCCGCACCAACTCGCTGAACAGCGAGTTTCTGCAGCCATCGATGCGGGCGGCACGCTGCTCTCCGATGAATACGCCAAGGCGTTCTGGGTCCTGGCCGATCCGGAAGGAAACGAAGCCTGCATCTGCACCTGGCAAGACCGCTCCCACTGAAGTATTCAGAGCAGTGCCAGCCCAGCACAGTGCTAGCTCAAAACAGTGCTGGCTCAAAACAGTGCTGGCTCAAAACAGTGCTAGCTCAAAACAGTGCTGGCTCAGAACAGGGCCAGCAGATCCCGGTCGACCATCTGTTGCGCGTGCCGTTCGGCCATCACGCAGAACATCTCATCGCCCCGCTCGGTCTGGGCAACAATCTGCGAGGCAATCACTGCCATCAAATAGCCCGACGCCGAGCCGACAGCATAGTCATGGCCGATGACGTCCCGGTCGACGGCCACCCCCGCACCCTGGAGGCCATCGACATAGCGGCTGATCAGGGATTCCTCGGAATCGCGACGATCCGCCGTCAGCAAGCCAGCGCCGAGGAAGTAGGCCAGATCGGCGGGCCCATGGCCGATCGCTGTGGTTTGCCAGTCGACGATGGTGAGCGGTGGAGCGTCGCCGCCACTCCCGAACAACATGTTGTCGAGTCGGTAGTCGCCGTGAACCAGGGTGATCGGCGTTTGGCCGGCGCCGAACCAGCGAGGAATGAGCGCTCCGAATTGTCGACCCAGCTCGATGACTGCGGCTGATAGACGAGCTCGGTAGCGGGTGGCGAATCCTTCGAACACGGCCGCGTAGAGACCGGATAGCTCGACTCCTCGTTCAGGTGTCCGGGGCCGCATCCAAGCCAGGTCGGCGAGCTGCGTCGATCCCCAATGGGGAGCATGCAGACCGACCAATTGGTCGACAGCCAGTCGGGCTTGATCGACCGAGCATCCGGCGAGCTGGTCTCCTTGGACGGCGTCGTTGATGTCTTCCATGAGCAGGAGGAAACGATTGTTCGCTAGGTCCTCGGCCAGAAAGTGGATTCGAGGGGTTCGGGCCTTCACGGTGTGTTGGAGATCGCGATAGAACCCGATCTCCTTCACATAGGCGTCGGTCGCCACTGCGGTCTGCCGGCTCGTCTCGTCGAGTGACGGAAACTTGCCGACGACCGAGGTGGGCAGGTTCGGATGATCGGATTTGATCGAGAAACGGACGTTCTCGCCGACCTGGCCGGTGCCGATCGACACCCTCGTCTCGGTCAGCTGGGCCCCAAACACCCCCAACGCGGTGGCCAGCCACTCGGCAGTGATGTCATGCTCGTCGGGAAACTGCACGGAATCGACCATCGCACTACTCAGGGATTTCGGGTCGGCCGGGCTCGCCCGGTACGAGGTCGAGATCCAGTTCGGTCTGCAGATCGGTGAAGATCGTTCGCAGGCGGGCGATCTCGGGTCGCAGTCCCTTCCGGAAGCGGGTGATGTACCGAATGGCAGAAACGGGACCCGTCGGCAGGTTGGCGTCGACCAGCGCGGCATTGACCTGTTCCCGTTTCTGAACGATGGCCTGCGGTTGGGCGAACTTGTGAATCGCCGTTCGGGCCGCGGCCCTCACCAGCCAGACTGCGAGCATCACGATGATGCCGATCAGCACCAGAACCAGTCCCAGCCCACGGACCCATCCACCGGCGATGATCATCAGGATCAGCCCCAGCAGCGAGATGCTGCCGCCGACGTAGAGCGGGAACGCGCTGCGGGAATCGATCTGGTCGAGCATGAAGCCGGCAGCCAGGCTCATCAGGAGGCGATCTGTGTCCACGGCGGACTTCTTACCTGTTCCGCCGGCCGTGCGCTCGCCTCACGAGGCGAGATTTCGCCAGGCGAGCGTGAAGGTGGCCCGAAGTTGCTCACCTGAAGCGAGCACGTCCGGGGTTCGATTGAACGCGTCGGGCGCCGCCGTCTGGGGTTCGACGCAGAGCGCGTGTTCCCGTTCGGTGAACACCACCCAGTCCGTGCACGAAGACGACAAGGTCAGCTCGAGCACACCAGGCCAGGTGATCGTCGGATCGGCCCGCAGCCCTGTGAAACAGTCGTCCCACGGCCCTGTCGGCGGATCGATCAGTCGCCCGGTCGGAATGGCGTCGTCGTCGACTTCATACATCGACGTCGGGTCCAGCTGGAGCGAAGCCTCGGCTCCCGAGGTGAGCACACGACGAAACCAGGGATGCCATCCGAGCATCGCCGGCATCGGGGTGGGTCCAGCCGTGAGGGTGAGCGTGAGGGTGAGGGTCTCATCGGTGAGTGACACCGATTGAGCAACCGAGCCGCCGAGCGGCCAGGGGTCGACGAGATCGATGCCCATCTCACCTTCGCCGGTCTTCTCCCACGACTGATCCCAGACGGTCCCGTGTATGGCGTGGGGGGCCATCGCGACGGGTAGATCGTGATCACGGCCGTCAAATCTGAACCTCCCGCGATCGACTCGGCCTGCGTAGGGCACCATGGGATACGCACCCCAACCCAGCGGTGCTTCGTGGGCGGTGATGAGGAGCTCATTTCCGAACACCACCAAGGACGCCAGCCTTCCACCATTCGAGAGGCTGAATGTTGCGGAGGCGGTGCCGGATTCGAGACGCATCGATCGGAGAGGCTAACGAAGTCGCAGTTCGGTGAGAGCGCTCGTGATCTGGTCGATGTCGTCTTCGTGGTTGTAGAAGTGGATCGCCAGACGCAGATTGCCGTCGCGAGCCGAACAGACGATGCCGCGCCGCTCGAGTTGCACCAGAAGTTCAGCAGCATCAACGTCACCGAGGGGCACGGACACGATCGTGCTGCGATTGGCAACCGGAAGCTTGATCGGCTCGCGGCCGATGTCGGCCATCGCTGACCGGAGCAGTCCGGCCAGTTCACTGTTTCGGCGGAAGATCACGCCAGATCCGAACGTGTCGAAGACCGAGAGCGCGGCTTCGTCGCCGATCGCAGCGAGCCAACTGATCGAGTTGTCAAACCGCGAGGCGGTAGAAGAGAGGTCCATGGTTGGCCCGAAGAAGCTCTCGAATGGCGCTCGTCCGGCCTTCCACCCGGCGTTGAGCGGGCTGAACCGATCTTGGATGTCGGGCGACAAGTAGCAGTACCCGACCCCACGGCCGGCATTCATCAGGAACTTGTGATCTGACGTTGCCAACACGTCAACGAAGCCGAGGTCGGCAGCAACCGGCATCGCGCCGATCATCTGAGAGCCGTCTACAAAGACAATTGCACCCACTGAACGCGCCAACTGACTGATGGCCGGGATGTCGGACCGATGCCCGGATGCCGTTTGGACGGCACTGAACGCGACCAGCTGCGTCCCGCGATCCACGTGTCGTGCGATGTCTTCGGGTTCGAGGCCACCGTTGCGGAAGGGCACTTGGCGCACCTCATAGCCCTTTCCGGCGAGTAGCCGCCACGGGAAATGGTTCGAGCTGTATTCGCGTTCGCCGATCACCACGTTCTGGCCGCTGGCGGCGGGCCCGAACTGAGCAGCGACGAGCCCGGCGGCGGCAGACACCGACGCGATCAAGGCGATGTCGGACCGGTCAGCGCCCATCAGAGCCGCCGCTGACGCCCTGGCAGTTTCGGCTGCGGACTCCCCGCGCACATAGTCCAGACCAGATGCAGACCACTCGTCGATGAAACGGTGAAAGGCAGCCGTCAAGCCGAGGCTCGCCAGCCCCACTGCTGCGGTGTTGAAGTAGGCCGAGGCAGCCGTGGCCGGGAACAGCTTCCTGGCCTCGCGAACGTCGACAACCGAAGCCGGTTCTCTGTCGCTGGTCATCCTCGAAACGTAGACGATGCGCGGGCTCGACCGCCTCGAAGACCGTGACCGAACCGCCCGAACTCAGAGCATCGAACCCAGGTCCGAGGTCACGGTCGGATAGGCGGCCGTCATTGATTTGAGTTGACGCGTGGTGAGCCCGAGCTTGATGGCGAGTGCGCAGAAGTTGATGAGTTCGCCGTACTCGGGTCCGAACATGTGGGCACCGACGATGGTGTCCTTCGACGTGTCGACGAGGATCTTGACTGCGGCCGTGGTCTCGCCCACTCGGTAGTTGGAGTACCAGTCGCTGGTGTCGCGGTAGCGGACGTCGACGTCGATGCCGCTCGCTCGGGCGTCGGCTTCGAGGACTCCGACCCGCCCGAGTTCGGGGATCGTGAACACGGCGGTGGGAACGCCGTCGTAGTCCGGGACGACGGTGGTGTTCTCGAGCATGTTCGACGCTGCGACCTTGCCCTCGAACACCGCGACAGGGGTGAGCGGCATGCCTCGGCTGTCGGCGGAGTCGCCGGCGGCGAAGACGCGGGGATTGGTGGTGCTCTGGAGATGGCCGGCGACGTTCACGCCCTTCTCGCCGAAGGCAACGTCGGCGACGTCGAGCCCGAGGCGGGACAGCTGCGCGATACGACCGGCGCCGTGGACGATCAGGTCGGTCTCGATGGTCGACGCTTCACCGGCTGCTTCAGCCGTGACCCGGTAACCGTTGCCATTCGGCTCGACTGAAGTGACAACGGTCTCGCGCGCCGAAGGTCGATGCCGACATCAAGGCTCCGGGTGATCAGCAGTTCGACGAGGTCAGGGTCGAATCCTTTGAGTGGTCGCGAGCCGCGATCAATGATCACCGGTTGGCTGCCCGCTCGGGCGACGATGTGGGCGAATTCGAAGGAGATGAATCCACCCCCGATGAACAGGATCCGTCCGGGCAGCTCGTCGAGGTCGAGGAAGTCGGTGCTGTCGATCAGATGCTCGGCGCCGGGAAAATCCATCGGCTTCGGTCGGGCGCCCGTGGCGATCATGAAATGGTGCGCCCCGTAACTCGTGCCGTCGATGTCAAGCATGTCCGGGGCCGTGAATCGGGCCGTGCCATGAAGAGTTTCGACGCCGTTGTGCCTCAGTTCGTCTTCCATGTTCTGCGGGACCGGGTCGGTGAAGCCGCGCTTGTGCTTCATCAGATCGGCCCAGTTCATCGAGAGGCCGTCGCTGTCGACACCCTTGCTACGCATGAGGCGTGCGCTGTCGATGATCTCGGCTCCGCGACGAAGGATCTTCTTCGGGTCACAGCCGCGCAAGGCGCACGTCCCGCCATACGGGAGCTCGTCGACGATTGCGACTCGCCATCCGGCGGATGCGCATTTGTTGGCGGCGGCGACGCCGGCCATGCCGGCACCGACCACGATCAGGTCATGTGGGTTGCTCATCGTCACCGTGTCGGTCGACGCGTCGTCACAGCGTCACGGAGCTGCTCGATCGTCGGCGAGCCTGCGAAACCGTCCGGGGTCTGGTACATCCGACACGACAACCCCACCGGGGCGTCCTCCGGGGCAAAGACGTCGACGCCGTCGATCAGGATGCTCGGTGACCCGTGAAAGCCGATCTGCTGGGCCTCACCGTCGGTGTCGACGAGGCGGCGGGTGACACCGACATCCGGGAACTCGCGGGCCAGAGCGTCGAGGTGCTCGGCCGCCTGCACCCAGTTCGGGCAACCATCGAAGTACAGCAAGGTGATGTCCATGACGCCACGGTAAACCTTCTTCTGCAGGAGAAGGTCAAGGGCGATCGTGCCGGTCAGGACATCGGGCCGGCTCAGCCAGTCAGCCGCCAGGCGACCCTTCGTCCCCGTCGTCGGTACTGAAGATGTGGCAGATCTCGCCCGCTGCGCAGGCGGCGGGATCGAGATGGCTACTGCGGTCGAGGAGTTGGACGAGTTCGGATTCGAGTTCGGCGAGATGTCGTCGTCGGTCGCGTACGTCAGCCAGTCGCCTCTCGAGCAGTGCCTCCACGTGGCTGCAAGGCGCGCTGCCGTCGTCGCGGACACGGATCACACTGGCTATCTCGGCGAGCGTGAGCCCTGCGGTCTGGGCCCTGCGGATGAATCTCAAGCGGGTGAGCGTGGCGTCGTCGTAAACGCGGTATCCGTTCTTGGCCCGCTGGGGGTCCGGCAGGAGACCCTTGCGCTCGTAGAACCGAACGGTTCTGGTCGGGATCCCGAGTGCGTCGGCAAGTTGCCCGATCAACATGTTGTCGACCGTACCCCCAAACCTTCTTCCGAGAGAGAACGTCACCTGCCTGACGTGTTCCCTGACGATCTTCCTTTGCCGACGTTCTCTGGTCGGCAACGCCACGTCTGCCGTTGAGGGAGAATCGATCGCTTCTTCGGCCTCACCTATGGTGAGCCGATGACCGGGATCGACCGAGACGAGGCGCATTCGGGCTACTGGCGGTCGCCTTGGGCGGTTGAGTGCGGCGGCAATCGGCGCCAGAAGACCACGTCGGCCCCGCTCGATGCGGCGAACCGAGATGCCACGGTGATCACGTCGGCGAACGGCCGCTGGAACGTGATGGTCGTTCGCCGCGACCCCGGCGAGTGGTTCCTCTCGGGCACGATGGCGGCATTCCATGGCGACCCGCCGTTCGGCTGGGTGCAGCGGATCGACCCGGACACGCTGATGCCCACGGCCGAGACATTGCCGCTTCCTTGTGGCGATCACGTCTGGTGTGGGTCGCTTGCGATTCATGCCAACGGCTCGTTGTACAACGTGAACGGTTCCTACCTCCATCGGATCTCTCCCGATTGTGAGGTCCTCGCCGAATCTCGACTTGCTGTCGACCAGGCCCACAATGGCCTCCTGATCCTGAGTGACGGCACGATCGTCACGAAGGACCTGCGACTGGGTGGAGACGGCGGCTCGACCCTCACTCGCGTCGATCCGACGACGCTCGAGCCGGTACACGCCCCGCTCGTTCTGCCCGAGGGTTCGATGGGCCGCATTGCCGCCGACCTCACTCCCGAGGGTGAGTTCATCTACGTGCCCGGCACCAACCACGTCTTCCGGATTCGGGTCGATGCAGACCAGTTGGTCGTCGACGAGGACTGGCGACCCCTGTATCGGTCCGACGAATCCCAGGGCCTCGCGTGGGATTCCTGCCTGTCGGGGGGCTACGGCTGGCTGATGGACAACGGTGACATCCCGAGCGTTCGCAGATTGTTCGACCAACACCCGAACGGCCGGTTCCCAGCAGCACCCGGCCGGACCATCAGCTGGAGATTGCCGGCGCCGTGGCCCGGTCCCCAACGCTTGTTGCGGGTCGATCTCGAGAGCGGCCAGGTGGCCGAAGTGGCCCCGTTCGACAGCGTTGGAGGTGGCATCATCGCGCCACCGATTCATCTGCCGGATCACGGCCTCGTCGTGTGTTGGGACAGCATCAACGGCGGACTCGCCGGCCTTGACGACATCACACTCGAAACCCGTTGGATTTCAGCCATCCGGGCGACGATGCAACCCCTCGCTTTCGCGGCGACAGGTGAGTTGGTGATCAACGATTGCTCGGACGGTCCCGATCGGTTGGTCGTGATCGACGCTGCCACTGGCGACACGATCGACCGGGTCGACGTCGGATCATCCGTGGCCAACGGCATGTTCCTGACGCCGGGCGATGATCACGATGTCTGGTACTGCTCGACGTTGACGTTCGCCCGGGTGCACTGGGCCGCGTGAGCTGAAAGGCGAAACGGATCAAGGGTGTTCGAGTTCGGCCTTCACTGCTTCCAGATTGGCCCGCATGTTGTCATCGTGGAAGCGGAGCCGGCGATCGACGATCTCATCCTCCCGGTCGGGCATTCGTTGGATGGCCGGGGTGAGGCCTGATGGTCCGGGGCCGAGCCGGACGCGCTGGGTCAATCGGCAGCGATCTCCGGCCGGTTCGATGGCAAACCACCATTGGGCGGATGGAGTTTCGGGGTCGACCACGGCCCAGCTGAAGCCGACATTCTCCTCCCATTCGACGACGGTGGAACTCGTGGACCACTCACCGATGGCTTCGTGGCGATTACGGCCCAGAATCCTGGCGCCGAGTCCCGGCCGCGGACCGTCCGGATCCCAACTCGCTTCCTGTAGTTCCGAACTCTGACGGGCCGGAAATGCGGGGTCGCTCACCAGCGTCCAGATCTCATCAGCCGTTGCGGCAATGTCGATGCTCTGTTCGGTCGTCGGGCCCTCTGCATACTTCATTTCCGGAACCTACTCGTCTTGCGATTGTTGGAGAAGGAAAGGGCGCATGTTTGGTCAGATCTCGACGACCGTGAGTTCTCCGTCCGCGAATTGGGAACGAAGATCCTTCTTGGAGAACTTGCCGACGGAGGTTTTCGGCACCGATTCGATGAACGTCCACCGCTCGGGCAACCACCATTTGGCCACCCGCTCCGAGAGGAAGTCACGCAGTTCCTCCGCGGTTACCTCCGCTCCGGGCTGCAGAACGACACAGGCCATCGGCCGCTCGTCCCAGCGCTCATCCGGAACACCGACCACGGCTGCCTCCATCACGGCCGGGTGGCCCATCAACTCATTCTCCAAGTCGACCGAGCTGATCCATTCGCCGCCCGACTTGATGACGTCTTTGGCCCGATCTCGTATTTGAATGAATCCGTTGGGCTCGATGGTGGCCACATCACCGGTGCGCAACCAGCCGTCGTGGAACTTCTCATCGGTGGGATCGAGATAGTAACTGGCGGCGATCCACGGCCCTCGTATCTCGATCTCGCCCTGCGTCGTTCCGTCCCATGGGAGAACCGTGCCGTCGTTGTCGGAACAGATCCGAACCTCGACACCGGGGACGATCCGCCCGGTCTTCACCCGGAAGTCGATGTCGTCGTCATAGTCGACGCCGCGTGGCGGCCAGCCGACGGCGGCCAGCGGGGAGGTCTCGGTCATGCCCCACGCTTGGAGGATGTCGACTCCGAAGGTCTTGCGATAACCCTCGATGAGCGCTCGGGGAACCGCCGACCCGCCACACACGATGTAACGCAACGAACTCAGATCGGCCCCTGGCTGATTCTGCAAGAGGTCGTTGAGCACCGTCGGGACAGCACCCGAGATCGTGGGTTTCGTCGCTTCGATCAGCCCCGCCAGCGGACCGGACTGGAGGAACTGCTGGGGCATCACCATGTCGGCCCCGACCGCAAAGGCCGAATAGGGCATACCCCAGGCGTTGGCGTGGAACATCGGCACGATCAGGAGCACCCGTTCGGCCTGGCTGAACTGCAGCGTTTGGGCCGACATACCCGCAAAGGCGTGGAGGAAGGTCGAGCGATGGGAGTAGGCAACACCCTTCGGGTTGCCGGTCGTTCCCGACGTGTAACACATTGCGGCCGCTGCCCGCTCGTCGAGTTCGGGATAGACGAAACCCGGCGTTTCGGCGGCCAGCAAGGCGTCATAGTCGAGTGTTTCCCCAACACCCTCCAGCGACGCCGGGCCCTCGCCCGAGCTGCACACGATCACGTGCTCGACGGTGGTCAACTCGCTGAACACCTTGGCCAGAAGCGGCACCAGCGAGTCATCGATGATGATCACCTTGTCTTCGGCGTGATTGATCACGTACGAGAGCTGCTCGGGGAAAAGTCGGATGTTGAGGGTGTGCATGACCGCACCCATGCAGGGAATCGCCAGGTACGCCTCCATGTGGCTCTGGTTGTTCCAGAGGAAGGTCCCGACCCGGTCACCTTGCTGCACGCCGAGGCGGGTCAACGCCGCGGCGAGTTGGTCGGCCCGGTCGCCGACTTCGGCGAACGTGGCCCGTTGCAGCGGTTGGTCCGGGCCGCGAAAGGTCATGATCTCGGAATCACCGTGCACCCGCCGACCGTGTTGGAACAGATGGGTGATGGTCAGGGGAAAGTCCTGCATGGTGCTCTCGATCATTCGGTCATCGTGACCTGATTTCGAGTGGCACTCAAGACGGACGACCAATCGCAACCAACATCCACTCAAGAGCAGACCGTTGTGTGCCGACCTTTGTGGAGTGTTCGAACCGTCCTGGGCTGAGCGAGCCCGCACCACCCTGGCTGCCCATCACTCGGCAAGTCTCGCCACGATCGACACCGATGGCCGTCCGGTCGTCGGCACGGTGCCGATGATCGCCGACGGTTCCGGAACGCCGGTCACCGTCCTGTCCAATCTCTCCACCCACACCAGCCGCGGTCGACAAGATCAACGAGCGGCCATGAGCGTGGGCGACCGGTTGCTCCTCCAGGGCGACCTTCGCCCGGTTCCCGGTCTCCAGCAGATCGAAATGACCGATCAGGTGGTCGACCACTACCCGAAGCTCCGAGCGCAGGTCGAGTCCCTCGACTATTCGTGGTTCCGGCTCGTGCCCACACGGGTCCGTTGGATCGATGACGACGACAATGAGCGCTGGCTCCGACCCGAGGACGTGGCCGGAGCCGAGCCAGACCCGCTGGTCGACTTCGGGCCGGAGTTCCTGGCCGACGTGGCCGACCGAATCGACGACAACATCCTGCTGATCGCCAAGACCCTCGGCGGCCGTTGGTTGGGCAGTCACGCCGAGCTGGTGGCCATCGATCGCTACGGAATCACCCTGGCCGTCGACGAACCGGCAGGCAAACGCCAGTCGAGGGTCCCCTTCGCAGCCCGCCTTTCGAACGCAACCGAGGTGAATGCAGCCTTGGGATCACTCGTTCGAGCCGCCCGATCGGTCCCTCGGGACGACGAGGCCAGCAACGCCGTGCGCGAAATGTCGGCCGCCGGTGTCTCTTCAGCGCCTGGCTTGTTGGACGCCATAGAACGCGACGGCGGCGGCGGAGCCGACGTTGATGGAATCGACGGTCCCGCTCATCCCAATCCGAACGCTCTCATCCACGGCCTCCAGCACGCCGCGGCTCAGACCCGGGCCCTCGGCCCCCAGCAGGAGACCGACACGATCCTCTTCACCGAGGCGGAGCTCTTCGAGAGCGATGGAATCCGGCCCTGGCGTGAGGGCGAGCAGCCGGAAACCATGACGACGGAGTACATCGAGACCGTCGGGGAGGGCCTCGAGGCGGGCGTAGGGGAGCGCGTAGGCCTCGCCCATGGAGACACGCCCGGAACGTCGATAGAGGGGATCGCAACAGGTGGGATCCAAGACGAAGGCATCGATGCCGAGGCCGGCCGCGCAGCGGAGGATGACTCCCATGTTCGTGGGGTTGTTGATGGCTTCCAAGACCACGATGGAGCGGATGCTCTGATCGCTGAGCACCTCGTCGACTGACGGGACCGGCCGGCGGCGGAAGCAGGCGAGCGCCCCCCGGTGCAAGTGGTAGCCGGTGATCTTCGACAACACCGCAGGTCCGGCGGCGTAGATCGGTACGTCTGGAGGCACCACCCCGGGTAGCGGTTTGCTGCGTTTGGCGTCGACCAGGATCGATGCCAGCTCGTAGCCGGCGGCCAACGCCCGCCCGACCACCACATCGCCCTCGGAAATGAAAACCCCGGCCATGTCGCCGTTGGGCATTTCTCGTTCCTGGCGCAAGACCTGATCCCGAAGTCCCTGGAAAACCTCGAGGCGAGGATCGTTCGGGTCTTCTACCGGAAGCCAACCATCGATCAAGTGCCGTACACCGATACGTCGGGACCGACGAGTTCGCGGATCAACTCGAGCACTTCACCACCGTTGGCATGACGGCCGGTCTGCGCTTTCGAATAGATCAGCTCGTCGTTCACGACCACGTCGAACACGCCCCGACTGCCGGTGACCAGCGTGAGTTCGTCGATCACGTGCTGGTAGCTGCCGAGAAGATCACTGACCGCGCTCACGGCGCGGGCTGAATAGTTTCACGGGACGCAGTAGGTGATTGAAATGCGGTAGCGCTTGTCGGACATGGCAGCCAGGATAGTGGGCTACCTTGTGGTCCATGAAGGGGATCGTGATCTACGAATCGTTGACCGGCAACACCCGCAAGGCGGGTGAAATGATTGCCGCCGAGCTGTCCGAGTCGGGAATCAGCACCATTGCCTGCTCGATCAAGGCCATCAACCTCCAGCAACTCTCCGAGGCCGACCTCGTGATCATCGGATCGTGGGTCGACGGACTGTTCGTGGTCGGTCAGAAACCGGCCGGTGTGCGCCGGCTCATCAATCTGCCGGTGATCAATGGCAAGAAAACTGCCGTCTACTGCACCTACGCCCTCGACTCCGGCAAGACCCTGGCGAAGTTGGCCGGGATCGTCGAACGTCGGGGTGGCGACGTGATCGGTGGTATGGCGATCAAGCGCAGCGATCTGGCCGGAGGAGCCAGCGAGTTCGTCGACCGGCTCGTCGGAGCCCTCGAACCGTCCTGAGAGCCTCAACGCTCAGTCACTGATCGACGGGGGCTGCTCAGAAGTCGAGCATGCTCGACTTGCCCGATCCCGCACCTTCGACGTCGGGTTGTTTGGTCGTGCCCGACGTGGCCGCCCGCCAGAAGGCGAGGTAGCCCGGATATTCGAGTGATTCGGTGACCCAACCAGCCGCAACCAGCTCGTTGTGCAGCCGAGGCAGGTTGCGCCAAGGCACACCCATGTCGACATGGTGGGCCAGGTGCCAGCCCGTGTTGTAGGGAACGATCCAGAACCGGGTGAGGGGGCTCTGCTTGATGACGTGGGTGGTGAGCCTGCGATCCTTGGATCGGACCATGCCGCCGTGCTCGGCAATCGATCGCAGACGATTCGACACCCGCCACAGCGTGGACCAGGAGGCCACCCATACCACGTAGACCAGGGGTCGGCCGAAGGCGATGGTGATGGCGAAGAACACCACGTGGACGGCCAGGATCTGACGGGCTTCGAGGGCGCCGCGGCGAGCGGCGCTGAAGAGCCCGCGAAAGTTCTTCATCGCGCTGACTCCGGTGAGATCCCGTCGGAGCTTCCGACGAATCGAATCCGGCGGGATCGGATAGCCGCTGTAGAGGCTCAGGTCGGGCTCTTCGGGGCCGAGTTCGTCACGGTGATGGGCGAAGTGTGATCGGCGGTAGGACACCATGGCCTGAAACGACGGATAGGCCAGCACCCAACGACCGACGAAGTCGTTGGCCCACTGTTTGCTGAAGAGCAGACGGTGGGCCGCTTCGTGGCCGAGGATGTTGAGGCCCACATGGCCTCGGGCCATCAACACGAAGGCCGCGAGATAGGCCCACCAGGTGTTGATCACGCCGGCGGCGATGATCACGCCAAAGGAAGCGATCAGGGCACCGAGCACCGTGAACACGTTGCCGACGTTGGAGATCCGTCGAAGTTGATTGCGCAGATCCCGAGTGGCGACCCCCCGCCCGTTCAACCGATCGGTGGGAAGGACATCAGGAAGCGCCGCTTCAGAAGGCACCAGGGTTGCGACCATCGGGTAATGGTAGATCAGCCCGCCAGCATGTCCAGAATCTGAGCCACTCCATCCTCATCGTGGTGAGGAGCGATCAGTGTATGAGTCTCCTTCATACGGCCTTCGGCGTTGTCCATGACGTAACTCGTGCCCGCCCACCGGAGCATTCCCAGATCATTGGCGTGATCACCGAAGGCGACGACTGCGTCGGCCGGCACTCCCAGCTGATCGCAGAGTGCCGCCAACGCCAATCCCTTGTCGGCCCCTGGTCCGCAGACCTCGACCATGTCGGCGCTCGACGTCGAGACTTCGAGGTGGTCCGGAATGTGGGGGCGTACGGCGTCGAGCCATTCGTGTTGGGTCAGCGACGGGTGGGAGACCATCAGCCGAAGCAGGCCGGTTTGATCGGTCTCGGCCACCGACGGCGAGGTCGTGCCGAATACCGAACCCGGTCGGGCCGATTCCCGGTTGGCCCGGAATTGCTCGGAGTAGAACAACCCAGCCGCCGTCTCCCAGGCGAAGCCGACTTCGGGGAAGGCGGCTTGAACGTCCAGCATGGTTTGCTTGGCCACGAGATCACCGAGCGGGCGCTCGACGACCACCGAATCCTGGTGGCGATCGATGACCACCGCCCCGTTCGAGCAGATCAGCCAGCGAACATGTCGCAGCGGCGCAATGATCGGGAGGGCCGACCAGTGACTGCGGCCGGTGGCAACGACCACGTCGATTCCGGCCTCGACTGCAGTGGCGATGGCCGTCACGGTTCGCGCCGAGATCTGCGACGCGGCATTGAGCAGGGTGCCGTCGAGATCGGTGGCAATGAGTCTGGGAGCCATCGTCGGTAAACCGTTTACGGGGTGGGAAGCAGGCTCTGACAAGCGAGGACGGCGGCGATCGTGTCGGGATTCTCGATGTCGATGTCCTCCAGCAGTTTCTCGAGCGTGGGGTCGGCCAGGAGGTCGGCGGTTCCGACCGGAGCGACGTCGATTCCTTCGTCCCTGATGCAATCGATGAACGAGATCACCAAGTCGAAATCGCTCTCACCGGCCGGGGGAAAGAAGTCGGCATCGGCGTTCGCCGAACACGATCCGCCCTCGGCCGGCACCTCGAGGTCGATGAGATAGGCGTTGACCACGGGAGCGACACACTCGAAGGATCCGTAGGCGGTGTGGCCTTCGGCCTCCACTGAGTAGAGCACGCCGCTCTCGAGTGAATCGGCCAATGCGGCGCTCCACTCGTAGGGGGTTGCAGGGTCTCCGGTGTTGCCGATGACGAGGATGGGCTGCGAGCCGGTGGCCGGACCGAGGGTGAGCGAGTCGATTGCGGGAGGGGCCGTGAGGCAACCGGTGGAAGCTCGGAACGCGTCGCCGAAGTAGACGGTTTGGGCCGCCGACTCGTAAACGTCGGCCCGGGTTTCCGCGACGTCCGGGCGTCTCGGATCGTCGGCGCAGTTGATGAATCCGTTGGCCTCATTGCTGTTGTCGTAGGAACCATCGACCTTCCGACCGACCAGATTGTCGCCAAGGACCTGGAGCAGCGTGCCGTCGGCGCCGGTTTCGGCGGTGTACAGCGCCTGAGCGAGGAACGGCCAGGCGCTGACGCTGTACAGCGCGGCGATGACCCCGATGTAGAACTCGGCCGGGGTGAGAACTCGCTCGGGGTCGTCGGTTTGGAAACTCCCGACGTCGCGAATCTCGGCTTCGATCGTTCTGAACACCTCGATGGTGGGTCCGATCTCCTGCAACAAGCAATCGGCGTCGGCGTCGCACTGCGCCGCAAAGTTCTCGAACGCCAGATCGAAGCCCTTCGCCTGTTCGAGATCGATCGCAGTGAGGTCATCGGTTGGCAGCACACCGCCGTCGAGCACCAGGGCACGGACGTTGTCGGGGAACAGTTCGGCATAGGTGGCACCCAGCCTGGTTCCGTAGCTGTACCCGAGATAGGTGAGTTTCTCGTCACCAACCGCGGCCCGGAGCTGATCGAGATCTCGGGCCGCATTGTTGGTGCCGACGTAAGGCGCGAGTTCGAGCGCACTCCCGGGGCACGAAGCAATCAACGCTTGATCTTCTTCGACGATCATGGCCCAGGCCGCATCGTCTCCTTCGGGGACGAGCCCGGCGAGATCGTCGTAGTTGATGTCGCAATCGACAGCGGAACTCGCTCCCACACCCCGAGGGTCGAAACTGACGAGGTCGAACCGAGCCTGCACTTCCTGCGGGATGGTGAATACGGCTGATCGGAGATAGTCGATTCCCGATCCACCCGGCCCTCCGGGATTGAGCACCAGCGAACCGATGCGATTGGCCTGGTCGGTGGCGGGCTGCCGGGCAACAGCGATCTCGAGCATCGGCCCGTCGGGCTCGGAGTAATCACGGGGAACCATGATGGTGGTGCACTCCAACGGCTCACAGGCCGACCACTCGAGCGGTTCGACCGAGGGTTGGGGCGCCGTCTCCTCGGTTGACTCCGTCGTGTCGGAGCCGTCGACGGTCTCGGTCGAATCAATCGGTTGGACGGTGTCGGAGGAGGAATCGTCTTCTCCACTGGTGCACGCCGACGCAAGGACGGCGAGCGCCACGAGGAGCGTGAGAAATCGATGGGAGCGTCGGGACGTCGAGGGCCGCATCGGCCAAACGCTAGCCTCGGGCGAGTGACAGACCTGCCTCGCTTATTGGTTCTCATGGGATCGGGCGAAACTGCGCCGACCATGACCAAACCCCATCGAGCCGTGTTCGAACGGCTTCGACAGGCCAAGGGCGGGCGAGATCTCGACGCCGTGATGCTCGACACACCCTTCGGATTCCAGGAGAACGCTGATTCGCTCGTCGAGAAGAGCCTGGAATACTTCGCCGTCAGCGTCGGGCAGATCGTCGAGGTCGCCGGGCTGCGACGCACAGACACCGGCGACACGGTCGCCATCGAGCGTGCCCTCAGCCGCATTCGCACGGCCGACTGGCTCTTCGCCGGCCCTGGGAGTCCCACCTTCACCCTTCGCCAATGGGCCGGCACTCCCGTGGCCGGAGCTCTCGCCGAGAAACTCCAGACCGGAGGCGCCGTCGTCTTCAGCAGTGCGGCGGCGCTCACGATCGGCGTTCGGACCGTCCCTGTCTACGAGATCTACAAGGTCGGCGCCGATCCGTTCTGGCACGACGGCCTCGACCTTCTCAGCACCTTCGGACTACCGGTCACCGTGATCCCTCATTACGACAACAACGAGGGCGGAAATCACGACACGAGGATGTGCTACCTCGGCGAGTCACGGCTACAGATGATCGAGGGCGACCTACCCGCCGACAGTTTCATCCTCGGGATCGACGAGCACACCGGCGTCACCCTCGATCTCGACGCCGACACCGCAGAGATCTTCGGCAAGGGCGTGCTCACGCTGCGAACCAGAGGTGAGTCGATCACGATCCCGGCCGGCGTCACCGTGCCGATCGATGTGCTTCGTGAGGGCGGTGTTGGAGGCATCCGCGTGGCCCCGCCGACCAGCACGACGCCAACGACAGCTGAGCCAACGCCCACACGATCACCCTCAGCACCAGCAGAGCTCGCCGGAGCCACCTTGCTCGACGACGTGCGGTCGATCGAGAAGCAGTTCGACGAAGCGCTGGCGGAACGCAACGCCGATGGTGCGGTCGCCGCGATCTTGGCTCTCGACGTGGCGATCGACCGCTGGTCGACCGACACCACGCAGAGCGACCACAACGACCAGGCTCGCGCTGCCCGTCGGTCGATGATCGTCCGACTCGGGCAGGCGGCCACCGGAGGAGTTCGTGATCCTCGCGACGTCGTCGGTCCCGTTGTGGGGGCCGTGCTCGAGTTGCGCCGCGTCGTTCGGGACGAGAAGCAATACCACCTGTCCGATCTCATCCGTGACGAGATGGCCGGGGCCGACATCGAAGTTCGTGACACACCAGAAGGTGTCGAATGGGAACTGGGAGAAGCATGGCAGCGATGAGCGACCGGGCCCGAGTAGCCCTCGAATCCACGATCTTCTCTCACCTCGGTCTTCCTTCGCCGCACAATCTCGAGGCGCTGGACCGTTGCCTCGCGGCCGTCCGCGCCTCCGGGGCAGATCCGCTGATCACCGCAGTCCTCGACGGGGTGGCTCGCGTGGGGGTCGACGCGGCCGAGCATCAGAGGATCTGTGGGCCCACACGCAAAGTCGCAGCCCGAGATCTCGGCGTGGCCATCGGCCAGGGTTGGGACTATGGCGCCACAACGGTTTCGGCCTCTCTTGTGTTGGCAGCCGACGCCGGTATCGAGGTGTTCGCCACGGGTGGCATCGGTGGTGTGCATCGGGGTTGGGCCGACACCTCCGACATCAGCGCCGACCTCGGAGCGTTGGCCAAACATCAGGTCGTCACCGTGAGTGCGGGGGCCAAGGTCTTTCTCGACCTCGCAGCCACGGTCGAGCGAATGGAAACCGACAGTGTCGTGGTTCTCGGGTGGCAGACCGACGACTTTCCTGCCTTCCACGCTCGTTCCAGCAACTTACCGGTGCCCCATCGGGTCGACTCGGCCGACGAAGTGGCCCGGATTGCTCGAGCCCATTGGAATCTCGGTGGCGGGGGACTGCTGGTTGCGGCGCCTGTGCCCGAAGAGTCGGCAATGGATTTCGAACGACTGGCGATCGCTGTTGACCAAGCGCTGGCGAAAGCAGCCGAGGCCGGCGTGTCGGGTTCGGCGGTCACCCCGGTGATTCTGGGAGCGCTCGCCGAGGCCACCGACGGAGACAGCATTCCGACCAACCTCGCCCTGGCCGAGAACAACGCCCGAATCGCTGGCCTGATCGCGGTTGCTCTTGCCGCCTCCACCGGATCAGCCCAGGCCCGATGAATGGCCGAGCAGCGGAACATCGGTAACCCGAGGTTGTGGCGCGCCGATGCGCTGCTGGCCGCCCACGAATGGGTCACCCGTCGGGCCGCGATCATGCCGACGTCGCGCCGAGCCAACCGATTCGCGGCGTATGGATCGGGATCCATCATCTGCTTTCCGCCCGCCGCGTTGTTCGGCGAGCACGCCATCAGGATCGGTGAAGACACGCTGTTCGGTCCGTATTGCTCGTTGAGCGCCGGGATGGTCCCGGGCCAGGAACTCATCAGCGACCGAATCGTGCAAGTCGGGGATCGTTGTGTGATCGGGCGGAGCAGCAGCATCGTCGGCCATTTCGAGATCGTCATCGAGGACGACGTGTTCTTCGGTCCGAACGTGTATGTCACCGATCAGAATCACGGTGTGGAAGATCCGTACACGCCGATCGGGCGTCAAATGGCGGCCGAGAAACCGGTCCGAATCGGCTCTGGCTCGTGGCTCGGAGCGAACGTCGTGGTGTTACCGGGTGTGAGTATCGGGCGTCAGGTAGCAGTGGGGGCGGGCAGCGTGGTCACGAAGGACTTGCCTGATCACAGCGTGGCCGTCGGCAGCCCGGCCCGAATCGTCAGAATGACGCACCCATCTCCCTGACTCCGCCCACGCGTTCCCGACGGAGGAGGGACGCTCGAGAGAGATGGTCAGATGCGAGTCAGCAGGGCGGCGAAGCCGCCCTAATGTGAGGGCGGCGAAGCCGCCCCCATGTCACAGCCCGATGTCGGAACGGGAGACGCTGTCGCCGAAGGTGTCACAGGCTTCGGGGTCGCCGGTGTTGAAGCCTTCCATGAACCAGTTCTGACGGGCGGCGGATGAGCCGTGGGTCCATCCGTGGGAGTCGACGGTCATGCCGGCCTGGGACTGGATCCGGTCGTCGCCAACGCCGGCCGCGGCTGCCAGACCTTCCTCGATGTCTCCGACTTCGATGATCTTGGTGCCATCGGAGTTGGTTCGCTGAGACGCATCGTTGGCCCAGACACCGGCCAAGCAGTCGGCCTGGAGTTCTTGGCGCACCGAGAGTTCGTTCTGGAGACTGGGGTTTTGGGCCTGGACGTTGCGGATGCTGTCGCTGATGCCGGTGATCGACTGGATGTGGTGACCGACTTCGTGGGCGATCACGTAAGCCTGGGCAAAGTCGCCGGGGGCCCCGAATTTGGTGGCGAGTTCATCCCAGAAACCGAGGTCGAGGTAGACCTTGTTGTCGCCGGGGGCCGGGCAGTAGAACGGACCGACAGCCGAGGTGGCGTTGCCGCACCCGGTGGAGACCGACCCGGTGAACGGGACGATCGTGGTGTATTCGAATTGGCGCCCGGCCGCAGCAAACTTGCGGTCCCAGGTGTCTTGGATGTCGCCCATCAGAGCGCCGATGTAGATGATCTGGGCCTCGTCGGCCCCGGCCGTGCCTGAGCTGAGCGGTGGCTCGACTCCGGTGGCCTGAGATGATGACGTGGCGCCGCCGAGCAGGCTGCCTCCGCCCAGAACGGCGATGAGGATGGCGATGATGATGCCGCCGATTCCGCCCTTGCCGATGGGTATGCCACCACCGATTGCTCCGGCTCCCGAGGAGGCCCGAGGCCGTTGACCACGACGGTCCTCAACGTATTGCCGACCCGCTGCGTTCGCTTTTTCGTCGAATCGAACCACGGCGAGACCATAGTGTGATCAGACGGCTAACGTTTGTTCCGGATGCGAGGAGCTTGGGTGGTGAGGGCCACACGAACCCGACGGAGTTCTTGGCTGGTTCGTGTCGGCGCGCCCGTGATCGTTTCCGGCCTTGCTCTCGCAACGATGTCGTACGGCGCGGTCCGACCCGATGTCGTCGCAGCCGCCGACAACACAGCAGCCGCCGCCGACACAGCAGCCGCCGCCGACACAGCAGCTTCCGACGACACAGCGTCCATCACTCCTGGTGTGCTCGTCATCGACACCATCGATGGCGTCACGCCCGACCCAGTGCAGACGCGACGGACAGCCGCGTTGCTGGGTGAGGCAGTCGCAGCAGCGGTCGAGGCCGAACCAGTCGGGGTCGCAGGCGACGTTGCTTCTGATCCATCCGGCGTCGATCAGGCCGTCAGGATTTGTTTCGGATCATCGACCCCTGAAGCGGTTCAGGTGCTGGCCAAGGCAGCGGTCGAGGCCTGGGCCACCGAACTCGGTTTGGCGGGACCCACGATCGAGATCGATTTGTATTGGCTCGACTTCGGTTCACCCCAATCCCTCGGTGCGGCAGGCCCAGGATCGTTTGTTCAAGACGAACGACTGCCCGACCCCGGGTCTCGTTATCCGGTTGCTTTGGCCAATCAACTGCTCGGTGTCGACTTCTCGCCCCGCGATCCGTGCGACCTCTCCCGGGATCCCGACGTTCTCGTACTCCTGAACCAATCCGCCGGTGTTGACGGTCGGGTCTGGAACATCAGCGAGGGTGCCCCGTCCCCGACACAGATCGACCTCCAGTCGGTGATTCTCCACGAGCTCGGTCATGGCTGGGGATTCATCAGCTCGGCCGAGTTGGGAATCGACGCTGCGGGCGCCGGCGAGGTGCGGTGGCCACTCGGAGATCAGGTGCCCTTCGTGTACGACCGCATGATGTTCCTCTGTGAGCAGGAAACTGAATCAGGTTGCGCGGTGCAGTCGCCAGTTGCCGTCGGCGAGGTCGGAGCCCTCACGAGTGGCCGGCTCTGGTTCGATCTACCGGGTCGGGAGGCCGTTGAGTTGTATGCTCCCTCCCTCTGGGATCGAGGGAGTTCGGTGGCTCACCTCGACGAGGAGCGCTACGGACTGAACCAGCCCCTACTCACGCCGTTCCTCGGCCTCGGCGAGTCTGAACGAGTCATCGACAACGCAGCTCTGGCCGTGCTTCAGCGTCTGGGCTATCCGTTGCGTCGCCCGCCGGCCGACGTTCAATCCGTCGAGGTCAGTGCCGGTGACAGCAGCATCACCCTCTCGGTCGACGTCGGCGATTTGTCGCTCGGTCCACCCCCCGCCTATTTCGATGTCGAGCTCAGCTCCTCAGCGGGCGTGAGCAGCGTGCACCGCCTGGATCCTGATCGTCCGCAGATCACGGGGCTGACCAACGGGCAGACCTTCGGTGTCCGCGTACGGGCCGGGAATGCAGCCACCGAGGGCCTCTGGGTCGAAGCGCCCGAGCTGGGCACGCCATTGGCGTTGCCGCCCTTTGCAACCGCCGAGCGATTCCTCAGCGTGGTTGAACGTATTGTCGGACCAGCGTTGGTGTTCGACGACTCCCCGGGAATCAACGCCGACCTCCTTGTCGCCCGGGCTCGCATCGTCGGGAGCGCTGGTGTTCTCGCTGAACTGTTCGAGTCGGAGCCGGCCCAGCATCAGCAAGTGATCGTGCGCCTCTATCACGGCCTGCTCCATCGGCAGCCGGACCAGGGCGGGTTCGATTTCTGGCGGAGTCAGGCGCAGCGAGGCGTCGAGGACCCGATCATCGCTCGATCGTTTGCCGTCTCGCTCGAGTTCGCTCAGGGCCGTCAGCTCGATGACGCCGAGTTCGTCGATGCGCTGTACGCACAGGTGCTGAGGCGCGACGCCGACCCCAATGGACGATCGTTCTGGATCTCGCAGCTACGGGCCGGTCTCGATCGGGGCCACCTGGTTCTGGCGCTCACCGAATCGGTGGAGTATCGCCGCTCGATCGATCAGGTCGCCTTCAACGATCTGCTGGGGTACACCGTCCTGGATCGGTTCCCCACCGAGCTGGAGATTTCCGCCTGGAACGACGCCGAACGATTCGGCGACCGCCCTGCGGCTGTCCGCCTCGCGCTGGAGATCTTGACCGGTCGGTGATCGTGCCGGTCAGGCCGCCAGGGGTCGCCCGAAGAGGGGAGTGGAAACCCAGGTCTGCAGGAAGGTCTCGGCCCGATAGCAGGCGCCCAGTAGTACCCCGTCATCGTGTTGGGAATCCTCCAAGACATCGGTGATTCTGCTGGAAATCGACTCCAAGGAAGGATCGTCGAGGTAGCCGACGATCGTGGCACCGGCGGCCGACAAGAAATCGGGGACGACGATCACACCAGCCTTTCGGAGATCGGCGAAGGCCTTCGTCGTGAAAGGAATCGGGCCCCAGGGCACGACCGCCTTGGCCTTGAACATCGGCACCCCTTGATGGGTGAGCGTTCCCGGCTTCGAGCCGGCCAGAATCAAATCGGCTGTTGCTCCCCAGATGAGCCAGGGTTTGGTTGCCACGTTCGCAATTTCCATCACGGTGGCTCCGGCAGCGGTGACGGCTTCAGCCAACGCTTCGGGGATCGGCCCATCGCCCTCGATGGCCACCGACGCACCACCGAGGGTGCCACCGTTCGCCCATCCGGCGGCGGCGATGACGCCGGCGACTGTTGCCTCCAAGGAACCGGCGAGCGGGTGTCGGTCGGCGGCAGCGATCAGGGGAGCAAGATCTTGCTCACTCGTGCCCTTTCCGGGATCGAGGTGCAGTTCGCCGGTTCGGACGGTGGCTTCCAACTCGGCGCAGAATGCAGCCGTGGCCGCCGCGACCTCGTCGTCGAGGGCATTGATTCCCGCCGACGCCCCGCTTCGCTGCATGCCGAAGGCGGCAAACGTGTAGGTCGCCGAGCGAGCGAGGTCGGTTGCGCTGCTCTCCAGGATCTTCTTGCCTGCTCGAACCACGCCCGTTGCGGGTGCCTCCGCGATATCGGTGACGACGAAGGCGTCGGTGCTGCTCAGTTTGTGGACGGACGGTTTGTGCAGTGCCATTGCCGGCAACGTAGCCAAAACGCGGAACTCCCCGCACGTTCGACGTGCGGGGAGTTCGCGTGAGCAGGTGAATTGATTGCTCGGATGAACGAGTTACTCAGACGAAGGCGCTGGCGAACACCAGGCTCACGATGGTCATCACCTTGATGAGAATGTTCATGGCCGGACCTGACGTGTCCTTGAAAGGATCACCGACGGTGTCTCCGACCACAGCTGCCTTGTGCTGCTCGGAACCCTTGCCACCGTGGGCACCGGCTTCGATGTACTTCTTGGCGTTGTCCCAGGCACCACCGGCGTTGGCCATGAAGATGGCCAGGGCGAATCCGGTGACGAGGGCACCAGCAAGCAGACCGCCGAGTGCGTCGACGTCGATGAACCCGACGACGAGGGGAACGACGACGGCCAGCGAGCCCGGGATCACCATTTCCTTCAGCGAGGCCTGGGTAGAGATGGCGACGCAACGAGCGGAGTCGGGGTTGACACCCTCGACGCCTTCGCGAAGACCCGGAATCTCACGGAACTGACGACGAACCTCTTCGATCATCTCCTGTGCGGCTCGACCGACGGCGTCGATCGTGAGTGCAGCGAAGAGGAACGGAAGCGCGGCACCGATGAACAAACCGATGAACACGTCGACGTTCCCGACGTTGAGATTGAGCACGGTGTCGCCGCCGGAAGCCTGGATGATCGCGAACTCGAAGCTCTTGAACAGTGCAAGCGCAGTGAGAGCAGCCGAACCCACGGCGAAGCCCTTGGCCACAGCGGCGGTGGTGTTGCCGAGTGAGTCGAGTGCGTCGGTGACCTCTCGAACCGACGGATCGAGGTTGGCCATCTCGGCGATTCCGCCGGCGTTGTCGGCGATTGGGCCGTAGGCGTCGACGGACACGACGACTCCCGTGGTGGCAAGCATGCCGATGGCGGCAACCGCGATGCCGTAGATGCCGCCTTGGAGTGCACCGATGTTGTCGAAAGCGAGTTCGCCGCCCCAGTAGGCGATACCGACGCCGATGCCGATGAGACCGACCGAAGCAGCCACCGAGATCATGCCGGCGGAGATTCCACCGAGAATCGTGGTGGCGGGACCGGTTTCGGTCTGCTGGGCGATCTTCTTCACCGGACCGAAGTGTTCCGAGGTGTAGTACTCGGCCGTCTTGCCGAGTGCCCAACCGATGATGAGTCCGCCGATGACGGAAACGGCCAGCCCGAGCGGGTTGTCGAAGGCGTCGTTGTTGCCGAACAGCCAGTAGGCGATGCCGAGGGTGGCGACGACCGTGATTCCCATGGCCACGTTGGTGCTGAGGTGAAGGGCCTTGCTGAGGTCCTTCGAGTCGGTGGACTCGCCACCCTTGACCATGAACGAGCCGATGATCGATGCCACCATGCCGACGAAGGCGATGGCGATCGGGAAGAGCAGGAGCGAGATGTTGGTGGCATCAGAGGCCTGATCGGCGGTGAGGGCGAGAGCGAAGGCCACCAGCGAGATCGGGGCGATGATCGACCCGGCGTAGGACTCGAAGAGGTCGGCGCCCATGCCGGCGACGTCGCCAACGTTGTCGCCGACGTTGTCGGCAATGGTGGCGGGGTTGCGGGGATCGTCTTCGGGGATTCCGGCTTCCACCTTGCCGACGAGGTCGGCTCCGACGTCTGCAGCTTTGGTGTAGATGCCTCCGCCGACACGGCTGAAGAGGGCGATGGTGGATGCGCCGAGGCCGTAGGCCGTGACGATTTCGAAGGCGTCGTCGACCTCGAGGACGAGCACGAACAGGATGTAGGTGATCATGAGGCCGCCGAGCGCCAATCCGGCCACCGAGAAGCCCATGACGGCTCCGCCTCGGAAGGCGATCGGCAGGGCCTTTCCGGGGCCGTATTTGGCGGCCTCGGTGGTACGAGCGTTGGCCATCGTGGCCACCGTCATGCCGACATAACCGGCGAAAGCCGAGAGGAAGGCACCGAGGAGATAGGTGACAGCACCGAGCGGGGCGATAACGGCACCGATGAGCACGGCCATGACCACGGCGAATCCGGCGACCCACGTGTACTCGGCCTTCAGGAAGGCCTTGGCCCCGTTCTGGATTTCCGTCATGAGGAAGATCATGCGGTCACTGCCGGGGCTTGCCTTCTTCACGTCTTGGAAGAAGTAGGCGGCCAAACCAAGTGCGGCAAGTGCCGACAAGAAGGCCAGATACGGGACGGCTTCCACGAAAACTCCTCGGGTCATGAGCTGAGAGTGCTTGTTCGATTGCTGAATAGGCGCGCGCCCGCAATACGGACTGGCACGGCGACCGGGAACGCTAGTGGCAGGTCAGGCCGATAGCCACATGGCTCGCAGCGAGTCGGTGAGGTGAGCGACATCGTCGGTGCCGGCCAGTTCTCGAATGCTGTGCATCGCGAGTTGTGGGGCCCCGATATCGACCGTTGGTACACCCAGGCGAGCCGACGTGATGGGCCCGATGGTCGAGCCGCAGGGGAGGTCGTTTCGATGGATGTAGGTCTGCACGGGAATGCCGGCCTCGGCGCACGCCAGACGGAACGGTGCTTCGCTGGCCGCATCGGAGGCGTAACGCTGATTGGAGTTGCGTTTCACCACGACGCCACCGTTGATGGCAATCGGATGGTTGGGTTCGTGCTTCTCGACGTAGTTGGGATGGGTGGCGTGCGCACCATCGGCCGACACGACATAGGAGCGGGCGAGTGATTCCAGATGGGCGACGCGGTCGCCGCCGCGGGATGCGGTGATCCGCTCGAGCACATTGGACAGCAGGGCGCCGGCGGCACCCGTCGACGAGGTGGAGCCGACCTCTTCATGGTCGTAGAGGGCGAGCACCGGAGTTCGCAGTGGTCCATTGGTCGCCGCCGCAACCCCGCCGCCGGTTGACACCGAGGTGAGTGCGTGTACACCACAGAAACTGGAGAACAGGTTGTCGATACGAGCCGACGCGATGAACTCGTCTCGCAATCCGACGATCGCCGGCGGCTGCACATCGAAGGCCATCAGATCCCAGGAGAGCACGTCGTCGGCGTCGACCCCGATCTGGGCTGCCACATAACGACCGAAATCACCCTCTTCGGAGGTGCCGAGGGCCCAAAGAGGAGTGAGATGGAGCTGTGGATCGAGCCGCAAACCGTTCTCCCGAATCTCGCGATCGAGGTGGATGGCCAGTTGCGGCACCCGCAGAATTGCCCGATCGTCTCGCAGCAGATGAGTCTTCGTCGCCTCGGGTCCGCCCGATCGAACGACGACCCGTCCGGCCAAACCGAGATCACGGTCGAGCCAGGAATTGGTGAGGACACCGCCGTAGACCTCCACACCCACCTGCGACCAACCAGCCGACGTCACGTCGGGACGCAGCCGGACCCGCAGGTTGGGAGAATCGGTGTGCGCACCCACCACCACGAAGCCTCGACCCGAGTCGACGTCGGGAGAGATCCATGCAATCAGGGTTCCCGACACGGTGGTGACGTAGGAACCCGGTGAGCTCGGAAACGGTTGGTCGACCTCGACCTCGACGAACCCGGCCTCGGTGAGCAGACCCAGTGATCGCGCAACGGCGTGATAGGGCGTTGGCGACGCTGCGAGATCGACGAGCATTCGTTCGGACGGGTTCATTCATGGAACGTACCGATCGTGGAAACATGGGGAAACCCCGCCACCCATCTCATCAAGCGATGAAGTTTGGCGAACCCTTTGCATCGGGAGATAGGATCTCCGAACTCCTTGGCCGGGCCAACGCTGTCCCCGCCCGCTTTTCGTCCCTCGACAAGCGACCGCCGCCCTACTGACCTGGAGAAGCCGGTGAAAGACTTTCCGCCGACCCAGGGTCTTTATGACCCTTCATTCGAACACGATGCATGCGGCGTCAGTTTCATTGCCGATCTCAACGGTCGAGTGAGCCACGACGTGGTCGTGCTCGCGTTGAACGCCCTGACGTGTATGCAGCACCGAGGCGCCACCAATGCCGAGCCGAACACCGGCGACGGCGCCGGCATCCTGATCCAAGTTCCCCATCGCCTCCTCTCGAAGTCATTCGACAACCTTCCCCCGGCCGGAAGCTACGCCGTCGGTATCGGCTTCTTGCCTGCGTCGAACGACGAACGACTCGAAGTCATGGACTCGATCGAGAAGATCGTGGCCGACGAGGGCCTCACGATCGTCGGTTGGCGAACCGTGCCCACCGACCCCTCCACGCTCGGCTCCCAAGCCCTCGGTGTGATGCCGTCGTTCGAACAACTCGTGATCTCGTCACCCGCCGGCTTGCGTGGCATCGACCTCGACCGCGAGGCATATGTCGTTCGGAAGCGGATCGAACACGAACTCCCCGTCTACTTCTCGAGCCTGAGCAGCCGCACCCTCGTCTACAAGGGCATGCTCACCACACCCCAACTCTCCGACTTCTTTCCTGATCTGGTCGATCCTCTCATCGAGAGCGCTCTGGCGCTGGTTCACAGTCGGTTCTCCACCAACACGTTCCCGTCTTGGCCGCTGGCCCACCCGTACCGATTCGTGGCCCACAACGGCGAGATCAACACCGTCAAGGGCAACCGCAACTGGATGCGTGCTCGCGAAGCGCTCCTCGCATCGCCGATCTGGGGAGATCGAATCGAGAAACTCTTCCCGATCTGCACCCCCTACGCCTCCGACACGGCCAGTTTCGACGAGGCGCTCGAACTCCTGCATCTCGGCGGATATTCGCTCCCGCATGCGGTTCTGATGATGATTCCCGAAGCCTGGGAGAAGAACCCGTCGATGGATCCCGCCAAACGGGAGTTCTATCGTTTTCACTCGGCGCTGATGGAGCCATGGGACGGACCAGCCTCGGTCACCTTCACCGACGGCGAAATCGTCGGCGCCGTGCTCGACCGCAACGGTCTCCGGCCGAGTCGCTACTGGGTCACCGACGACGGAATCGTTGCGATGGCTTCCGAGGTCGGCGTCATCGATGTCGACCCGTCGAAGATCGTGATGAAGGGTCGGCTCGAGCCGGGAAAGATGTTCCTCGTCGACACCGTCAATGGCCGAATCATCGATGACGCCGAGATCAAAGCCACGCTCGCCGCGGCCGCCCCCTATGCGGAATGGAACGAGAGTTTCATCGATCTGGCAGACCTGCCCGAGCGAGACATCCCACACCCCATCCACGAGTTGATCATTCCGCAGTTGGTCGCCAACGGTTTCACCCAAGAGGAACTCGAGCTCCTGGTCGAACCGATGGTTCGCAGCGGCCAAGAGGCGATCGGATCAATGGGCACCGACACGCCGCTGGCCGTGTTGTCCAGCAAACCGCGTTTGTTGTTCGACTACTTCTCCCAGTTGTTCGCCCAGGTCACGAACCCGCCCCTCGACTCGATCCGCGAAGAACTGGTCACCGCAGCCGGCAGTGCCATCGGACCCGAAGGCAATCTCCTCGATCCTGGCCCCCGTTCTTCCCGCCAGATTCGTCTGCCCCACCCCGTCATCACCCGTGACGAACTCACGCAGATCATCCACGCGAACGACGAAGGCAACTTCCCTCGCCTCAGTTGCAGCGTCGTGCGTGGGCGTTACCCGGTTGCCGAGGGCGGCGAGGGGCTGCGGCTGGCCTTGGAAGACGTTCGCAGGCAGGCATCAGAAGCCATCGCCGCAGGGTCGTCGATCATCGTCGTCAGCAACCGTGATGCCACGGCTGATCTGGCCCCCATCCCATCGCTCCTGCTCACCAGCGCCGTTCACCATCATCTCGTTCGGGAGAAAACCCGCACCCAGATCGGTCTGGTGATCGATTCCGCCGACGCCCGCGAAGTGCATCATTTCGCCCTTCTGCTGGGGTACGGCGCCGGCGCCATCTGTCCCTCCCTCACGTTCGAGGCAATCGAGGATCGGATCGCGTGGGACCAATCCAGCGCCGACCCATCGTTGGCCGGCTACAACTACGTGAAGGCCGCCTCCAAAGGTGTCATCAAGGTGATGTCGAAGATGGGCATCAGCACCGTGGCCTCCTACGCCGGGGCCCAGATCTTCGAAGCACTCGGTCTGGGTCACGAACTCGTCGACGAGTATTTCACCGGAACCACCTCGAAGCTGGGCGGAATCGGCCTTGACGAACTCGCGGAAGAAATCGCTCAGCAACATCGTCGGGCTTTCCCCGACCGTCCCGAGATGTTGGCCCACCGAGAGCTGGAGCTGGGCGGCGAATACCAGTGGCGGCGCGAAGGTGAGTTCCACCTCTTCAATCCGGAAACCGTTTTCAAGCTGCAGCACGCAACACGCTCGAAGCAGTACAAGGTGTTCAAGGAGTACACGACGCTCGTCGACGACCAGGCCGAGCAGCTCGCAACGCTCCGCGGACTCTTCAAGCTGAAGCCGATGGGAGAACCGGTTCCGATCGACGAGGTCGAACCCATCTCCGAGATCGTCAAACGATTTGCCACCGGAGCCATGAGCTACGGGTCGATCTCATCCGAGGCCCATGAAACGCTGGCGATCGCCATGAACCGGCTCGGCGGCAAGTCCAACACCGGCGAGGGTGGAGAAGATCCGGCCCGCTTCGTCACCATGGCCAACGGTGATTCCAAGCGATCATCCATCAAACAGGTCGCCTCCGGTCGGTTCGGTGTCACGTCGAATTACCTGACCAACGCCGACGACATCCAGATCAAGATGGCGCAGGGGGCGAAGCCCGGTGAGGGAGGCCAGCTTCCGGGCAAGAAGGTGTGGCCTTGGATTGCCGAGGTGCGCTACTCGACCCCGGGCGTCGGTCTCATCTCGCCTCCTCCCCATCACGACATCTATTCGATCGAAGACCTGGCCCAGCTGATCCACGACCTGAAGAACGCCAACCCATCGGCTCGGATCCACGTCAAGTTGGTCTCCGAGGTGGGAGTGGGCACCGTTGCCGCGGGTGTTTCGAAAGCCAAGTCCGATGTGGTGCTCATCTCGGGCAACGACGGAGGCACTGGCGCATCGCCGCTCACTTCGCTGAAACATGCCGGTGGGCCATGGGAACTCGGCCTCGCCGAAACCCAACAGACGCTCCTTCTCAACGACCTTCGCGACCGCATCGTCGTCCAGGTCGATGGCCAGATCAAGACGGGCCGAGACGTGATCGTGGCCGCCCTGCTGGGCGGGGAGGAGTTCGGTTTCGCCACGGCACCCCTGGTCGTCTCCGGGTGCGTGATGATGCGGGTGTGCCACCTCGACACGTGCCCGGTCGGTGTTGCCACGCAGAATCCCGAGCTCCGGGCCCGATTCTCGGGGCAGCCCGAGTTCGTCGAAACCTTCTTCGAATACATCGCCGAAGAGGTTCGTGAGTATCTGGCTGAACTCGGATTCCGCTCGATCGAAGAGGCCGTCGGACGGGCCGAGTGCCTCGACACTCGCGATGCCGTCCATCACTGGAAGGCGTCAGGTCTCGACCTCTCACCGATTCTCTACGTACCGCAGATGGAGCCAGGCACGCCCCGCCGCTGCATCACCACGCAGGACCACCAACTCGAGGCGGCCCTCGACCAAACGCTGATCGTCGATTGCGCCGACGCACTGGAATCGGGAACTCCGTTCCGGCAGGCCTATCCCATTCGCAACGTCAACCGCACCGTCGGCACGATGCTCGGCCACGAGGTCACCAAACGGCATGGGGCCGACGGTTTGCCCCAAGACACCATCCAACTCGACTTCACCGGTTCGGCCGGGAACTCCTTCTCGGCGTTCGTACCCAAGGGCATCACGCTGCGCCTCGAAGGCGACGCCAACGACTACGTGGGCAAGGGCCTGAGTGGCGGGCGCCTCGTGCTCTTCCCCCACAAATCCAGCACCTTCGTCGCCGAAGACAACGTCATCGCCGGCAACGTGCTCCTCTACGGAGCGACCTCTGGCGAGGCGTACTTCCGGGGTCGTGTGGGGGAGCGCTTCTGCGTTCGAAACTCGGGCGCCACGGCCGTCGTCGAAGGAGTCGGCGACCATGGTTGTGAATACATGACCGGCGGCCGGGCCGTCATTCTCGGTCGAACCGGACGCAACTTCGGGGCCGGCATGTCCGGCGGAATCGCCTACGTTTACGACGTCGACGGGTCGTTTCCGTCCCGGGTCAATCGCGAGATGGTCGAACTCGACCCGCTGAGCCCGGAAGACCAGGCCGAACTTCTCGCACTCATCCAAGTCCATCAGACCGAAACCGGATCCGAAGTGGCCGATCGGTTGCTCGCCTCCTGGGCCAGCGAGGTCGAGCGTTTCGTCAAAGTCATGCCATCTGATTACAAACGAGTACTCATTGCCGCCGAACATGCAACCTTCGACGGCGCCGACCCAACCAGTTCCCTCATGGAGGTGACTCGTGGGTGATCCTCGCGGGTTCTTGATTCACGACCGCAAGGTTCCCACCCGGCGTCCCGTTCCCGTACGGCTCCGCGACTGGAAAGAGGTCTACGAACCCTTCGACCAGTTCGAGTTACAAGATCAGGCATCCCGGTGCATGGACTGTGGGATCCCCTTCTGCAATCAGGGATGCCCGTTGGGCAACCTCATTCCCGACTGGAACGATCTCGTCTACCGCGACCAATGGCGAGACGCGATCGAACGCCTCCACGCCACCAACAATTTCCCGGAGTTCACCGGTCGGCTCTGCCCGGCCCCGTGCGAGGGGGCATGCGTCGCCGGAATCAACACCGAAGCGGTGACCATCAAGAACATCGAGGTGGCTATCATCGATCGAGCCTGGGAAGAGGGTTGGGTCACGCCCGTCATCGCCTCCAAGCCAACCGGCAAGAAGGTGGCAGTCATCGGCTCTGGTCCGGCTGGCCTCGCGGTCGCCCAACAACTCACTCGCGCCGGTCACAACGTCGTGGTGTTCGAACGCGCCGACCGCATCGGTGGTCTCCTGCGCTACGGCATTCCCGAATTCAAGATGGAAAAATCCGTTCTCGACCGTCGACTCGATCAGATGTCGGCCGAAGGCACCGAGTTTCGCACCGACGCCTACGTCGGTGGGCCGGCCGACAACCCGAACACCATTCCCGTCGCCGAGCTGCGAGCCGAATTCGACTCGGTCGTCCTGGCCGGGGGAGCAACCGAATCACGCGATCTGCCGATTCCCGGGCGCGAGCTCGATGGCATCCATCAGGCCATGGAATATCTGCCACTGGCCAACAAAGTGCAGCAAGGCGACGACGAACGACCAGCGATCTCAGCCGAGGGCAAGCACGTGATCATCATCGGTGGCGGCGACACCGGGGCCGACTGTCTCGGCACCGCACATCGACAGGGAGCGGCCTCCGTCAAACAGTTCGAGATCATGCCCCGTCCTCCTGACGAGCGTTCCGAGCGCACGCCATGGCCGCTCTTTCCCCTTCAGTACAAGGTCACCTCGGCCCACGAAGAGGGTGGCGACCGGGTGTACGCCGTGAACACGAGTGAGTTCGTCGGATCGGATGGTGTGATCACACATCTTCGTGGCACCGAGGTCGAGATGGGGATGATCGACGATCGTCCCGGATTCGTCCCCATCGAGGGAACCGACTTCGAATACGACGCCGACCTCGTTCTCCTGGCGATGGGATTCGTCGGACCGGAAAAGGGAAGCCTCCTCTACCAACTCGGCGTCGAACTCGATGGCCGCGGCAACGTGCTTCGAGATCGAGACTGGACCACCTCGGAATCAGGGGTGTTCGCCTGCGGTGACATGGGCCGTGGTCAGAGTCTCATCGTCTGGGCGATCGCCGAAGGTCGGGCCTGCGCCGCTGCCGTCGACAAGAGCCTGATGGGACACACGCTGCTACCGAGCCCCGTTCGACCCACCGACCGGCCGATGGCCTGAAACCGGCTCAAGGTCTCAGCGACCCTGCCGATTCAAGGAGTGGGTGCATCACCGAATCCCCAAACTTGAAGGCAGGTGGCCATGTCACCCTCAGCGTTCGGGAACACCACCACTGGTCTAGAAGTGTCGGCGCATCCGCCCGACCTCGCGCCATACATCAACGCGATCGAGACCTACCGCGAGAATTCGCAAGTGGCCATTGGTCTGGCCCTCGAGAAGGCACGCCGTCGGATGGGTCACACCGCAGCCGGCGCCGCAGGTGCGCTCCGCATCTCCGAACGCGAGCTGGGACATTTCGAGTCCGGACTGCGAACGCCGTCGGCCGGCATGTTGATGGAGATGGCCGAGCTCTACGGCACCAAGGTCGCCGCTTTCGGTTCCCGAGATCTGGCCCTCCGGCTCCCTCCCTACATCGACTACGGAGAGAAGATCCTGTGGATCGGTTGGACTCCGGTCAGGCTCGACTGCGGTTCGGCCGACAACACCCACGTCGTCAGAAGCATCGCATCAGCCCTTCGATCCATGCGCTCGCTCAGCGAAACGCGACCGGTCTACCTTCGGGCCAACGAGATACCGCTGATCGGCTCACTGTTGGATCTCGAGGATCCTGATCTCGCGGCCACCATGATGCACTACTTCGGATTCACCTATGTGGAAGCCGAAGCCGTGTTGATGAGAATGCGCACGCCCTGAATCAGGCGGTCGGAACTTCTTCGATCATTCCCTCGAGAAGCATGCGATAGAGCGACGAACAAACGCGGAATGCGCTCTCTTTGGTGGTGGTGATCACGTCGGCAACAGACCGATGGCCGTCGAGAAGCGAGAGGTAGCGCCATTCGTCGGCCGTGACGGTTCGCTCATCGGCGTTCTGGGGCAACATCGAGGCCAGCCTGAATGCGGCCGCCGTGCTAGGGATCCGGGACGCGATCTGGGACCAGATCTCGAGTCGGCGCTTGGCCTGAGTGACCAGATGCTCGGTGCTCTCCCGAAAGCGATGACCGAGAGCATGCACCGTGCTGTCTTCGAAGACGAACGGACGATCACTGGGAACCAGCAGCTCGAACAGCAGGTGCAGATTGTGTTCGTGGAGCAGTCGCTCCAGCGATCGGGCGGCCTCCGGGCTGCGCTCGGCGAGCGTGGCCGAGACGTCGGATTGTTTCGCCAGCAACGAAGCAATCTCTTCGAGGGTGCCCTCACCCGCACCGAAGAGAACGGCAACGGCGTCGGCCCCGGTAGGCGTGAGCACGAGGTAGATCTGGCCCTCATCGAGCCAAATCTCGTTCCCTTCACCAACTCGGAGCACCCCGGTGCGGCCGTTCGCAGCGAGGGAACTCAGGACTGCATCGAGCGGGAGATCGGCCAGCGTCCCGCTGAGAGCTTCTTCAGACATCTGGGCAAGGTACCTCAAGGTCGGGATCGAGAGGCCGATCATGCTTTTAGTCCGTCAGATCCTGCGAGAGGGTTATGTTCCAGAATCTCAAGTTACGAACCAAATTAGTCGCCATCGCCGTCCCGCCGCTCTTTGTCCTTGCGATCGTGGCGGCCTACAGCGTGCTGCTCAGCCGACGCACCACCGTGTCGGCCGATGTGCTGATCGACGACATTCGCACGCTGGGAGTGGTGGCTCTCGCCTCCGTGCTCCTCAGCGCCCTCACCGTCGTCGTCATCGGTCGCACGATCACCGATCCTCTCGAAAGCGCAGCACGCGCCGCTCGAGAACTGGCGGAAGACCGTCTCCCGGCCTTGCTCGAGACGATCAAGAACCCCGGAGCCGAGGCACCATCGTTCGAACCGCTCTCCGGCGGATCCAAGAATGACGAAGTTGCACACCTGATCTCGTCACTCAACGCCGTGCAAGACGGCATCGCCGGGCTTGCGGTGGCGCAACGAAACGTGGTCCGCGAGGGACTGACCGAACTCGTGGTCAACCTGGCCCGCCGCAATCAGAGCCTGCTCGACCGCCAGATCGAAGTCATCGATGCGCTCGAATCGAGTGAGGAAGATCCGGATCGACTCGAAGAGCTGTTCGGTCTCGATCACCTCGCCACCCGAATGCGTCGAAACGCCGAGAGCCTTCTTGTGCTGGCCGGAGCGGAATCGGTCCGCCGACGGGGCGGACCCGTCGCCATTGCGGACGTGCTTCGTGTGGCAATGAGCGAGATCGAGGACTACCGACACGTCAAACTGACCAGCGTCGAAGAGGCCCAGATCGGCGCTCAGGCTGCGGTCGATCTCGCCCACCTCTTCTCCGAGGTTCTCGAAAACGCCACGCAGTTCTCCCCGCCCGACAGCCCGGTGGAAGTCACGGGTGTGACCCATCCCGACGGCTCATACTTGATCTCCTGTGTCGACCACGGCATCGGCATGACGACCGAACAGCTGGCCCATGCCAACGAGGTCTTGGCCAACCCTCCCGAACTCGGCCTTGGCCTGACTCGTTCGCTCGGATTCATTGTCGTCGGACGTCTCGCCCGCCGCCTTGGCGTGAACATCGAATTGATGCACACCGCGAGCGGTGGCATCACGGCCATCGCTGAGGTTCCTGCGGCGGTTCTGGCCGGACGCGAACTGCCGAGCCACGATCGTGGTCGCCCCTCTGACGAGCCCGCAACACCGCAGACCGAAACCAGCCCCGCCAACGACGACACATCGATGCCGGCCCCGCCTGCACCGAGCCCGTCGCCGTCGGCACCCACGTTCGACATGCCCGACGAGGAGCCGTGGACACCCCCGGCCATGCCGCAACGGGGGACCACTCCTGTGGGCACCGGCCAAGCGGCGCAACCGCCGATGCCCGAACCAGTGGCGATGCCCGAACCAGTGGCGATGCCCGAGCCCGCGGCGATGCCCTCGGTCCCCGAGGCTCCTCCGATGCCAGCGGCCCCGACGCCCGTGGCCGCCCAGGTTCCGCAGTCCGACGCGCTGGCCAGATTGCTCGGCCTCGGCACCAACAACTTCGATTCCGCACCGGAGGACGTTCCCCCGCCGGTCGCGCCCAGCGAATCCTCGTCGATGATCTTCGGTCGGCCCGCGGCCCGGACGCCGGTTGCAGCAGAAGCCAACGACGAACCCTGGACGACGCCGACCTTTGATCCCGCTGCACTCGAGGTTTCGGCCGAAACCGTCGCCGTTGGAGGTCAGACGTCCAAACTCGAAGACGCAATCCCCACCGGTGAGTCGTTCGATACCGGGATGGAGTCGCTACTCCAGCCCGAGGCCGAGCGGACTTCGAGCGGCCTCGTCAAACGAGATCGTTCGCAGAATCGCGCTCCAGTGAGCGAGGGTCGACCGGTCGCCGCAAGTGTCCGGAACCCGGAAGAGATTCGTTCGATGCTGGCTCGGTATCGCAGTGGTTTGAAGGGAAAGCCGTTGGCCGACCTCGCGACCCCGCCGATGCCGACGGACTTCACCCAGTCGGTCGATGCCGCTCCGGAATCCGGTTCCTTCGACCCGTTGAACGATCCTCGCAAAGACACCCCTCTCGACGACACCTCGTTCGACGACGCCCTGTTCGGTGGAGCCACTCTCGACGAGGTCTCTCTCGAGGAGGCCTATTCGGGTGACAACACCGACGACGCAAGTCCGTATGGAGCAGGTGCCTTCGATGCAGGTGCCTTCGACACGTCACTAGACGGCACCCCCGCAGAAAACCCCTTCGACGACAACTCGTTCGGCGACAACTCGTTCGACCCGAACGCCTTCCAACAAGACTTTGAAAGCAACGGAGAACCCTCATGAGCGTGATGAGCACACAGGCCAGCAACATCAACTGGCTGGTGAACAGCTTCGTCGAACGAGTACCAGGAGTGACCGAAGCTGTCGTGGTCTCGTCTGACGGACTACCGATCGCCGCCTCGACCGGTCTCGACCGCGACGCCGTCGACCGGTTCTCCGCCGTCTCTTCAGGACTCATCGGCTTGGCCTACGGGGCCGCCGGTCGCTTCGGAGGCGGCGCCGTCACCGACGTCATCGTCGAGATGGAGAACGCCTTCCTCTTCGTCACTGGCATCAGTGACGGATCACTCCTGGCCACCGTGGCCCAAGCCGGAGCTGACGTGGGACTGGTCGCCTACGAAATGGCCGTGCTCGTCGAAAAGACCGGCGCTGTCCTCACACCCGAACTGCGCGCCGAACTCCAGGCTGCTCTGCCGGCATGAGCGACAGCACCACCAGCGAGGCGGCCTTCCGGGTCCGTCCTTACCTCCTGACGGGAGGCAGGACCAGAGCCGCCGTCGATCTCCCACTCGAAGCCCAGATTCGGACGACGCCCGATGGACATCAAGCACTGCTGACCGCAGGGCTGGAACGACATCGAATTCTCGAGCTCTGCACCGACCCCCAATCGGTGGCGGAGATCTCCGCTCACCTGAAGATCCACCTCCAGGTTGCGCGTGTTCTCGTCGGCGACCTCGTCAATGAGGGTCTCGTAGGAACCCAAACCGCTCCAACGCAAACATCTGCCCGACCCGATCTCCAGCTACTCGAGCGCGTCCTCGACGGACTCCAGGCGCTCTGAGGAACCCATGACGACCCATCAATCGCAAATTCCCGTCAAGATCGTTGTCGCAGGAGGCTTCGCCGTCGGCAAGTCCACGTTCGTCGCAACGGTGTCCGACATCGATCCGCTCACCACCGAAGCCGCCATGACCAAGGTCAGCGAAGGCGTCGACGATCTCGGCGATGCCACGAGCAAGACGAGCACCACGGTGGCCATGGACTTCGGCCGAGTGAGCCTCAGCTCCGAACTCGTGCTGTATCTCTTTGGCACCCCGGGCCAGGACCGTTTCCACTTCATGTGGGACGAACTCGTACGAGGGGCCATCGGCGCCGTCGTCCTGGTCGATACCGGACGACTCGATCATTGCTTTGCTGCCATCGACTACATGGAACGGGCCGGTCTGCCCTTCGTCGTCGCCGTCAACGCGTTCGACGGTGTACTCAAGCACCATCCGGATGACATCCGCGAGGCGTTGGACATCCCGCTGCACATTCCGATCGTCGTCACCGACGCCCGGCACCGAGCCGCCGTCCGCGACACGCTGATCGGCCTCGTCCGTCACGCCATGACCATCGCCGCCGCCACGGTGTGACGGTCTGAGCTCGACGGTCTGAGCTCGACGGTCTGGGCCGGCAATGTGAATCGAATGAGGTGCGGCACCTAGCCTCACCGTCATGACAACGAGGTTGAGTCAGCTTTCGCGTTCGATCGAGGGACGGGTGGTCATCATCACCGGAGCGGCGTCCGGAATGGGACGTGCCATGGCCCACCTCTTCGCCGATGAAGGTGCGAAGGTCGGTCTCATCGACCAAACCCAGACCGGGATCGATCACGTCCTGAACGAGTTGGCAGACGCCGGTCACCATGCCGTCAGCGGCGTCGCGGCCGACGTCAGCGATCGCGCCGGCGTGGGGGCCGCAGTCGAATCGATTCGTCACGCACTGGGCCCGGTGGACATCCTCGTCAACAACGCAGGGGTGAGTATTCCGGCGCCGATCGACGCCGACTCGTACGACGACGCTTGGCGAACCACGTTGGGAGTGAATCTCGAAGCTCACACGGTTCTGATCCGAGCCTGCCTCGACGACCTGTTGCGCGACCGAGAAGGCCGGATCGTCAACATCGCCTCCACCGAGGGCCTCGGCGCCACCCCGTACATCACCGCCTACACCGCTTCCAAGCACGGTGTCATCGGGCTCACCCGAGGCCTCGCGGTCGAACTCGGTCGCCGCGGAGTCACGGTCAACTGCGTGGCTCCGGGCCCCATCCGGACGGGGATGACGGACGCAATCGACGACGAAGCCAAGGACAAATTCGCCCGACGGCGAGTGCCGCTCGGACGTTATGGGTCTCCTGAAGAAGTGGCCCACGCCGTGCTGTCATTGACCCTGCCTGCGGCATCGTTCATCAACGGCACCGTGCTCGTCGTCGACGGCGGGATGACGGCGCAGAACACCTGATGGTCTCGCTGATCACGGGATTGTCGACAACCAGAGCGATTCGCCGCTACACCGACGAGCCGATCACCGACGAGGCGCTGGCCCAGATCCTCTTCGCCGCCACCAGAGCCCCGACGGGATCCAACCGCCAGAACTTTCGGTTCCTCGTGTTGCGCGATGGCCCGGCGGCCGTCGAGGCGAAGGCCGTGCTGGGCGAGAGCTTCCGCCGGGGATGGGCCTCGAAGCGGGCCGATGACCGGTATGAGCAGGGGAGTGGCGCCGACAACGACTCTCCGAAGGCTCGAATGGCTCGCACGATGCAGCACTTCGTCGATCACTTCGAAGCAACACCCGTCGTGGTGCTGGCTTGTCTGCGGCGACGACACGACACCCTCTTCGACGGAGCCTCGGTGTACCCGGCTTGCCAAAATCTGCTGCTTGCCGCCCGGGCACTCGGCTTCGGCGGGGTCCTCACCGGCTGGCATGCACCCGTTGAAACCGAACTGCGTCGTATCTGTGCCATCCCCGATGACCATTCGATTGCGGCAACCATTCCGCTCGGAAGGCCGGCAGGCAAACACGGCCCGGTGCGTCGACGGCCCATGAGCGAACTCGTTTTTGACGGCACGTGGGACCAGTCAGCCGATTGGATCGCCGACCCACCCGGCACGCTCCACACCAGGGGCGGTCCGGCCACGGGCTGACCCTGCTCAGAACGGCGCCGCTCCCAGGAAGTCGAGTCCCTTCTCCACGAAGTCAAACGACTTGGGAAGGCCGAAGTGATCCACATTTCGCAAGGTGACCAGCGTTCCGTTCGGTAGCGCATCAGCCAGAGGTTCGCCCGGACCGGCGAAATCTTTGTCGCCGATGATGACGAGGGTCGGACAGGTGATCTTGGCGATGTGCTCTCGATCCAGTCGAGGTTGTTCGCGCTGGATGAAGGCAGCAAGCGCCTTCGGGTCATTGCCGTCGCCCTCGGCCATCGAGCGGAAATGTTGACCGACCATGTCGCTGGAATCACCTCTCCCCTCGATGGCGTCGAGGATCGGATTCTCCTCCCGCTTCTCGAAAAGGCGACCACCCATGCCGCCGATGACGATTCGATTGAATCGGGACGGGTCTTCAGCCGCCAGGCACAACAGGATCCGGGCTCCGGCCGAGTACCCGACGGCATCGACGGGCTCTCCATCCGGTAGTACGGAGGCAACGAGCTTCTCGACATCCCGGTAGGCGTCGACGTCATGGGGCTTCGCCGCCCCACCATGACCCAACAGGTCGGGCGCGATCACCCGCCGGCCGGCGTCGTGGAGCAGGTCGATCCAGCCCGGTTCCTGCCACGTCCGTCTGGCCGACGTGGTGAACCCGTGAATCAGCAACACTGCCGGCGCCGAGGTCATGCGGACCTGAGCAGTGTGGTCTGCTGATTGGTGACCAGAGTGGCCGGGTCGACCGTCTCGTCGATTCGACGGACGGCCACGACATCAGCGGTTCGGAAGCTGGCGAGACGCCGACTCCACGAGTCGATCACATCGCGTCCATCGGCGAGTGAGAAGAAGGTCATGAGTGGACCCTCCTGTTGGTAGGCGTCGGCGTTGGCGATGGTTTCGTTGGTCTGATCGTTGAGGGTGACGGTGAAGCAAGCCATGAAGCGACCCTAAAGCACGCGGCCTGTGGGGAGGAAGACGTACAACGGTGTGAATTTGTCGGATAACGGTGTGACTTTGTTGTGGACAACCTCGGACGTTTCCTTACCGTGTGACCGTGCCACAGCTCAGGCCGAACGCCGTTTCGACCCCTCACCCAAGCCGATTCCCCAGCGATCACCCGTCGTACGAGGCCTGCATCGAGGCCCACAATGCCGCGGTCGAGGGCGGAAAGATGGGCTACATCGATCCGACCACCGGGTTGTTCGTGATGACGGCCACCCATCTCCTGGCTCGGCCCTGCTGCGAACGAGGCTGCCGCCATTGTCCTTGGGTTGGCGCGATCACATAAGGTCTGCCGTCATGGCTACCGACTCCTCGACCGCGGACCGTTCCATCCAGAATGGAACCGAATCCCAAGACCCGGCCCCACGCATCATTCTCTCCATCGACGAAGCCGGAGTCGCCGACGTTCGGCTCAACCGGCCCGACAAGATGAACGCGCTCGACTCGGCGATGTTCAAAGCACTCGTCGAAACGAGCGACTCCCTCGCCACGGATGGCTCGGTTCGGGCCGTCGTCCTTTCCGGTGAGGGTCGGTCGTTCTGCGCCGGTCTCGACTTCGGCAGCTTCCAGGGCATGGCTGATGCTCCGAAGTCGCGGCCGGTCGGCGGAGTCACCGAACTCGAAGCGGGCCGGATCACCCACCACGCCCAGCAGTCCGTCTACGGCTGGACCGAGTTGCCGGTACCGGTGATCGCCGCCCTACGCGGCCACGCCCTGGGCGGAGGAATTCAGTTGGCTCTGGGCGCTGACATCCGGATCGCCGGACCGGACACCAAGATGTCGGTCCTCGAGATCAGATGGGGACTGATCCCCGACATGACGGGCACCCAGGCCCTCGTGAATCTGGTCGGGATCGACGTGGCCAAGGATCTGACCTTCAGCGGGCGAATGGTCGGCGCCGAAGAGGCCAAGGCACTCGGCTTGGTCACCCATCTCGCCGACGACCCACTGGCCGCAGCCCACGAGATGGCGGTCGAGATCGCCCAGAAATCGCCCCACGCGGTGCGAGCGGCCAAGCGTCTCTTCAACCAGGCCCCGAAACGATCGGTCGCCGACGGTTTTGCTCTCGAACGAGCCGAGATCGGACGCCTCATCGGCAGCGCAAATCAGAAGGAGTCGGTGCGAGCGTTCTTCGAGAAACGGGCTCCGAAGTTTGCTGATCCCGATTCCGACGCTTGACGATTCCGACGCTTGACGCGTCCCTACTCTTGCGTCGTCATGACCGGTCGAACCCGGGAGCCGCGGGCGGGGACTCGGCCTCAGCGACCGATCGCGGCGCCCACCAAAGCCCGAGGATCGGCGACACCGGCCACGTGATCGCGGAAGACGTCGATCATCTGGGCATGACCGAACAGGCCGAGACCCCAAGGCCGCTCCTGGATCCGGTGACCCTTGGATCTCAGTTGGTCTGCCCAACCCGAACCTTCTTCGATGGCGACAGTGAGAGGGGCGCCAGTCGACCACGTATCGAATCCCACTGCGGCGGGGATGGTGAAGGCAAAGCGGTGGCCGGTGACGGCCCGTCCCGGGTCTTGCTCGGCCTGCAACAGTCGGGCCGCCATCTGCAGCACGACTTGGGGCTGTGCGTCGCCGCCCATGCAGCCGAAGACGGCGCGAAGCGTTCCATCCGGACGGGTTGCAAGCGCTGGGGCCAACGTGCTCGGCGGCCGCTTTCCTGGCCTCAGCTCGGCGGGATGTCCCTCGGCCAGGGAGAAACCCAGGCCTCGATTGTGGAGGAAGACGCCCACCTCGGGCACGGCCAGGTGTGACCCGAAGCCGGCCGCATTCGACTGGATCAACGAGACACCCATGTGGTCGGCATCGGTCGTACACAGATAGATCGTCCCGCCGCCGGCCGTTGGCGGGTGAACGTCCAGCGCTCGCGAAGCGTCGATTCTCTGCCGCCGAGAACCCAGTCGGCCTTCGTCGACCAAAGCGGCTCCGTCGGCTCCGTCGAACAGCACGGCGGACCGGTCGAAGGCCGCCTGCTTCGCCGACTCGATCAAGAGGTGGGCCCATTGCGGGTCGGCGGGATCGCCGGGCAGAGCCAGACCCTGCGCAATGACCGCCCCTGCGAGCGAGAGATATCCCTGAGAGTTGGGCGGGACGGTCCAGAGTCGGTGGCCCCACGCATCGGCTCCGGTCGGCTCGACCCACTCGGCGTGGTGATGGGTGAGGTCGGTGTCGCCGTAGAGGCCGTTGCCGATCCGGATCAACGCCTCGCCGAACTCGCCTTCGTACCATCCGGCTCGGCCTCGGTCGACGATTGCGTCGAGCGATCGTGCGACCCCTGGTCTGGTCACCATCTGCCCAGGACCGACAGGCGATCCATCGATCACGAAATCACTGGCTCCATCGACCTCGGCGATCAGCGGAGCCATGCGGCTGAGAATCGGCGAGGCCGGAAAACCGTACGAGGCCAACCGCTTGGCCGGTGCCAACACGTCACTGAGCGAGAGCGCCCCGAACCGCTCGTGCAGTGCCGTCCACCCATCGACGCAACCAGGCACCGGCACAGTGCGGATGTCACCTCGAAACGGCATGGCGGTGAGCCCTTCGGCCCGCATGGACGCGGCGTCGGACCCAACCCCTGCCCAGCCGGACGCATTCAGCGCAAAGGGTTCGGCTCGACCGGGAACGTGAACGAGGGCCCACAAATCGCCACCCATGCCACACATGTTCTGAGTCGTCACGGCCAGCGCGGCCGAGGCCGCCACCGCGGCGTCGACTGCATTTCCGCCGGCGGCCAACATCTCGACGCCGGCCACCGACGCCAGATGGTCGACAGTGCAGACCATGCCCCCAGCAGAAAGTCGGGCATTTTCGGTTCGGATCACGTCAGCTTCTCCGGATATGGCGACCACTGATCGCGCTCGATCAAGACATCTTTCAGGACGGCGACCCGGTCGGTCATCACGGCATCCACCCCCAGATCGAGGAGCTCCAGCATCTGCGCCGGCTCGTTGATCGTCCAGACATGAACCTGAAGACCCAGATCGTGGGCCGAACCGAGCAGGCCGGCGCTGAGTTCGAACTGGCCGAAGCGGGGCGGAATCTGCAGACAGCCATGGGTGGCGAAGGCGACGGTCGGCTTCACGTCGGCACTGATGTAGGCGAAGAGTTCCGCCGGACCCGGCGACGTGCAGAGGCCAGGGCCGAGTCGCTCCTGGAGCCGCGAGATACGAGCATCGTCGAACGACCCGATACCGACTCGATCGACTGCGCCGAGTTCTTCCAGCAGATCAGCCAGTGGTTCGACGGTGTTGTCGGCCTTCGGATCGATGTTGAACCGAGCATCGGGAAAACTCACGAGCAGCTCGGCCAACGTGGGAATCCGGTTTCCGTCACCGAGGTCGATCATCTGCAGGACATCCCACGTCTGATCGTTGATCGACCCCGGAAGACCGGCGATTCGTGCGAGGTCGGCATCGTGAAAAGCAACGAGGATCCCATCGGACGAGAGGTGCACGTCGGTTTCGAGATAGCGGTACCCGAGGGACAGAGAATGTTCGAAGGCGGCCGCCGTATTTTCGGGTGCGACCTCATTGCCGCCCCGATGCGAGATTGCGATCGGCGGAGCTGCATCTAGATACGAAAACCTCACGATTGGGCACCCTAGTGTTCACCGAAGCACGCGTAGGGTGAGGGTCTTGACGAGCCGCTTCACCATTGACGAACGGCGTGTCGTGTCGGCGGCCATCATCGGAACCACGGCCAGCGTGTTTCCGGCGTTTCTCACGGGTGCCGTCGCGGTTCAACTCCGCGACTCGATCGACTTGTCCGAGCGCCAACTCGGCCTGGCCATCGGCGCATTCTTCCTCAGCGCCGCGATCGGATCGGCCCTGCTCGGCCAGGTGGCACAACGCCTCGGTGGTCCGGGCGCCATGCGCGTCGGCCTTTCGATGACCGTGGTCACCGGGCTCTCTATCGCCCTGCTCGCTCGCTCGCCCCTCTCACTGACGCTTCTGCTCCTCGTCGCCGGCGCTTCCAATGCACTGACCCAGCCTGCCGCCAACTTGATGCTGGCTGATCGTCTCGCCGACGAGCGACTGGGAATGGCCTTGGCACTGAAGCAGAGCGGCATGCCGACGGCCACACTTCTCGGTGGACTTGCGGTCCCGGCACTGGCACTCACCTTGGGATGGCAGTCGGGTTTCGTGGCCGGCGCCGG